>DASVBE010000127.1:0-13128 GCA_036375995.1 Streptosporangiaceae bacterium | reverse complement strand
GCTGCTGGACAAGCTCCTCCGCCGCGGGCTGTCCGCGGCCGGCCGCTACCTGAGCTTCCGCTGCCGCCTGCCGGACCAGCCCGGCGCGCTGGCCACCCTGCTCACCGAGCTGGCCAGCCTGGGCGCGAACGTGCTCGACGTGGTGCACGCCCGGTTCTCGCCGCACCTGCGGATCGGCGAGGTCGAGGTCTTGCTGCAGGTGGAAACCCGCGGCCCGGGGCACGCCGACACGGTCATCGGCCAGCTCCGCGCGGCCGGCTACACACTGATCTTCAGCTAACCGGCCGTTACAGGTTCCCGCGCCGCGCCTGCTCGCGCTCGATGGCCTCGAACAGCGCCTTGAAGTTGCCCTTGCCGAAGCCCTGCGACCCGTGCCGCTCGATCAGCTCGAAGAACACCGTGGGCCGGTCCTGCACCGGCTTGGTGAAGATCTGCAGCAGGTAGCCGTCCTCGTCCCGGTCCGCCAGGATGCTCAGCTCCCGCAGCTCATCGACGGTGACCCGGGTCTCGCCCGCCCAGTCGCCCAGCGTGTCGTAGTAACTGGGGGGCGTGTCCAGGAAGTCGACACCGGCCGCGCGCATGAACCGGACCGCCGCCACGATGTCGTCCGTGGCCAGCGCGATGTGCTGCACGCCAGGACCACCGTAATACGTCAGGAACTCGTCGATCTGAGACGCTCGCTTGCCGGGGGCAGGTTCGTTGATAGGGAACTTGACCTTGCGGCTGCCGTCCGCGACCACCTTGCTCATCAGCGCGGAGTACTCCGTGGCGATGTCGTCGCCGACGAACTCCTTCATGTTCGTAAAGGCCATCACGCGGCGGTAGAAGCCGACCCATTCGTCCATGCGGCCCAGTTCGACGTTGCCGACGCAGTGGTCGATGCCGGTGAACATGGCCCGGGCCGGCGGCCTGACCAGCGGCTCGGCCGCGTGGTAACCGGGCAGGTAGGGCCCGCTGTAGGCAGATCGCTCGACCAGCGTGTGGCGGGTGTCGCCGAACGCGGCGATGGCGGCCAGCACGACCTTGCCCTGCTCGTCCTCGGTGACGTACGGCTCGGTCAGCCCGCGGGCGCCGTGGGCGATGGCGTACTCGTACGCGGCCTCCGCCGACGGGACGCCGATGGCCAGGTCGATGACGCCGTCGCCGTGCGCGGCCACGTGCTGGGCCAGCTTGGTGCCAGCGGTGACCGGGGCGCGCAGCTCGAGCCGCACGCCGCCGGACTCGAGCACGTAGGACGTCTCGTCGCGGCAGCCGGTCTCCGGGCCGCGGTACGCCACGCAGCGCAGGCCGAACGCGGAGGAGTAATAGTGCGCGGCCTGCCGGGCGTTGCCGACCGCGAACACGACCGCGTCCATCCCGGTGACCGGGAACGGGTCCGTGGTGCTGGGGCTGGCTGTGCTGCGCATCTGCTCGCTCCTTCCGGTAGCTAAGCGCAGCATGGGCTTGTGCCTGCAAGTTGTGCAACTCTGCAGCTGACCATTATGCATTTTGTACGATGTTTGCGGCGCGGGCCCTGGATCTCTGTACAACCTGGAGGGAGCGAAGGTGGACGATCTGGATGCGGGGCTGATCGGGCTGCTCACCGGGGAGCCGCGGATCGGCATGCTCGAGGCGTCCCGGCGGCTGGGCGTGGCCCGCGGCACCGTGCAGGCCCGGCTGGACCGGATGGGCGAGCGGGGCGTGATCACCGGCTACGGGCCGGACGTCGACCCGGCGGCGCTGGGCTACGGGGTGACCGCGTTCATCACGCTGGAGATCCGCCAGGCGCGCGGCCATGACCCGGTCGCGGCCGGGCTGGCGGCGATCCCGGAGATCCTCGAGGTGCACACGATCACCGGGGCCGGGGACATGCTCTGCCGGGTGGTGGCCCGCACCAATGCGGACCTGCAGCGGGTCGTCGACGCGATCGTCGAGGTCAACGGCGTGGTGCGGACGGCCACCGTGATCGCCCTTGACGCCCCGGTCCGGTACCGGGTCCTGCCGCTGGTGCATGCGGCCGCGGCCGCGGCGGGCTAGCTGGCCAGGGCGGCGGCCAGCCGGGCGGAGAAGGCGTACTCGCTGGTCTCGGTCAGGGCGCGCGGGGAGGGTTAGCCGGCGATCTCGCTGGCGACCTGGAGGACGGCGGCGCTGAGGCGGGAGCGGTCCGGCTCCTCCTCGGAGAACACCATCCAGCCCATGCTGATCCCGCCGAGGGCCATCGCCGCGCGGAGCCGGTCTTCGAGCCCCGCGCCGGGGCCGGTCAGCAGCGCGATCAGCAGGCCCAGCCGCTCGCGGAACAGCTCGCCGGTGTTCTTCGAGCCGGCCAGGCTCTTGATGGCGGCCTGGTTCTGGTGCAGCATCCGGAACGCGGCCTCGCCCTCCTCCACGATGGCCACGTACCGGCGCAGGATCTCGGCCCGCGTGGCGGGCCCTGGCGGCTCGTTCTCGCCCCAGGAGACCAGCGCGTCGATCCGGCCGAAGTAGTCCTCGACCAGGCTGCGGACGATGTCTTCCTTGGACTTGAAGTGGTAGTACAGCGCGGCCTTGGTCACCCCGAGGGCCTCGGCGATCTCGCGCAGCGAGGTCTTCTCGTAGCCGTGCTCGGTGAACATCTCGACCGCGACAGCCTGGATCCGGGCCCGGGTCCCGCGCCGGCTGCGCCCGTCGGTCCGCTCGGTCGCCGCGCTGGCCGGCCCGGCCGGCTCGGCCGTCACAACCGGCGTGGCCGCGGTGTCAGTCATGGTGAGTGCCGCATCCTGCTCATGGCCGCTAATTTACTTGACGGCCGGTAAGTAAGTCACCTACGATTCACGAGTAATACTAGCCGGTCGGCAGGTTAGGCAGTAACCGCAGCGGGAGCCCGCACGCAGGTGCCAGATCCAGGGCCGGCTAGTCGCGCGCAACAGAGCAACAGAAGGGCCCTGACCCATGGCAGACACCCAGCCCGCGGCCGCGGCGGCGGCTCCCGGCCTGGCGTCCCCCCGCGAGATCAAGATCATCCTGCCCGGACTGCTGATGGCCATCCTGCTGGCCATGCTCGACCAGCTCATCGTCGGGACCGCGCTGCCGCGGATCGTCGGCGAGCTCGGCGGGGTAGCGCACCTGTCCTGGGTGGTTACGGCCTACGTGCTGGCGGCGACCGTGACCACGCCGCTGTACGGCAAGCTCGGCGACCTGTACGGCCGCAAGAAGCTGTTCATCACCGCGATCGTGATCTTCCTGGCCGGCTCCGCGCTGTCCGGCCTGGCCCAGTCCATGGCCATGCTGATCGCGTTCCGCGCGCTGCAGGGCCTGGGCGCCGGCGGCCTGATGGTGGGCGCCATCGCGATCCTGGGTGAGCTGGTCTCGCCGCGCGAGCGCGGCAAGTACATGGGCTACATCATGGCCGTGATGATGATCGCCACGATCGGCGGCCCGCTGGCCGGCGGGTTCATCACCGACCACTTCTCCTGGCGCTGGGTGTTCTACATCAACCTGCCCCTCGGCGGCGCCACGCTGGTCTACCTGTCCCGCGTCCTGAAGCTGCCGGCGCACCGGACCGAGCATGTCATCGACTATCTCGGCGCCGCCCTGCTGGCCGTCGCCGCGACCGCCATCGTGCTGGTCACCACCTGGGGCGGCAGCCAGTACGCGTGGGGTTCCCCGGAGATCACCGGCCTGGCCGCGGTCGGCGTGGCCGCGGTGGCCGCGTTCCTGTGGGCCGAGTCCCGCGCGGTGGAGCCGATGCTGCCGCTGCACCTGTTCCGGATCAGGAACTTCTCGCTGGTGGCCGTGCTCAGCTTCCTGGTCGGCCTGGCGATGTTCGGCGCGATCACGTTCCTGCCGCTGTACCAGCAGACCGTGCAGGGCGCCTCGGCCACGGTCAGCGGCCTGCTGCTGACCCCGATGATGATCGGCGTCATGGTCACCTCGATCATTGCCGGCCAGGTGACCAGCAGGACCGGCCGCTACAAGATCCTTCCGGTCGTCGGCTCGGCCGGCATGGGCGTGGGCATGTTCCTGCTGACCCAGCTCGGCCCGGCCACCAGCCGGGTCACCTCGGGGCTGTTCTTCGTCGTCCTCGGCCTGGGCATGGGCCTGCTCATGCAGACCACCTCGCTGATGGCGCAGAACAGCGTGGAGCTGAAGGACATCGGCGTGGCCAGCAGCTCGCGGATCTTCTTCCAGCAGATCGGCGGCTCGATTGGCGTGTCGGTGTTCGGCGCGCTGTTCGCCAGGGAGCTGACCGGCTCGCTGTCCGCCGCCCGTCCCGGCGCGAGCGCGGGCCTGCACGTCTCCAACGGCCAGTTCAACCCGGCCACGGTCAACGTGCTGCCCGCGCCGATCAAGCACGACCTGTTCGTGGCCATCGCGCACGCGATCGACACGGTGTTCATCTGGGCGATCCCGGCGATGGCCGCGGCGTTCGTGGTGTCCCTGTTCATCAAGGAGATCCCGCTGCGCGGCCGGCCGGACGCCGAGCCGTCGGCCCCGGCCGAGGCTCCCGAGCTGGTCGGCTGAGCGCGGCGCGGCCAGGCAGCAAAAAGGGCCCGGGCGGTGCGGGGAGGTCCCCGCACCGCCCGGGCTTACTGCTCAGATCCCCCCGTAGGGGACCGCCTCCAGGATCTCCACGGTGAGGGCGCGGCCGTTGGGCAGGCTGTAGGTGGCGCTCTCGCCGACCTTCTTGCCCATGATCGCGGCGCCCAGCGGGGACCGCGGTGAGTAGACGTCGATCGGCGCGCCGCTCTCCTCACGGGAGGCGAGCAGGAACGTCACCTCGTCGTCGTCACCGGTGAACCGGACGGTCACGGTCATCCCGGGGCCGACCACGCCGTCGGTGCGGGGCGGCTCGCCCACCATCGAGCTGTCCAGGATCGACTGGATCTGGTGGATGCGGGCGGCCTGCTTGCCCTGCTCCTCTTTCGCGGCGTGATAGCCCCCGTTCTCCCGCAGATCACCTTCACCCCTGGCCTGCTCGATCTTCTTAGCGATCTCAGCGCGGCCCGGCCCGGAAAGGTAGTCCAGCTCCGACTTGAGCCGGTCATACGCCTCCTGCGTCAGCCAGGTGACGGTGTCGTCTCGGGTTTCGGTCACGGGTACTCCTCGCGTGCGGATGCGGATCGGGGGATCCGCCGGGCCCCGGCGGGGCCCTGGGGGCAGTCAGTCGAGGCTAACAAGGCTCCGTTAGTACTTCGCACCTGTCAATGCCACCGGCTCGCTGGGCGCGTCGTCCCGGTTACCTGCATCGTTGCCCGGGATCCCGCACGGGGTACGGGAAACAGGCCGCGTCAGGCGGGGGGAGAGCAGGCCCGTGGAGCCTGGTAGGCACAGTGTTCCCAGCTCTGCGCTCGGCACACACGCAATGACTTCCGGTTACGAAACCGGCCGGCCGCCCGGCCGGAATCTGGCCGGCCGGGCGGCGGGAATGACGGCGCGCCGCGGCCGTGTTGTGCTGCACAATGACCTCTTGGCTCGCACCGCGCAGAGCCGGGTTCGCCGTTACCGGGCGGTGGCACGCCCCGGGGCGGGCCCTTTCACCATCGAGGTACTGAAGGGGTTACGTTCTTGTCTGCCGTCACCTTTGACCCAGCTGGCCGTGCCGCCCGCGGTGCGGTCACCGTCCCAGCCCAGGCTTCCGGTAGCACCGGGGATCTGCGGCTGATGGCGGTGCACGCGCACCCGGACGACGAGTCGAGCAAGGGCGCCGCGACCATGGCCCGCTACGTCCGGGAGGGCGTGGACGTCCTGGTCTGTACGCTGACCGGCGGCGAGCGCGGTGACATCCTGAACAAGGCCATGGAGAGGCCGGAGATCCGGGCCGACCTGGCCGGGGTCCGGCGCGCCGAGATGGCCAGGGCCCGCGAGATCCTCGGCGTCCAGCAGCGGTTCCTCGGGTTCATCGACTCCGGCCTGCCCGAGGGTGACCCGCTGCCGCCGCTGCCCGAGGACTGCTTCGCGGTGCAGCCGCTGGACGTTGCGGCCGCCCCGCTGGTGCAGGCGGTCCGCGAGTTCCGGCCGCACGTGATCCTGACCTACGACGAGAACGGCGGCTACCCGCACCCGGACCACGTGATGACCCACCGGGTCTCGGTGGAGGCCTTCGAGGCCGCTGCCGACCCGGACCGGTATCCGGGCCTGGGCGAGCCGTGGCAGCCGCTGAAGCTGTACTACTTCGTGACGTTCCACCGGGCCCGGTTCGAGGCGCTGCACAACGAGATGCTCCGCCTCGGCCTGGAGTCGCCGTACGCCGAGCGGCTGGCCAAGGCCGAGGAGAACGCTGACCGGCGGGCGTGGGAGATCACCACGCTGGTGCCGTGCGGCGATTACTTCGAGGTCCGCGACCAGGCGCTGATCGCGCACGCCACTCAGATCGACCCGCACGGCGGCTGGTTCGCCTGCCCGACTGACGCGCAGCGGGCCGCCTGGCCGACCGAGGATTATCACCTCGCCCGGTCGCTGGTGGATACTGAGAAGCCGGAGAACGACCTGTTCGTGGGGATCCGGGAGAAGGTGAACGCGTGTTCCTGCTAGCCGCGGGCCAGTCCGCGGCAAGCTCGGCGGCGCCTGGGGCTATTGGCTTCCTGGTCGTGGCCGGGATGGGGCTGGCCATCTTCTTCCTGTTCCGGTCGATGACCAAGCACCTGCGCAAGGTCAACCTGGCCGCGGACAAGGCGGCGGCGCCCCCGGCGAAGACCGGGCCATCTGCCGGGCCGGACGGGGCGGCTGCGCCGGGCCGGGTGTCGACCGGCGCGGCCGCGACGGACGCGGCTGCGAACAAGGAAGCCGGCCGCCAGGGCTCCTGAGCCGGGCGCCCATGATCCGTCAGCCTTTTGGCTTGCTCTGGCGACGAAAAGGCGGACGGATCATGAAGGCGCTTCCTGGCCGGCCTTCAGGCGGAGGCCGAAGACCATCAGGCGCTCGTGGGACTGGGAGTCGCCGGGAGCCCAGTCGCGTTCCGGCAGCCGGGCGAAGCCGGCCTTCTCATACATCCGGTGCGCCGTGCGCATGGCCGGCAGCGTGGCCAGGACCAGGTGCTCGACTCTGTGTGCGGCGGCGTGCTCGATGATCGCGGTCAGCAGGGCGTTCCCGGCGCCCCGGCCGCGGGCGGTGGGACGGACCGCCAGGGCCCGGATCTCGGCCTCGCCGGGACCGTGCATCGCGCCGCCCTGGCTGGGCCAGTACTGGAGCATGACCGTGCCCAGCAGTCGCCCGTCGCCGTCCGCCGCGACCAGCACGTCACCATTGCCGTCCTGGCCCAGGTCGTGCAGGATCGCGGCGTACTGGGAGGTTGCGGACAGGAAACTGTCGGCCCGGTAGGCGGCCACCCGGATGTCTCCGATCTCGGGAAGCTCGGCGGGCAGGGCGGTTCTGATGATCACTTCAGGCCCAACGGGCCCGCCGGCCGGGAAGATTCCCGGAAGGCGCGGACGTCATCGATGTGACCTACAGCAATCGTCCGTATTCAGGCAGCAATCGTTCTAGGGTTGAGGCGAGGGGGGCCATTGGGCCTCGTGAGAGGAGCGGCTAGGTGAATATGCGGGATGGAACGGTCCCCGGAGTACCCGCGTCCGGAGTGCCCGACGATGCGCTTCTTGTCGACGTCAGGGAACCGGAAGAATGGGCCGCGGGCCACGCGCCCAGCGCCCGGCACATCCCGCTCAGCCAGCTTGGCCTCCGCGCCGCCGAGATCCCCAAGGACAGCAGCGTCTACATCATCTGCCGGTCCGGGCACCGCTCGGCCCGCGCGGCCGCGGCCCTGATCGGGGCCGGCTGGGAGGCGCTCAACGTCACCGACGGAATGCTCGGCTGGGACGCGGTCGGCCGCCCGATGACCACGGATTCCGGCGCGGAGCCTTACGTCGCCTGATGCCTGCCGGGGCCCGGATTTGGGTGTGCTGGCGGGATAAAGCGGGGCGGCCGCCCGGAGAACGCGGCCGCCCCGCTCCACCCCGTCAGCACACTGGTGCCGGGATACGGGGGCGGCCCCTAACCGTCGGCCGGCGTTGCTAGCGTGCTCTCAGTCGGCCAGCGCGATCTGGTCGGCACGGCAGGCGGAATAGCGCCATGCAGCACACGGCCGGACGGCACACACGGAGACACGGGCATGCTGGCGATCCATGGCATCTGGGCAGATGGCGCCCTGCTGCTGTGGGCCGAGGACGCTACCCAGCCAGCCCCGGTCCCGGTTGGCCGGGCCGGGCCGGCGGAGGCACGGCCGCATCCCGGCGCGGCCAGCCCGGCGGCGCTCGCTGCGGGGCTGGCCGGGCTGCCCGGTGAGGCCGCCGAGCTGGCCTGGTCGGGCACTGAAGGCGAGCTGGTCCTGTGGCTGCCCGGCACCGCGGCTGGCCCGCAGCCCTCGCCCGAGCTGGCCACGGCGCCCGCGGACGGCACCTGGCTGGCCGCGGCCCGCGGCGGTGGCCGGGTGACCCTATGCGCCTGGCGGATCCCGGTGCTCAGCTTCCCGGCGCCGGCCACGCTGCCGCTGCTCGCCGGCCTCGGACACGACGCCACGGCCGGCCACCCTGCCGGGTCCGACGATGCCCTGCTCCCGATCGGGCCGGACGGCGAGCTGACCAACAGCGGGGACGCGCCCGACGAGGTGATCTTCGGCCAGTCGGTGCCCTACCTGGCCGCGTGTGCCGCGCTGGCGGCTGACCTAGCCGCCCGCGGCCGCCTGCTGCCCGCCCTGACCAGGCTCGCCGCGCCGGGCTCGCTGACCGCGTCGGAAGCTGCTCCTGGGAGCTATGCGGCTCGGTGGCGGCCAGTGGTGTCGGGCGCCGATGCGCAGCGGGTCAGGGAACTGGCTCAGGCCATGCCGCCGGTGTGCCGGGCCACCAGCGAGGCGGGTGAGCCGGGCGCCGCGGTGCTCGCCAGCCTGCTCGACGCGCTCACCGACGCGGCCGCCCGGGCCAGCCTGGCCGCCGATCCGGCGATCGGCCTCCTGCCGCCGCGGCGTGGCCGGCGGCCCGCGAAGATCAGCGTGACCGAGCGCTGGGCGGCCGCGCTGACCAGCGCCGACCCGGCGTTCGAGGTAAGCGGGCCAGCGGACGAGGACGAGGCTGCGGTGCTGGCGGCCGACCTGGCGGCGTGGCACGCCGCGGCGCAGGTCCCGCCGGGGCCGGTGCGTACCTGCTTCCGCCTGATCGAGCCGCCCCTCGACGAGCCCGAGGCTGACGCGGCCACCGAGGCTGATGAGTCCAGCGTGGCCGCTGTGGCTGATCAGGCCAATGTGGTTAGCGAGGAAGTTACGGGCAGGCGGGACTGGGCGGTGGAGTTTGCCCTGCAGTCGGCCGACGATCCGAGTCTCGTGCTGCCGGCATCCGATATCTGGGACGGGGCGGTGAGCGGCTGGGGTGGCGGGCCGGCCAGCCGCGGACCCGGGATCGGTTACCCCGAGGAAGAGCTTCTCACCGGGCTCGGCCGCGCATCACGGCTGTTCCCCGAGCTGGACGCCGAACTGCGCACCGCCGCGCCCGCCGCGGTCAGCCTGGACACCGCCGGGGCATGGAAGTTCGTCCGCGAGGCCGGGCCGCTGCTGTCCGGCGCCGGGTTCGGCGTCCTGCTCCCGGACTGGGCCCGGCAGCGGCGCCTCGGCCTGCGGATCAGCGCCCGCTCGACGCCGGCCGCGCCGGGCAGCACCGCCACCGGCAAGCCCATGTTCGGCCTGGCCGACATGGTCAGCTTCCGCTACGAGCTGGCCCTCGGCGACGTCCCGCTGGACCCGGCCGAGCTCGAGGAGCTGGCCCGGCTCAAGGTCCCGCTGGTACGGCTGCGCGGCCAGTGGGTCGAGCTGACCCAGGACCAGCTCAAGGCCGCCGTCCGGTTCATGGAACAGCGCGGCGCGCAGGCCGGCCAGATGCGGGCCGGCGACCTGCTGTCGGCCGGGCTGCACGGCACCGGCGATGACCTTCCGGTGACCGGCATCAGCGCCGACGGATGGCTGGGCGACCTGCTGGCCAGCCGGGACGGGCAGCGGCTGGAGCCGGCCCGCACCCCGCACTCGTTCCGCGGGCTGCTGCGGCCGTACCAGGAACGCGGCCTGGCCTGGCTGTCCTTCCTCGGCAGCCTGGGCCTGGGCGGCGTGCTGGCCGACGACATGGGCCTGGGCAAGACCATCCAACTGCTCGCGCTGCTGGCCAGGGAACAGGACGAGCACGTCGTACAGGCGGGAACAGAAGCAGACACCGACGCCGACGGCAGCACAAGACCGGCGCCTGGCCCGTCACTCTTGGTCTGCCCGATGTCGGTGGTGGGCAACTGGGAACGCGAGGCGGCTCAGTTCACCCCGCAGCTGAGCGTGCACACCCACCACGGCGCCGGCCGGCTCACCGGCGAGGAGCTCAGCGCCGCGGTCGCCGCCGCCGACCTGGTGATCACCAGTTACGGGGTCGCGACCAGGGACCGCGAGGCGCTCCGCCAGGTCACCTGGCACCGGGTGATCTGCGACGAGGCGCAGAACATCAAGAACGCCGCGACCCGCCAGGCGCAGGCGGTCCGCAGCCTGCCCGCGGTCAGCCGGATAGCGCTGACCGGGACTCCGGTGGAGAACCGGCTCGCGGACCTCTGGTCGATCATGGAATTCACCAGCCCGGGGCTGCTGGGGCCCGCGGAGAAGTTCCGTAAAAAATACTCAGTGCCGATCGAGCGGAACGGCGACGAAGCCGCGACGGAGCGGCTCAAGCTGGTCACCGGCCCGTTCATCCTCCGCCGGCTCAAGACCGACCGGTCGATCATCGCCGACCTGCCGGACAAACTGGAGATGAAGGTCTGGTGCAATCTGACGCCCGAGCAGGCGTCCCTGTACCAGGCCACGGTCACCGACATGCTGGCCAGGATCGAGGCCGCCGAGGGTATCGAGCGGCGCGGGCTGGTGCTGGCCACGATGGCCAAGCTCAAGCAGGTCTGCAACCACCCGGCGCACCTGCTCGGCGACGGCTCCCGGCTGCCGGGCCGGTCCGGCAAGCTGGCGCGGCTGGAGGAGATCTGCGACGAGGTGGTGGCCGGCGGCGAGAAGGCGCTGTGCTTCACGCAGTACGCCGAGTTCGGCCGGATGCTGCAGCCGCACCTGGCCGCCCGGCTGGGCTGCCCCGTGTTCTGGCTGCACGGGGGCACTCCCAGGAAGCAGCGCGACGTAATGGTGGCGCGATTTTCCGGGATTACGCAGCCTGCGGTGTTCCTCTTGTCGCTGAAGGCAGGCGGCACGGGCCTGAATCTGACCGCCGCCAGCCACGTGATCCACGTCGACCGGTGGTGGAACCCGGCCGTGGAGGACCAGGCCACCGACCGGGCCTTCCGCATCGGCCAGCGCCGCAACGTGCAGGTCCGCAAGTTCGTCTGCGTCGGCACGGTCGAGGAGAAGATCGACGCGATGATCGAGGAGAAGAAGGCCCTCGCGGAGCGGATCGTCGGCACCGGGGAAAGCTGGCTGACCGAGTTGTCCGTCGCTGACCTGCGCAAGGTCGTCGCCCTCGGGCCGGAAGCGGTGTCCGCGTGAGCCGCCCAGCCAGCGGCGGGCGGTCGCAGCCGGGTGGCCGGTGGCCGCCGGGTGGCTGGCCGGAGCCGTCCCGGCCGCGCCCGGTCACCGGCGGCATCCAGGCGCGCAGCAAGCGCGGCTCGATCGGCGAGCGCTGGTGGTCGCGGCGGTTCATCGACGTGCTGGAATCGTTCTGCACGACCGGGCGGCTGTCCCGGGGCCGCAACTACGCCCGGCGCGGCCAGGTGCTGTGGCTGACCGTGCGGTCCGGCTACGTCGACGCCAGCGTGCAGGGCTCCCGGGAGAACCCGTATCGCGTGCGCATCCAGGTCCTGCCGCTGACCACCGCGCAGTGGCAGCGGGTGATCGGTGCGCTGGGGGAGCAGGCCGTGTTCCGCGCGCGGCTGCTGGCCGGGGAGATGCCGGCCGAGATCGAGCAGGTGTTTGCCGGGTGCGGGACGCCGCTGTTCCCGCGCGGCTGGCGTGACCTGGAGATGTCCTGCTCGTGCCCGGACTGGGAAGTGCCGTGCAAGCACCTGGCCGCGGTCTGCTACGTGCTGGCCGAGCGGTTCGACGACGACCCGTTCGACGTGCTGGCCTGGCGCGGGAAGGGGCGGGACGAGCTGCTCACCGCCCTGCGCGGCCGGAGGACGGGGGCCGAGGGCGCGGAACCGGGCTTGGGCCCGGAGGCGGCGGTGGCCGAGCCGGCGGACCCGCCGCTGGCCGGGACGCTGGGCGGTTTCTGGTCGGCGGGGCTGAGTCCGGCGCGGTTGCGGGCGCTGCCGCCAGTCCCGGCGGCGCCGCCGGGACTGCTGCTGCGCGCCTTCGAGCCGCCGGACGTGCTGATCCGCGGCCAGGACCTGGCTGCGCTGCTGGAGCCCGCCTACCTGCGCTTCGCCGGCCAGGACGAAGACCCGGCCCCGGCTGGCTCGCCGTAGGCGCCAGTCCCGCGCCGCATGATCGCGGAGGGTGTGCGACAGGGCTCAGCGTACGGGCCCCTGGCGGCAAGGGGCTCTTGCTCGCGCATGGCCGCCCGGAAAGCTGCCGCGCTACGCTTGACCTGCATTGTGCGAGCGGGGAGGTGCCGGTGATGACCGGACCGCAGGACCCGGCAGCGGCGGGCCCCGGGCGGCTCAGAGCGGGCCACGCCGACCGCGAACAGGCGATCGACACGCTGAAAACCGCGTTCGTGCACGGCCAGCTGACCAAGGGCGAGCTCGACGCGCGAGCGGGCCAGGCGCTCGCCGCGCGGACCTATGCCGACCTGGCCGCGCTCACCGCCGACATCCCGCCCCGCCCGTCCGCAGCCAGGCCGGCGCGCCCGCCCGCCCCGGTCCGCCGCTGGCCGCTGGCCAGGGCGGCCGCCACGTCGGGCGCCTGCCTGATCATCGCGGCCGCCGCCATGTGGGTCTGGGTTCTCCTGGTTTCGGACGACGGCCACTACCGCGGCGTCCCGGGCGCCAATCCTTCCTATGAGTCCTGGGCTCCCCTGGCGCTTCTGCTGGCCTTTGCCGCTGCCTGCACGGCAATCGGCATCTCGGGGAGCGCGGTGGTCACATCGCTGGAGCAGCGGCGCTCCCGAAGGCAGCCGCCGCCTGGGCCGGGCGGCCACGCCCGGGAAGCCGGGCGGCGCGGCGGCACCGGCCATGGCCCGGTTCCCCCCGGCCCCCGCACCAACCAGGCCCAGGCCGGCCTGC
>DASVBE010000105.1:0-3823 GCA_036375995.1 Streptosporangiaceae bacterium | reverse complement strand
GTGACGTCGGTCCGGCCGCCGTGCCGGGCGGTCGCGAATTCCGCCGGCACGGCGTACCCCGTCAGGTCCTGCGCGGTCAAGGACCGCTTCATCGTCACGATCGTCGCGCGCTAGGCGGCGCGGCGGCTGGTGACGGCTTCCTCGGGCGGCCTCTCGGTGCGGGATAGCCAGTGCGGCCGGGCCGGCCGCGCGCACCCCGTCCCGCCAGCAACATCGGCCCCGGCGGCCCCGTCCGCCCCCCGGAACCAGCCCGGGGGCCAGACCCGTAACCGTCGCGTTGCCACATGGGTGCGTTTCCTTTGGAGGGAGCGCTGCCTGGTCTTGCGGTGCTGGCTGGCGTGCGGGGGCTGGTGCCGGGAGGGCTCCGTCCTGTTACGTTCCGGTTTGTCAAGGGACCCGGAACGGACAGGAGGAGCCCGATGTCAGGGTACGTGGATGATGGTGCTTTCGTGCGGTCGCGGGAGGCGTTCGCGCGGGCGGAGCAGTGGCTGGCCGGGGCAGAAGCGGCCGGGCTGGGGCTGGCCGGGCTGGAAGAGAAGCTGACGGCGCGGGGGCGGGAGATCGCGCGGCTGCTGCTGCAAGATCACCTAGATGCCCGGGCGGCGGCAGAGCCGCGGCTGGCCCGGGTGGCCGGCCCGGACGGGATCACCCGGACCTGGGCTGAGGCGGGGCGGACACGGCAGCTGTCCACGGTGCTCGGGCCGGTCGTGATGTCCCGGATCGCCTACCGGGCGCCGGGCGCCTGCCGGGTGCACCCGGCCGATGAGCAGCTGGGCCTGCCGGCGGGCAGGCACTCGCACGGGCTGGCGGAGATGGCGGCGTGCGGGACGGTGCGCGGGTCGCTGGCGGCCGCCTGCGCGCAGGTCACCGGGCGGACCGGGTGCGCGCTGGGCACGCGGCAGGCCCAGCAGCTGGTCCGGCAGGCTGCCTGTGATTCCGCGGGTTTCTATGCCAGCCGCCCGCGCCCGCGGATCGGTCCGGGGCAGGTGCTGGTGCTGTCGTGCGACGCCAAGGGGGTCCGGATGCGGCCCGGGCAGCTGCGCCCGCGCGCGGAGCAGCTCGCCCGCAAGTCCGTCCCGAAACAGGACGGGCGGCTATCGCAAGGCGAGGTCCGCACCCGCAAGCGGATGGCCGAGACCGGCGCCGTCTATGTCATCACCCCGGCCCCCCGCACCGCGGGCGACATCACGGGGCCGGCCCCGCGGGCCCCCGGGCCGAAGGCCCGGCACAAGTGGCTGACCGCCGGCATCGCCGCGGCCGCTGGCGAGGTCATCGCCGCCGTGTTCGCCGAGGCCGACCGCCGCGACCCCGCCCGCCAGGCGGCCTGGATCGCGCTGGCCGACGGGAACACCGGCCAGATCACCCGCCTCCAGGCAGAAGCCGCCGCCCGCGGCCACGCCGTCACGATCATCATCGACCTGATCCACGTCACCGAGCACCTGTGGGACGCCGCCTGGTGCTTCTTCCCCAAGGCCAGCCCGGACGCCGGGCCCTGGGTCCGCGCCCGCGCCACCCAGCTCCTGGCCGCCGGCGCCGCCGGCGCCGCTGACATCGCCGCCGCCCTGCGCGACGCCGCCCCCGGCCTGAGCAGGCCCGAGCGCAAGACCGCGGCCAGGACCGCGGCCTACCTGGAGGCCAAGGCCCCGTACCTGGACTACCCCGCGGCGCTGGCGGCCGGATGGCCGATCTCCACCGGCGTCATCGAAGGTGCCTGCCGCCACCTGGTCAAGGACCGCATGGACATCACCGGCGCCCGCTGGGGCGTCCAGACCGCCGAGGCCATCCTCCAGCTCCGCGCCATCACCGCCAACGGCGACTGGGACGCCTACTGGGCCTGGCACCTCCACCAAGAGCACGAACGAAACTACCCCCGCAGCTACACCCTCGCCGCCTGATTTCCCCCAAAGGAAATGCACCCATGTCACATTGCGACGGTTCTATGGACGCGTCAGAAGATAACCCTTGGCTTCGCGGGTTCTGGGATGCTGGTGTGCTATGGGTGATTTAACGGTGACGCGGGAGATGCTGGCGGCGAAGTTCGGGAGTATCTTCCCGCATCTGGATGAGCGGCAGCGGCGGCTGCTGGCGGGCGCTGAGGCGCGGGCGCTGGGTCATGGCGGGATCCGGCTGGTGGCCGCGGCGGCCGGGCTCGCGGAGGCGACGGTGTCGGCGGGGGCGCGGGAGCTGGAGTCCGGGGAGGACCCGCTGGACCGGGCCCGCCGGCCGGGCGGGGGCCGCAAGAAGCTGGCCGGGACCGATCCGGGGCTGGTCCCGGCGCTGCTGGCGCTGGTAGAGCCGGAGGAGCGGGGCGACCCGGAATCGCCGCTGCGGTGGACGGGCAAGGGGGTCCGGGCGCTGGCCGGGGAGCTGAGGCGGCAGGGGCACCAGGTCTCGGCGGAGACGGTGCACCAGCTGCTGAAGGCGCAGGGGTTCAGCCTGCAGGCCAACGCCAAGGTGATCGAGGGGAAGCAGCACCCGGACCGGGACGGCCAGTTCCGGTACATCAGCGAGCAGGCCCGGGCGCACCTGGCCTCGGGGGACCCGGTGATCAGCGTGGACGCGAAGAAGAAGGAGCAGGTGGGGCAGTACGCCAGCCCGGGGCGCACCTGGCGGCCCCAGGGGGATCCGGTGCGGGTCCGCGATCATGACTTCCCCGGGCCCGGCGGCGGGAAGGTGACCCCGTACGGGATCTACGACCTGGCCGCGGACGCCGGCTGGGTGAGCGTGGGCACCGACCGCGACACCGCCGCGTTCGCCATCGAGTCGATCCGCCGCTGGTGGCAGGCGCGGGGCCGCGCCGACTACCCGGCCGCGCGGCGGCTGCTGATCACCGCCGACGCCGGCGGGTCCAACGGCTACCGGACCCGGGCCTGGAAGACGGGCCTGGCCGGCCTGGCCCGGGAAACCGGGCTGGAGATCACCTGCTGCCACTTCCCGCCCGGCACCTCCAAGTGGAACAAGATCGAGCACCGGCTGTTCTCCCGCATCACCATGAACTGGCGCGGCCGCCCGCTGGCCAGCCACGAGGTCATCGTGAACAGCATCGCCGCGGCCGCCACCCGCACCGGCCTCAAAGTGCATGCCGAGCTCGATGACGGCGCCTACCCCGCCAAGGTCAAGGTCAGCAACGCCGAGCTGGACGCGTTACCCGCCGTGGCCCATTACTGGCACGGCGAGTGGAACTACACCCTGCTCCCCGCCCCCGCCGCGCTCCCCGGCACGCCCCCGCCCGCCCCGCCGCCACCTGACCTGGCCTGGCTGATCCACCCGGCCATCACCGGCATGACCGGCCCCGCCTTCGACGCCCTGGCCGCATCCCTGGCCGGCCCCGCCGCCGGCCTGCGCGAAGCCGCCCTGGACCGGCGACGCGGCTACCGCCCCCGCCGCCAGGCCCCCGGCACCGGCCGCCGCCCCCGCATCACCCTGGCCGCCAAGCTGCTCGCCGTCATCCTGCGCGACCGCCACCACCTGCCCTGCCGCGCCATCGCCGCCCTGCTCGGCATCCGCCACGAGCTCGCCAGCCGCTACACCGCCAGCATCCGCCGCCTCCTGCACCAGGCCGGGCACGTCATCCAGCCCGCCCCGCACCAGATCGCCACCCTGGAGGACCTCTGCCGCCACGCCACCGCACACGGCATCCAGATCCCCGCCAAGATCAAACCAGCGTGTTAATAACTGACGCGTCCTTAGCACCGTCGCGTTGTGACATCGCGACGGTTGCGCCCCGGCCGCGCGTGCTCCAGCAGGGCTCACGCCACAGGAAACGCACCCATGTGGCATCCATGTCGTTACCTCGCACTGGCACTGAGTTACCTGTGTGCCA
>DASVBE010000090.1:0-16305 GCA_036375995.1 Streptosporangiaceae bacterium | reverse complement strand
CGCCGCCGTGTCCTGGGAGTAGGTGGACTGGAACGTGGCCACCCCGAGCGGCAGCGTGAACTTGCTCTGGCTGGTGAACACCAGGAACGGCAGCAGGTAGTTGTTCCAGCTGGTGACGAAGGCCAGCACGGACACGGTCATCAGGGCCGGCCGGGACAGCGGCAGCAGGATCCGGACGAAGAACCGAAGCCGGGTTGCCCCGTCGACCATCGCGGCGTCCTGCAGCTCACCGGGGATGGCGCGCATGAACGGCCGCAGGATCACGATCGTGAACGGCAGTGAGAACGCCGCCTCGGGCAGTGCCACGCCGAGCAGGCTGTCCAGCATGCCGACCTGCTTGAGCAGCAGGTAGATCGGAAGCGAGGCCACGTTGGCGGGGAACAGCAGGCCGATCGCGAACAGCGTGTACCAGCCCTCGCGGCCCCGGAAGCGGTACCGGGCCAGCGCGAACGCGGCCATCGCGCCGAAGCCGACGGCCAGGCCGGTGGCGATCACCGCGATCACCGCGCTGTTGGCCAGGTTCTGCCAGAACGTGCCGGAGGCCAGGATCGACAGGTAGTTGTGCAGCACCCAGGGGTGCGGCAGGCCGGCCGGGGCGGCGTTGAGCTGGGCCGAGGTGCGGAACCCGCCGATCACGATGAACAGCAGCGGGACCAGCGTGATGGCCAGGATGGCCAGCGCGGCGAGGTAGCTGAGCGGCACCATGGCCCTCGCCCGGCGGGGGCGGCCGGCCCGGGCGGGCGCAGCCGGGCCCGGGCCTGCGGTGAGCGGCGCGGCGCTCATCCGACCGCCCCGGTCAGCGCGCCTGCGGTGTCCCGGCGCAGCGCGAAGCGCTGATAGAGCAGCGCGAATACGAAGCTGACGACGAACAGGATGACCGCCACCGCGCTGCCGTAACCGAATTCCAGGCTGCGGAAGCCGTTCTGGATCATGTAGGTGACCATCGTGCTCGACGCGTTCGCCGGGCCGCCGATCGTCATGATCCACACGATGTCGAACAGCTGCAGCGAGCCGATGATCGACAGGAAGGCCCAGATCCGGATCGTCGGGCCGAGCAGCGGCAGCGTGATGCGCCGGGTCGTCTGCCACGCGGACGCGCCGTCGATCGCGGCCGCCTCGCGCAGCTCGGCCGGGATGCCCTGCAGGCCGGCCAGCAGCAGGATGATGCCGAACCCGATGTACTTCCAGGTCACCACGGCGAACAGGGTGTAGAGCACGATCGCCGGGTCGGCCAGCCAGGGATGGATCAGCCCGCCGAGCCCGACCGCCCGCATGACCTGGTCGACGAACCCGCCGGGCTGAAGGATCAGCAGCCACAGCACGGCCGTGGTCGCCTCGGACAGCACGTACGGCGCGAACACGGCCAGCCGCAGGAACGTGCCGCCGCGGATCCGCCGGTTCAGCAGCAGGGCCAGCGCGATGCTGATGGGGAGCTGCACCAGCAGCGACAGCACCGCGATGATCACGTTGTGCAGCAGTGACCCGCGGAACACCGGGTCGGACAGCACGAGCCTGTAGTTGTGCACGCCGGTGAAGTCCGACAGCGGCCCGTAGCCGCTCCAGTTGAACAGGCCGTAGTACGCCGCGATGCAGATCGGCAGCAGCACGAACAGCACGAACAGGGCCACGGCCGGGGTCAGCAGCAGGGTCAGCTCGGCGTGCTTGCGGCCCAGCCGCAGCGGCAGCGTCCGCCGGGGACGCCAGGGGGCGGGGCCGGGGGAGGTGGTGGCCCCGGCCGCGGCGGTGCCCGCCGCGGCCGGGGCGCTCGTGAGGCGGCTCATTACTGCTGAGCAGCCGCCTGGTCGATGGTGCTGACGATGGACTGCGGCGTGCCCTGGCCGGCGAAGTAGTCGGCCACGGCGTTGTCGAGGGCCTGGCCCACGTTGGTCGGGTAGGCGATGTCCAGGTAGTTCTGCACGTACGGGGCCGCCTGGCTGAGCTGCAGGATCTGCCGCTCGGCGGGCAGGGTCAGCGCGGAGGCCGCGGCCGGGTTCGCGGGCAGGCCCACGTTGGCCGTGGCGACCAGCTTCTTCTGCACCTCGGGGCTGTCCAGGTAGGCCAGGAAGTCCGCGCAGGCCGGCTCGGGTGCCGAGGTCGTGCAGGAGAAGCCGTCACCGCCGCCGAGCAGCACCTTCGGGTCGCCCGCCGCCCCGCTGACCGCGGGGAACGGGAACCAGCCGAGCTTGTTCATGAAGCTCTTGTCGGTGGACAGCGAGCTCATCACGCCGGGGTCCCAGTCGCCCTGGAGCTCCATGGCCGCCTTCCCGTTCGCCACCATGCCGGCCGAGCTGCCCGCGCCGACCTGCGCCGGGGTGCCCAGGAAGCCGGTCTGGAACGGCTTGGTCGCCATGAACGACTTCAGGTCGTTGCCGGCCTTGACGAAGCACGGGTAGTTGGCCGAGATCGCCTTGACGGCGGACTGCAGCTGGCTGACCGAGCATTCCCGGACGACAAAGTAGTCCCAGTAGAACGCGTCCGGCCAGCGGTCCTTGCTGCCCACCGCGATCGGCACGATGTTCGCCGCCTTGAGCTTGGTCACGTCGGCGTTGAGCTGGTCCATGGTGGTGGGCGGGCCGGTGATGCCGGCCTTGGCGAACAGGTCCTTGCGGTACCAGAAGCCGACCATGTGCAGGTCGTAGGGGATGCCGTACTGCTGGCCGTTGACCTGCCAGCCCTGCGCCGCCGGGCCGAGCGTCTTGATCAGCGCGGGCACCTGGCTGGTCAGGTTGGCCAGCTTGCCGGACTTCAGCTGGGTGGCCTCCTGGCCGCCGCCCCACTGCTGGAAGATGTCCGGCGGGTTGCTCGACTGGAGGGCCAGCGGCATCTTGGTCGGGAACTGCTCGTTCTGGATCGGGACGTTGGTAATCGAAACTTTCGGATGCGTTGCGTGGTAGTTTCTGATCGCCTCGAGGTAGACACCCTTCAGCGGGTTGGCGGTGGCGTTATTCCACCACGAGAGGGTGACGGGACCGCTCGAGGTGCTCGATCCGGTGCTGCCGCCACTGCTTGAGCCCGAGCTGCCACCGCCACAGGCAGCAAGGATGAGGGCCGCTGCGGTTGCCGCGGTCATGGCAGCGTATTTGCGAGTGCTGCGCATACTGGTCATCTCCTGATGACGGGCCGAATGGGGGAGGGTGTCGTGGGCGTGGGCCGTCTGGGCGGCCAGGCCGTCCGCTGCCCGCCGCCGCCGATGCCGAAAGATTCGGCAATATTTCAAAGTGCCGTCATCGTAGAAACCCGGGCAACTGCTGGTCAACCCCTTGTTTCCGACTTGTTTCTTCGCTACGCGATGAGGGCGTTATGTCCCTCGTTCGCTCTTAACCTGCGGGTATTGCGCTCAGAGCGGGCTCCGGGGCAGGATGGACCGGCCGGTAGACCGCACGGGCGAGTGTCGATACTGTTCGATTAGTTTCGGGATGCCGGAGCTGACATGACCGCGCCGCGGGGGCTGCCCGGCTGGCGGAGAGGTAGGAAACGTGCCGACCAGTGAGCCGATCAAGTCCGGGCCGGGCCCGGCTGCGAGCCGGTCGCGGAGGCCCACGCTGGCCGCCATCGCCGCCGAGGCGGGGGTGTCGCTGCCCACGGTGTCCAAGGTGGTCAACGGCCGCCCGGACGTGGCGCCGGGCACCCGCGCCCTGGTCGAGCGGCTGCTGGGCGAGGCCAAGTACCAGCGCCCGGGCCCGCGCCGCGGCCGCCGGTCCGGCCTGGTCGACCTGATCTTCAACGGCCTGGACAGCCCCTGGGCGGTGGAGATCCTGCGCGGCGTGGAGGACTGGGGCGCCAGCCACGGCACGGCCATCACGGTCTCCGCCGGGCGGCACGCCAGCGCCCGGCCGTCGTCCTGGACGAGCACGCTGGCCAGCCACGACAGCGACGGCGTGATCCTGGTGACGTCCGAGCTGACCATGCCCCAGCTGCGGCACGTGCGCGACGCGGGCATCCCGCTGGTGCTGGTCGACCCGGTCAGCCTGCCCGAGCCGGACCTGCCCAGCGTGGGCGCGACCAACTGGGCCGGCGGCATGGCCGCCACCGAGCACCTGCTGAGCCTGGGCCACCGCCGGATCGGCGCGATCACCGGCCCGGCCGAGTACCTGTGCAGCCGGGCCCGGGTGGACGGCTACCGCTCGGCGCTGGAGCGGGCCGGCCTGCCGTTCGACCCGGACCTGGTCCGGCACGGCGACTTCCAGCACGAGGGCGGCTTCGGGCACGGCAGCGACCTGCTGAGCCTGGCCGATCCGCCCACCGCGATCTTCGCCGGCAGCGACCAGCAGTCGCTCGGCGTCTACGAGGCGGCCCGCCAGCACGGCATGGTGATCCCGCGCGACCTGTCCGTGGTCGGGTTCGACGACCTGCCGGTGGCGCGCTGGGTCTCGCCGCCGCTGACCACGGTCCGCCAGCCGCTGGCCGAGATGGGCCGGCTGGCCGCCGGGATGCTGGGCGACCTGATCGAGGGAACGCCGCTGCGCACCCAGCGCGTGGAACTCGCCACCGAGCTGATCGTCCGCGAATCGACCGCCCCGCCGACCGTGTGAGGTTGCCCCCTGATGAACACGAACCCCCTGGCTGCTGCCCCGGCCGGTGCCCCGCCGGCGGCCGCCGCGGCCACCGCGCCCGCCGAGCGCTGGCGGGACCCGTCGGTCCCGGCCGCGGAACGGGTCTGCGACCTGCTGTCCCGGATGACCCTGGAGGAGAAGCTGGGCCAGCTCGGCAGCGCTTGGCTGAGCGAGCCGGAGGACGGCACCGGCACGGCCCCGATGCAGGGCGAGTTCACCGACGGGCTGGTGCCGTTCACCGAGATGATCCGGCACGGCCTGGGCCAGCTGACCCGGGTGTTCGGCACGCGGCCGGTGGAGCCGGAGGCCGGCACGGCGCAGCTGAGCCGGCTGCAGGCCCAGATCAAGGCGCAGAGCCGGTTCGGCATCCCGGCCATCGCCCATGAGGAGTGCCTGACCGGGCTGGCCGCCTGGAAGGCCACCGCGTTCCCGGCGCCGCTGGCCTGGGGCGCGTCGTTCGACGCCGAGACCGTGACGCTGATGGCCGCGGCGATCGGCGCCAGCATGCGCGCGGTGGGCATCCACCAGGGCCTGGCCCCGGTCCTGGACGTGGCGCGGGACCCGCGGTGGGGCCGGGTCGAGGAAACCATCTCGGCCGACCCGTACCTGGTCGGCGTGCTGGGCACGGCCTACGTGCGGGGCCTGGAGTCGTCCGGGGTGATCGCCACGCTGAAGCACTTCGCCGGGTACTCGGCGTCGCGCGGGGGCAGGAACATGGCGCCGGTCAGCATCGGCGGGCGCGAGTTCGCCGACGTGTTCCTGAGCCCGTTCGAGATGGCGCTGCGGGAGGGCGGCGCCCGCTCGGTCATGCACTCCTACACCGACAACGACAGCGTGCCCGCGGCCGCGGACCAGGCGCTGCTCACCGGGATCCTGCGGGACGAGCTGGGCTTCGACGGCGTGCTGGTGTCCGACTACTACGGGGTATCGCTGCTGGAGGCGGTGCACGGGGTGGCCGGGTCGCAGGGCCAGGCGGCCGGGCTGGCGCTCCGTGCCGGGGTGGACGTCGAGCTGCCCAACACGCGGTGCTTCGGGGCGCCGCTGGCCCAGGCGGTTACCTCCGGGCAGATTCCGGTCGGGCTGGTGGATCAGGCCGCAGGTCGCGTACTCCGTCAAAAAATCGAGCTGGGACTGCTTGATGATGCTCGTGATGCCGATGGTGCCGACGGCGCGGCCGGTGCGGCTGGCGCGGATGCCCGGCGGCCGCCGGGGGCGACCGGCGGGCCGGCCGATTTCGACCCGCCCGCGCAGCGGGAGCTGGCCCGGCGGCTGGCCGAGCACTCGGTCGTGCTGCTGGCCAACGGGGCCGGGGCGCTGCCGCTGGCGGACGGCGGCCGGATCGCGGTGGTCGGGCCGCTGGCCGACGACCCGCTGGCCGGGTTCGGGTCCTACACGTTCCCGCGGCACGTGCTGGTGTCGCACCCGGGGACCGGTCCTGGGCTGGCGCTGACGCCGTTCCTGGACGCGCTGCGGCAGGAGCTGCCGGGGGCGCGGGTCGAGCACGCGCGCGGGTGCGGGGTGCGGGACGAGGACCGGTCCGGGTTCGCGGCGGCGGCCGAGTGCGCGCGGTCCGCGGACACCGTGGTCGCGGTGCTCGGCGACCTGGCCGGGCTGTTCGGCCGCGGCAGCTGCGGGGAGGGCAGCGACTCGTGCAGCCTCCGGCTGCCCGGCGTCCAGGCGGACCTGCTCGCTGAGCTGGTGGCGACCGGGACGCCGGTGGTGGCGGTGCTGATCACCGGGCGGCCGTATGCGCTCGGACCGGTCGTGGATCAGCTGGCCGCGGTGGTGCAGGCGTTCTTTCCCGGCCAGGAGGGGCCGGCCGCGGTGGCCGGGGTGCTGTCCGGCCGGGTGGTGCCCAGCGGAAAGCTGCCCCTGGAGCTGCCCCGGCACCACGACGCCCCGCCGTCCGGGTACCTGGCGCCCCCACTGGCCAGCCGGAGTGACGTCAGCTCGGCGGACCCGACGCCGCTGTACCCGTTCGGGCACGGCCTGTCGTACACCACGTTCGGCTACTCGGATCTGGCGGTCTGCCCGGCCGGTGCGGAGACGGGCAATGGCGCGGGGCCGGCCGGTGCGGCGGCCGGCTCCGGCTCCGGCTCCGGCCATGGCCCCGGCGGCGAGGTGCGAGCGCGGATCGGCACGGACGGTGCGGCGGAGATCGCATGCACGGTGCGGAACACCGGTGCGGTGGCCGGGGCCGAGGTCGTCCAGCTGTACCTGCACGATCCGGTGGCGCAGGTGACCAGGCCGGTCCGGTCGCTGGCCGGGTTCGCACGGGTCACGCTGCCGCCGGGCGGCGCGTGCCGGGTGGTGTTCCGGCTGCACGCCGACCGGACCGCGTTCCACGGCCTGTCCGGGACGCGGATCGTGGAGCCCGGCCTGATCGAGCTGGCCATCGGGTCGTCCGCGGGCGACCTGCGGCTGCACGGCGAGGTCGAGCTGACCGGGCCCGAGCGGCGGGCCGGCGCGGGCCGGGTGCTGACCACGCCGGTGTCGGTCACGGCGCTCGGGGACGGGTGACGGCGATGGGCCAGATCGTGCTGCATCAGGTCAGCAAGACCTACCCGGGCGGCGTCCGCGGCGTCGACGAGCTGAACCTGGAGATCGGCGACGGCGAGTTCATGGTCCTGGTCGGCCCGTCGGGCTGCGGGAAATCGACGGCGCTGCGGTCGATCGCGGGGCTCGAGGAGGTCACCGCGGGCTCGATCTCGATCGGCGGGCGGGTGGTCAACGGGCTGCCGCCGAAGGACCGGGACATCGCGATGGTGTTCCAGAACTACGCGCTGTACCCGCACATGAGCGTGGCCCAGAACCTGGCCTTCGGGCTGGAACAGCGGCGGACCCCGAAGCCGGAGGTGAAGCAGCGGGTCGGCCAGGTGGCCCGGATGCTGGGCCTGGAGGAGCTGCTCGGCCGCAAGCCAGCCGCGCTGTCCGGCGGGCAGCGGCAGCGGGTGGCGATGGGCCGGGCGATCGTCAGGGAGCCGCAGGCGTTCCTGATGGACGAGCCGCTGTCCAACCTGGACGCGAAGCTGCGGGTGTCGATGCGGGCGTCGCTGGCACAGCTGCACGCGCGGCTCGGCGTGACCACCGTGTACGTCACGCACGACCAGGTCGAGGCGATGACGCTGGGGCAGCGGGTGTGCGTGCTGCACGAGGGACGGCTGCAGCAGGCCGGGCCGCCGCAGGAGCTGTACCGTTCCCCGGTCAATCTGTTCGTGGCGGGGTTCATCGGGTCCCCGGCGATGAACTTCGCTGCCGCGGAGCTGGTGCGCGACGACGGGCTGGCGCTGGTGTTCGCCGGCTACCGGCTGCCGGTGCCGGCTGAGGCGGTGGCCGCGCGGCCGGCGCTGGGCGGCTGGGTGGGGCGCTCGCTGATCCTTGGCGTCCGGCCCGCGGACTTCGAGGACGGCGCGCTGGCCGAGCCGGGCTGGCCGCGGCTGGCGGCCCGGGCCGAGGTGACCGAGGATCTCGGCAGCGAGATCCACGTGATCTTCACGATCGACGCGCCGCCGCTCGAGCACCCGGAGCTGAGCCAGGCCCTGCCCGGCGGGGAAGCGGACGAGACAGCGCTGGCGCTGGACGGCGGGGCGGCGCTGCCGCTGGACGGCGGGACGCTGCCGCTGGACGGCGGGGCGCCGGCGCTGGACGGCGGGAAGTCCCGGTGGACGGCGCGGGTCTCGGCGCGCAGCCAGGTGCGCCCGGGGGAGCCGGCAGAGCTGGCGGTGGACCCGGCCAGCCTTTATTTCTTTGACCCCGATTCCGGCCGGGCCATTGGGGAGGATTAGCGGTCTGCAGCGAGATCTTCAGCGCGGCCGGCGGCGCGGTCTCCAGCGCGGTCAGCGGCCCTGCAGCTGCGGCCGGGCCCGTACCCCTGATGGGCACGGGCCCGGCCGCGGACGCAGGCTGGCCGGGGCGTGGTCAGGCCCGCCAGAGCAGTTCGTCGAGCTCGCCGTCGAGGTCGACGAACTCGTCTTCGCGGCCATCCGCGATCACCGAGTACGTGCGGTGCACGAAATCCGCGGTAGCCGCCATCGGGGCCTCGAAGTGAGCCTGCCCGAACGGGGACGACAATGCGATGTTAAGAACCTCGTGGCCGTCCGGGTAACCGGGCCACACCCGGACGTCACCTTCGCCGGCGGCCCCTTTAAGGCCGGCGGCCAGAAGGTCCCGGGCGAATATCCACTCGACCGGCTCATCCATGCCGACATGGAAAGCCATGCGAATTGCGTACGGGTCGTCTGCGCTGTAGAACAGGCTGGCCACGAGGGGTACGGCGTCGTGGTCCGGGACTATGAGCATCAGCCCAAGCTCGGCGGAGACTATCGCGCTGCGGTTCATCATCCGGCAAACCTCTGCCTTGTCGTGTCCCGGAAAGCCGGGCTTCGTAGTGGCGACGCGGCAGCCCGTCCTGAGCTGACGTGGCTGCGCATTCAGTCTTGTCAGGAGATAAGATTCCGCGAACTTGGTCAGTCGTAACCTCGGCAGCCAAGAAACAAATCTGACGCGCCACCGTCTTACGATTTTTTAACAGAGCGTGGGCTCTGCCAAACCAAGTTCCCGCAGCCTGTCCCACGTACGGCATCCTGATCTTCGCTCGCTTGCTGAGGCGTGCCCCAAGCGTGCCGCTGATCAGGGTCAGCAGGCCCGCAGCATGGTTCCCATGGGGCGTTTGATGCAGCCTGGGCAGCCGATGGGTGCGTGCACCGCACCCTGATCCCCCCAGGCATAGGCAGTTTACATGCCAGCGCAATAGAGGAATTGGAGTTGTAAATTTCCCCGTATTGCGGATTTTCAGCCACCTTGTGATCATCCGCCGGACCTGCGGACATGCTGCGAAGCCCGGGCGAAAATCTCTGGAACTGATGCTGGCCAGGGCGGCGGCGCTCAAGATCACGGGATGGCCGCAGCCGGGCTGGCGGCGGCGAGGCGGGCCCTCGATGCGCTACGCTGATACCCGCCCGGAACGGAGCAGGAGCAGCCGGCCGGGCGATGGGCGATTGGCTCAGCGGGAGAGCGCCTCGTTCACACCGAGGAGGTCACTGGTTCGATCCCAGTATCGCCCACGAGCCGGCCCGTGCTGGTGGTGGCCGTTGGCCACCTTCCGCGCGGGCCGCGATGCTTTCCCGGGGGCCCGAGCCCCCGGACCCCCACGCCACGGGCTGCGGTTCGTGGTTCGAGCGGGGGCTGTTCAGGTCCACGAGCCGGGGCGCCAGATACCGAGGTCGCCTGCACCGGCCGGGCCAACGTTGCCTGACGCGGGCACTAGTCATCGCATCGGCGCGGATCGCCTGCACGCTGAGCTCGCGCCTCAGAGGCTGGGTGTGGTGGCCTTGCGGGTGAGCCGTCGTACTGGCATCGGCGGCCCGGTTGCGGCCATGGCGTCGTGCTGCGCCGGGATGAGGCTGGGTCCGTACCGCCTGGCGAGCGGGTCGGCGGTTGCCCCGTGGATGATGACGCTGAGTACCACGGTCACGCCGATAGCCGTCACGGCGGGCTCGGCTGCGTCGTGCCCGAGCTCCTCCAGGGCCAGCAGGCCGAAGACAACCGAGGCCAGGCCGCGCGGGCCGAACCATCCGATGAAGGCCGTAGCGGCCCGGCCGAGCCCGGACCCGGCCAGGGCCAGAGCTACCGGGGCCATCCGGATGATGGTCAGGCTGAGCCCGGCGTAAAGCGCGACCTGCCAGGTCAGGCCGGTAACTGCCGGTGCCACCGCGACAGCACCGAAGGCCAGCCAGACCAGCAGCGAGACCAGCCCGCCAGCGTCCTCGACGAACGACATCAGGCTTTCGCCGCGGTGCCCGGCCGTGCTGCCGAATGCGATCCCGCCGGTGAACGCGGCGATGAAGCCGTTGCCGTGCAGCGCGAGGGAGGAGGAGTAGGCGCATGCCGCGAGCGCCAGCACCGCCGGCGCCGCAGATGGTCCAGCAGCCCAGCCGCGGCGGAGAGCAAGGCTGAGCAGCCAGCCGCCCGCGCTGCCCACCGCCGCGCCGACCAGCAGGCCGATGGCGAGTTCTGCGAGTGCGGTCAGCGGGGTCGGACCCGCGGCGTGCTCGGCCGTTGCCGCCCCGGCCAGCGCGACGGCCACGAACGGGGTGGCGATGCCGTCGTTGAGCCCGCTCTCCACGTTGATCAGCCTGCGGATCCGCTCCGGGACGAGCGGGTTGAGGATCATGCCCGCGCCGAGGGCGGCGTCGGTCGGCGCCAGGGCCGCTCCGGCCAGCAGCGCCAGCCAGATGTCCGCCGTGGGCAGCAGCACGAACGCCAGCAGGGTGCCGAGGCCTATGGTCAGCGGAAGACCAACCGCCAGCAGCCGGGCGTACAGGGTCCAGTCCGCGCGGAGCTTACCCAGATCGACGCGTGACGCGTCCGCGAACAGCACCAGGACCAGGGTCGCCTCCGCCAGGGCCCGCACCGCCTCCGGGCCCGGGGCGATGCCGAGCACGGCCAGCGGCCCGTGGGTGAGCAGCAGGCCCGCGCCGATGAAGACGATCGGGGCGGTGACGTCGGCCCGCTCCAGCCGGGCCGACAGCGCGCCCCACGCGAATATCAGGGCGCCTATCAGCGCCACGTCGGACGCAGTCACCTGTCCACCTCATAGGCCGGATCTTGTCCGCGTTTGTTACTGGCGTGCCATGGCCATGCGCATCTCGCTGTCCGTGTCGGTGATGAGTTCGCCGGAGAGGTCGACGGTGACGGTGCGCAGGGTCCCGGTGAACCGGAACGGGGCGGTGTAGTCGGCAGTGACCGCGGAGCCCGGGTTGGCACCGCAGGTGAGGCCGCCGGGGTTGAACCCGATGGGCGTGGTGACCGGGAACTGGTCCTGGGCGATGAGCCGGCCGTCGAGATACAGCTGGGCGCGGCCGGGGGTGCCTTTGCCGTGCGGGATGTCGGGGGCACCGGCGGGCTCGAACTCAAACCGCAGCAGGTGGCGCCCGGCGGGCAGCGTGCCCGATGAGCGGACCTGGTACGTGGCGCGGCTGAGGTAGTTATGGGCGTAGCACAGCCTGCCGTCCTTGACGTAGAAGGACCAGCCACCGCTGCTGCTGCCCTGGCAGATCAGGACGCCCTCGGCCCCGCCCGCGGGGATGTCGGCGTCGGCAGTGATGGCGTGCGGCCGGTTGAGCACCCGCGGCGCGGCGAAGAATCCCACGGTCTGGGTGCCGGGCCGGTAGGTGTACGCGGCTCGCGGCTCGGCGACCTGCGGGCGTTCCACCAGGATCCGCTCGTTGGCGCTGCCGTCTACCGGGAGCACGTTGTACTTGCCGGCTTCGGCGTACCACATCGCGATCAGCTCGATGAGCTTGTCGCGGTGGGCATTGGCGAGGTCATGGTTCTCGGCCGGGTCGCTATCAACGTGGTACAGCTCCCAGTGGTGGGCGTCCAGATCGGTGAGCGTCGCGGCGCTGATCAGCGCGCCGAACGGCTTGCCCGCCTCGGTGAACGACGGGCCGGGCCAGGGGCAGACCGCCCGCCACCCGTCGTGGTCGATGGCCCGGTGGCCGAACATCTCGTAGTACTGGGTGCGGTGCGCGGTGGGAGCGGCCGGGTCGTCGAAGGTGGGGGCGAAGCTGACGCCGTGGATGGGGGACTGGGTCACGCCCCGGATCGCGGCGGGCGGGGTGAGGCCCAGCGCGTCCAGGACGGTCGGCACGATGTCGACGATGTGCGCGAACTGGGTGCGGATCTCACCGCGTGCCCGGATGCCCTGCGGCCAGTGAACCAGGAACGGGTCGCTGGTGCCGCCGCGGTAGGTTTCCCGCTTCCACCGGCGGAACGGCGTATTGCCCGCCCAGGTCCACCCCCACGGGTAGTGATTGAACGTCGCCGGACCGCCCAGCTCGTCGATCCGGGCCAGGCTTTCCTCCAGGGTCTCCGGCGCGTTGTTGAAGAACTGCAGCTCGTTGGTCGTGCCGGTGGGGCCGCCCTCGGGGCTGGCCCCGTTGTCGGAGACCACCATGATCAGCGTGCTGCCGAACTCGCCGGTCTCCTTCAGGTAATCGAGCAGGCGGCCGATGTGGTGGTCGGTGTGGGACAGGAACCCGGCGAACACCTCCATCATCCGCGCCGCTAGCCTGCGCGCGTCCGGCGACAGCGAGTCCCAGTCCGGCACGTCCGGGTCGTCCCGCGACAGCTCCGCATCCGCGGGCATGACGCCGAGTTCTTTCTGCCGGGCCAGCGCCCGCGTCCGGTAGGCGGACCAGCCGTCGTCGAACTGGCCCGCGTACCGGTCGGCCCACTCTTTGGGCACATGGTGCGGAGCGTGCGTGGCACCGGTGCAGAAGTGCAGGTAGAACGGCTTGTGCGGGGCGACCTGCTTGGCGTCGGTGATGAACCCGATCGCCTTGTCGACCAGGTCCTCGGTCAGGTGATAGCCCTGCCCGGGGCTGCGCGGCGGCTCTATCTGGTGGTTGTCATAGACCAGCTCCGGGTGCCACTGGCTGGTGTCACCACCCAGGAACCCGTAGAACCGCTCGAACCCGCGCCCCAGCGGCCAGCGGTCGTACGGCCCGGCCGCCGACTCGAACTCTGACGGCAGCAGGTGGTACTTGCCGATCAGGTAGGTGCTGTACCCGTGCGCGAGCAGCATCTCCGAGAGAAAGCCGTTCTCGAACGGGATCTGGCCGTTATAGCCCGGGTAGCCGGTAGCCATCTCGTTGACCGCCGCGGTCGCGTTCGCGTGATGGTTACGGCCGGTGACAATGCACGAGCGCGACGGCGAGCACAGTGCCGTCGTGTGCATGTTCGTGTACAGCAGCCCCCCGGCGGCCAGGGCATCCAGATTCGGGGTGGCGATCGGGCTGCCATAGCAGCCCAGCTGCCCGAACCCGGTGTCATCTAGCACTATGACCAGCACATTCGGCGCACCCGCGGCCGCGCGCACCGGCCGGGGCCAGGCCGGGCGGGATTCATCTGCCGTCCGGCCGATCACGCCAGGGAACGCTGTGCCCGGTTCGTATTCCGCTGCCGGCATGCCAGCCCCCTCCCCAGAAGGCGCACCGCAGGACCTCACGCTGAGTCAACCTGGCGCCGGCCGGGGCCGCATCACCCCCCGCAGGTGAGCAGCAGACGTCAGGCCGCGCCGCGGCCGGCGGCGGGCGGCTGCGCCTCGGCGGCCAGCCCGATGTCTTCCTCGCGGTAGAGCAGGCGGTGCAGCCCGGCGGCGAGGACACCGCCCACCAGAGGGGCCACGATGAACAGCCAGACCTGGCTCAGGGCCGATCCGCCGGCGATCAGGGCCGGGCCGAGGCTGCGGGCCGGGTTCACCGACGTGCCGGTGACCGGGATGCCGAGCAGGTGGACCACGGTCAGGGTCAGGCCGATGGCGATGGCCGCCGTGGCCGCATTGGCCGTCGCCGAGGTCACCCGCAGGACGATGAAGACGAAAAGGGCGGTCAGGATCACCTCGAAGGCGAAGGCCCCGCCCAGGCCGATGTGGATCATCGAGTTCTTGCCGAAGCCGTCGGCGCCGAGGCCGGTAACAGACCGGTGGTAGAACGGCGATGCGCTGAACGTGCCCCAGAGCACGAGTGCGCCGGCGATCCCGCCGGCGAACTGGGCCACCCAGTAGCCGGCCGCCTCGGCCAGCGGGATGCGGCCGGCGAGCAGGGCTCCCGCCGTGACGGCCGGGTTGACGTGGCTGCCGGATATCGGCCCGATCATGTACACCAGCGCCAGCAGGGTCAGGCCGAATGCGAGCGCGGTGGCCACGACTCCGGCCGCGACGCTGGCGCCGGCCAGCCTGAAGCCGAACATCAGCGTGGCCACGCCGACGGCGAAGAACACCAGAATCGCTGTGCCCAGGAATTCAGCTGCGAGCTTCCGTGTCATCGTCCGACCGTAACCGCCGGTACATGCGGTGGGATCACCCGAAAGGGTGAGCCTGCAGCCAGCGTCACCGGCCACCGCCCGCACCCGTCAGGGCTGCGCTGATCCTGTGGGCGCTCCTGTGGGCGCGCACGTGTGGTGGTTTCCGCATGCCCTGGCGACGGTGGAGGGAGCCAGCCGACACGGGAGGACCGGCACCATGACTGTCATCCAGGACCGGAGAGCCCCGCGGGTACCCGCGGCCGATGACCGGGCGCCGGCCACGGCCGGCCGGCGCCGCCGCAGCCGCCGGGCGGGGCACCGGCTGTGGGCCTTGCTGAACGCTCAGGCCCTGCTCAACGGCACCGCCGGGACCCCAGGCGGTGTCCTTCCGGCAGAGGACGACCGGCGGCGCCTGACCGCGCGGCAGGCGAACTGACCGGACGGCGCAGCCCTGAGTTTTGTGCAACGGTGGTTGCGGCGCGGGCCGGGCAGGCTGGGCTGGCCCGGACAGGCGCCGGACAGGCGCCGGGCGGGTGCTTCGCGCTGGTCAGCGGCCCAGGCCGTCCAGTGTGTCCAGCACGAGCGTGACCCGGGGGGTCCCGATCTTCCGGTAGATCGCCAGGGCCTGCCGCAGCAGCGCGGTCGCTTCGGCGGGATCCCGGTGCAGCAGGCTCCGGCCCATTCCCTCCAGTGCCCGTGCTTCCTCGGCCGGTGTGCCCAGCTCGCGGGCGATGGCGAGCGCTTCGCTGAACTGACCCTGGGCCTGCGGGGCCGCCGAGGTCCGCAGCGACAGCTCTCCGAGGCCGTTCAGCACATTGGACAGGGCGTGCCGGTCGCCCAGGTCGCGGACCAGCCCGAGCGCCTCCGCCAGGCAGGCCGCGGCGGCCGGGTAATCGCCGACGCTCAGATACACCAGGCCCAGCTCGTGCAGCGCCCACGCCTGGCCGAGCTGGTCGCCGAGGCGGCGAAAGAGATCCAGGGCCCGGCGCTCGCACTCCAGGGCAGCCGGGTAGTCGCCGGTCAGCCGCCGCACGCCGCCGAGCTGGCACAGCGCGTCGGCCTCGTCGAAGTCCGAGCCAGCGGTGCGCGTCAGGGGCAGTGCCTGCTCGTAGCTGGCGATGGCGGCCCGGTAGTCGCCGGTCATCCGGTGCACCATGCCCAGGTCTATCAGGGAGACGGCTTCCGCGAGCCGGTCGCCCGCGTTGCGTGCCAGGGCCAGCGCCTGCCGGTGGCTTGCCGCCGCGGCCGGGTAGTCCGCCGTGTCCACCTGCACCAGGCCCAGGTGGTTGAGGGCGTAGGCCTGGCCGGGACGGTCGCCGAGCTCCCGGTACAGCCCGATCGCCTCCGTCAGGGTGGCGGTGGCGGCCTGGTAGTCACTGGTCAGCTGCTGCAGAAGGCCCAGCTCGTCGAGCACGCCGGCCTGGCCGGGCCGGTCCCCGGCCTCGCGCGCCGCGGCGAGCGCCGTCCGGTACTGCTCCGCGGCCTGGTCCCAGTGGCCGCGGGCGCGCAGGAAGCCGCCCATCGCGGCGGCGATCGCGATCGCGTGCAGCGGCATCCCCTGGGCGGCGGCGTAGCTGACGGCGGCGTGCAGGTTGGGGCGCTCGGCTTCGAGCCAGGCGGCGGCCTCGCCGGGCGAGGCCAGCGGGGGAGCGCTGGCCGGCGGGACGGTCGGCGGCACGCGCCCGCCCGCCGTGGTCCAGGTGGCGATGTGCCGGCTGGCGGCCGCGGCGGCGTGGGCGTAGTAGTCCACCAGCCGGCCGGCCGCCGCACGTGAATCGGAGGTGCCGCCGGCCCCCGTGCCGCCGGCCCCCGTGCCGCCGGCCCCCGTGCCGCCGGCCCCCGCGCTGTCGGCTTCAGCGAGCGTGCGGGCGTATTCGCGCAGCAGGTCGTGCAGCTGGTAGCGGCCCGGCGCAGGCTCGGTGATCAGGTGATGGTCGTAGAGCTC
>DASVBE010000055.1:0-4644 GCA_036375995.1 Streptosporangiaceae bacterium | reverse complement strand
CGAGCTGTCGGTGTTGGGGTCCATGCCATTCGCCAGCAGCGCCAGCGGCACGACTTCCTCGGCGCCGTCGAGCAGGTTGGTCCGGCCCTTGGGGGCGTACTTGTTGAGCAGGTGGTAGAAGTCCAGCATCGTCTTCGGCTGCTCGGTGATGATCTTGTTGTTGTAGAAGAACATCGTGATGCCGAAGTCCTTGATCACGTGGTAATCCCCGGTGGGGTCATACGACGGCTTCAGGAACGACGGGTCCAGGTTCTTCAGGTTGGGCAGCAGCGCCTTGTCCAGCGCCATCAGCCCCTTCTCCTGGATCAGCTCGGCGACCGCGTTCTGGCTGGGCACGATGATGTCGTAGCCGGTGCCGCCGGCGTGCAGCTTGGCGAGCAGCTCGTCGTTGCTGGAGTAGTACGTCGAGTGCAGGGTCAGCCCGGCGGCCTTCTCCTTGGGCAGCTTGGTGAACTTGGTGAACGTCGACGGGTCGTCGTACTGCGACCAGTTGTAGATCTCCAGGTGGTTCTCCAGCGGCTTGCCGGCCAGCGCGTCGGACGGGGAGCTGGACGAGCTGCCGGACCCGCTGCCGCTGCCGCCGCCGGACGAGCCGCCGCAGGCCGCCGCGGCCGCGGCCAGGATCGCCATCCCGCCCAGGCCGAGGGCCTGCCGCCGGTCGATCCGCCGCCCGGCCGCGCGCTGCACTTCCCGGTGCAAGTAGTCGAACTTCGGCTTCGCCTCGATCGGCGCCAGGAGCCGCAGGTCATCATCGGGATGCTGGGTCATGATTCCTCCTCTGGGCCGCCGGCCAGGGCCGGGTCGGCTTCGCCAAGCAGCAGCGGGGCGGATTCGTCCCAGCTGATCGTGATCTGGTCCCCCGGGTGGATCGTGTCCAGGGCCGGGTCGGCGCTGGCCCGCTGCTCACGGACGATCACGCTGTCGCCGCTGGCCAGCTGAGCCACAATCTGGATCTGGTCGCCCAGGTACATCTTGGTGATCACCTCGGCGCCCGCCGCGTTGGCGGTGCCGGGCGGCGGTCCGGCCACCGCGACCATCCGCTCCGGCCGGATGCCCACCCGCACGTTGCTGCCGCGGGCCGCCGTGCCCCGGCCGCGGACCACCACGCCGGGCCCGGCCTGCACCGCGAACCCGCCGTCGGCGGCCTCGGCGACCGGGCCGGACAGGAGGTTCATGTCGCCGATGAAGTCGGCCACGAACGGGGTCAGCGGCTGGTCGTAGATCGCCCGCGGCTCGTCCAGCTGCTCGATCACCCCGTTGGACATCACCGCGACCCGGTCCGACATGGACAGGGCCTCTTCCTGGTCGTGGGTGACGTACACGAAGGTGATGCCGACCTGCAACTGGATGCGCTTGAGCTCGATCTGCATCTCCTTGCGCAGCTTGAGGTCCAGCGCGCCGAGCGGCTCGTCGAGCAGCAGCACCCGCGGGTTCATCACCAGCGCCCGGGCCAGCGCGACCCGCTGCTGCTGGCCGCCGGACAGCATCTTCGGCCGGTGCTTCTCCCGGCCGGTCAGCTGGACCAGCTCCAGCGCCTCCCGGGCCTTGGCGTACCGCTCGGCCTTGCCTACCCCGCGCTGCTTGAGCCCGTAGGCCACGTTGTCCAGCACGGACATGTGCGGGAACAGCGCGTAGCTCTGGAAGACCGTGTTGACGTCGCGCTTGTACGGCGGGGTGCCGGCCGCGTCGGTGCCGCCGATCAGGATCTCGCCTTCGTCCGGCTGCTCGAAGCCGGCGATCAGCCGCAGCGACGTGGTCTTGCCGCAGCCCGACGGGCCGAGCAGGGACAGGAACTCGCCCTGCCTGACCTTCAGGCTCACCGCGTTCACCGCGGTCAGCGACCCGAACCGCTTGGTGACCGCGCGAAACTCGACGTCACACGGCCGGTCGCCATCGGCGGCAGGAGATACCGTCAACGTTCCCCCCAGCTACCAAAGTGTTAGGGAACTTTAGGCCCATTAGCCCCACGAGGTCTACTACTGGGCTGCTCGTACACTAGCTCGTTAGCCAGCTGCAACCTGCTCGATAACCTGCGCAGCAGCGCGCAGGCCCTGCCGATCGCGGATCTGGACGGCGGCCTGATCGAGCCTGGTGCGCAGCGCCTGATCGCCGAGCAGCCGGTCCAGCGCGCCGTGCATCTCGGCGTCGCTGAACTCGTAGGTGGCCAGCCGGACGCCCAGGCCCAGCTCGTCCATCCGCTGCGCGTTGTCGTGCTGGTCCCAGAACAGCGGCAGCACGATCATCGGCTTGCCGAAGTGCAGGCACTCGGTGGTGGTGTTGTTCCCGCCGTGCGTGATGACCAGGTCGGCGTGCGGGATCACCGAGGTCTGCGGGAGGAACTCGGCACCGGTCATGTTCGGCGCCAGCTCGATCTCGGCGTGCAGCGGACCCTTGGACACGATGTACCGGTGCGGCGTGCCCGCCAGGCAGCCGATCACGCGGCGCATCAGGCCGACGTCGGCCGAGCCCAGCGAGCCGAGCGAGAAGTAGATCAGCGCGCCGTCCCGGCCGAGTTCCGCGGGCACCTGGTACGGCTCGTCGGTCTCCCGCACCGAGGAGTCCAGCCGGGTCCACTGCGGGCCCAGCGGCCGGTCCCGCCGGTAGTCCGCGAGCTCCGGGTATACGTACAGGTTGGCTACGCCGGGGCCGATGAACTCCAGGTCCGGCAGCGGCGGCGCGCCCTGCCCGGTCATCCAGTCGTTGAACTCGCCCCAGGAGTCCCGGTGCACCCGGTCGTACTCGGCCCGGAACTCCGCCCACCGCGCCCGGTCCCCGGCGGCCGGGTAGCCGGAGAAGGCCGGCGGCAGGCCCGGGTCGGTGATCTCCAGCGGGTTGCAGGACACGATCCGCACGTACGGCACGCCCGCGGTCTGCAGCGCGGGAAAGGCCACCACGTTGTCCTCGACGATCACGTCCGGCCTGGTGCGCGCGATGATCTCGGTGAGCTGCGGGTGGCAGTACCTGGCGCCCTCGATCAGCTCGTCCCACACCGGCTTGATGAACGTGCTGAGCTGCTCGATCGTCGGCTTGCGGAACTCCGGCGCGACGGCGGCGATGAAGTCCTTCCAGAACTGCCCGGCGTCCTGGCTGCTGCCGTCGGTGCTGGCTTCAGCCGGCGGGGACAGGTCGACCAGGTCCTCCTCGAACCCGAGCGGCTCCAGCTTGCCCCGCCAGGACGCCTCCGCCGCGAACACCACCCGGTGCCCGCGCTGCCGCAGGACGTTGCCGATCCCGACGCAGTTGTTCGTCGGCCCGTAGGCGCTCTCCGGCATGAACAGGACGGTCAGCGGCCGGCCAGCCATGGCGGCTCCTCAGAGACGAAGATCACCGGGAACCTGACCGTAGCGGACGGCGCGGGCCAGCGGAAGGCGCCGGTCAGCGGAACGCTGCCGCGGCCTCCTGGATGAACGCGTCACAGGTGTCCTTCTTGCGCGCGCCCCGGCCGAGCGTGAAGTCCGGGATGATCAGCTCGTCGGCGCCCGCGTCGCGGTACTGGGCGATGATGCCGGCCACCTCGTCCGGCGTGCCGATGATCGCCGGGCGGCCGGGCGGGATCTCCTCGCGCTTGCGGGCCAGCCAGTCCCGGTCGGTGGACAGGTACATCAGGGCCTGGGTGGACACGTGGATCTCCGCCGGGTCGCGGCCCCGGTCCGCGCAGTACTGGCGGAGCACACCGAGCTTGCGGGCCAGCACGTCAGGGGTGGACCAGCAGTTCCACTCGTCGGCGTACTGGGCCACGATCCGCAGCATCCGCTTCTCGCCCGCCCCGCCGATCAGCAGCGGCATCTTCGCCTGCACGGGCGCGGGCTGGTTGGGCGCGTCGGTCACGGTGAAGTACTGCCCGGCGAACGTGGTCCGCGGCTCGCGCAGCATCCCCAGCAGGACCGGGATGGACTCCTCGAACCGGTCGAGCCGCTCACGGATCGTGCCCAGCGGGATGCCGTAGGAGGCGTGCTCGTTCTCCTGCCAGCCGGCCCCGATGCCCAGGGCCAGCCGCCCGCCGCTGATCCGGTCAGTGGTGGCGGCGATGTTGGCCAGCACGGCCGGGTGCCGGTAGGTCACGCTGGTGACCAGCGGTGCGAGCCGGACCCGCGGCACCGCGACGGCCAGTGCGGCCAGCAGCGACCAGCACTCCAGCATGTCCCCGTCGCGCGGCTCAGGGCCCGAGTGGTTGGGCATGAAGTGGTCCGCGATGTACACGCCATCCCAGCCAGTCTCCTCGCAGTGCGCGGAGATCTCGCGGATGTCTTCCCAGGGCTGGGCCGCCGCCGGCCAGATGCTGAACCGCATGACCGGCATCCTAGAGCCGGGCCCGCGGCGCCCCATGGCCGGCGCCGCCCTCCAGCCGAGGTCAGCTGGTACGGCGGCATCGGCCGCAAGCCCGTCTGACCCGGGTCAGCCGCTGAGGAACTGGCCCACCGCCTGGCGGCCCGTGTCGCTGACCGCCCGGCTCTGCACCCCGTGGCCGGAATCCGGCACCACGACCAGGTGGCCGTCCGGGGCCAGCGCGGCCTGGGCGCGGGCCCCGGCCAGCGGGGTGGACAGATCCCGCCCGCCGGCCAGCAGCAGCACCGGAACCCGCGGCAGCGGGGTCCGCGGCGCGGTCAGCACCGGCGGCGCCGCGGTGGGCGGCCAGTACAGGCA
>DASVBE010000042.1:0-6710 GCA_036375995.1 Streptosporangiaceae bacterium | reverse complement strand
GGGGCCGGGCCCGGCGGCGGTCCGCCGGGCGGGGCGACGGCGGTCGCGGGCGGCCCGGCGGCGGCTATTGCCGGCCTGCCACGGGTTCATTGAGTTGGCGATATCACTTTGCGACACGATCACGCGCCGGGCCCGCGCGCGGTAAGCGGAAAGAGTTTCCGGTTACCGCGCGCGGGCCCGGCCATGATGATCAGCGACCCCGCCGCGAGAGCCGCGGCGGGCCGCCCGGCCGGTCAGGAGCGCGGCCCGCCGGACCGGACCTCGGCCACTTTCTGGAGCGCGTCGCGCAGATCGGCCAGCCAGCCGTCTTCGTGCTCGCCCACCAGGCGGACGCACCAGGCGAGCGCGTCGCTGCGGCTGCGGGCCACGCCGGCGTCCACCAGCGTGTCCAGAACGCGCCGCTCGGACTGCCGCAGCCGGGTCATCACCGGGACCGAGAAAGTGGTGAACATCACAGTCGATCCGCCGCACGTGACCCCCCAGGAAACCTTCCGGCCGAAGCTGTGCTCCGCCTCCCTGGCGATCTCCATCCGCCGCTGGCGGGTCTCCTCGCGGAACCGCCGGATCCGGCCCTCGGCGGCCGCGGCCCGCTCGGCGTCGGCCGCGTCGGCGGCCGTCTCCGGGTCGGGCAGTGTGCCGGTCAGCGTGATCTCCTCGCGGTCCACGATGATCTCGGGTGCGCTGGTGAACCATTCGGCGGGCAGGCGGCCGGTGAACCAGCCGCGGAGCTTCGCGGCGGGCGACGACGAGCCCGCGGCTTCATCCGTTGTACTCATGTAATTATGATTACACGTCAATAGAGCAGGCGCAACATCGGCGTGGGGCAGGAGTGAGTACCGGAACTGCGCTGGTAAACCGGGCCGCCAGGCACTCAGCCCGGGACGCGCAGCCGGTAACGCTCAGCCCGCGGCGGCGGCCAGGGCGACCCGCGGGTAGATGCGGACCGCGCCGGCGAAGCCCGTGCCGACATCGAGCGGGACCACCTCGACGGTCAGCCCGGGCCGCGGGGCCTGCAGCATCATGTTGTTGCCCAGGTAGATCGCGACGTGCGAGATGTACGCCGGCGCGGTCGGGTCGGTGTGATAGAAGAGCAGGTCACCGGGCTGGAGCTGGCTCACCGGCACGGCCGGGCCGGTCCTGGCCTGGTCCACCGCGACCCGCGGCACCGTCACCCCGGCCTGCGCCAGCGACCACTGCACGAGCCCGGAGCAGTCGAACACGCTCGGCCCGGACCCGCCCCACACGTACGGCCGACCGATCTTGCTCTCCGCCGCCTTCAGGAACGCGATCACCTGGGTCCTGGTCAGCCCGGGGCCCTGGTCGGTCGCCGCGCTGCCCGCGCCGGCCAGCCCGGCCGCGGCGACCTGCACGGCCGTCGGCCCGGGCGCGACCAGCGGGTCCACCACCGCGCCGCGCGGCACGTGCCGGGAGATCAGCTTGTCCAGCGTGGCCAGCTGGGCCTTCGGCGCGCTGATCACGATCGCGTTGCCGGCCGGGAGGCCGAGCCGGCGGGCGACTTCGTGCGACACGATCCCGTCGACGCCGGGGATGCCGACCGTGCCGAAACCGCCGATCATGAGCCGCTCGGTCCGGCCCGCGCCGGTCACCTTGACCTTGCCGCCGAGCGGCAGCTTGTCCAGCCGGCCCATGGTCCACGAGACCGCGATCCGCCCGTCGGCCACGCCCTGCCACAGCTGGCTGGACCGGGCGGTCGGCTTGGCCGCGAACCCGCGGAACGCGGACGGGTCGACGCCGAGGACCGCCACGTACTTGCCGTTGATCTTGATCCGGGCGGCGTCCAGGGTCTGCACCGCGGTCACGCCCGGCAGCCGGGCCAGCGCCGCCGCGGTTCCGGCGGGCAGCGCGGTCCGCGCCACGACCAGCACGTCGGACGAATGCAGCTGCTTCAGCGGCGCGACCCGGCCCGACGCCGGAATGGGGGCCGGCGCTGCCACCGGGACCTTGGATGATTTATTACGGTTGGTTCCTGGCAGCTGCAGCACCGAGGAGCTGGTCCCGGCGGTAGTGCGGAAAACCACGGCCGCCGGGACGGTCGGGCTCGGCGAAGCTGACGGGGTCGGGGTCACCTGGGCCGCCTGGGCAGCGCTCAGCGGCCAGCCCGCGGCGGTCGCCGCCAGGGCCAGCCCGGCCAGAGCCACCGGGGACACGCGCCTGGTCAGGTCGCGCACCCGCCACTCCCCCTTCCGCCGTCCGTCCGCTCCGCAAGGCCCCTGCACGTTTCACCTTGCCTGAGCGCCGGCCGGCGGTCCATACCCCCAAGGCAAAATCGGGGTTACCCGCACATTCCCGGTCGCGCACCCCGACATCCTGAGGTTACCCACCCGGGGCAAGTCCACTACCAGCCGGAAGCCAGGACCTGGCGCAGCTCGCCGGGGCTGGTCACCGGCAGGCGGCAGGTGAAGCCGCGGCAGACGTAGGCCGCCGGGGCACCGCCCACCAGGCCGCGCCCGGCGAGCAGCGGGATGTTCCCGTCGGCGGCGCCGTGGGTGGGGCCGTGCGTGGCGCCGTCGGTGGCTCCCGCGTCACCGAGGGCCAGGACGGCGCCGGGCGGGGCTGCTTCCAGGGCGGCCCTGTGCAGCGCGGCCGTGCGGGGATCGCCGGGCGGGCCGACGATGGCGATCTCGGCCGGGCCGGAGAGCAGGGCGGCGGCCACGGTCAGGCCGGCGCCAGCCGCGGACGGGAACCGGCCCGCGATGGCGGGCAGCGGGCTCAGGGCCGCCCGCGCCGCGTCGCGGTGCCGCTGGGAGCCGGTCAGCGCCGCGTAGCCGAGCAGCGCCCCGGCGACCGCGAACGTCCCGGACGGGCTGGGGCCGTCGGCCGGGTCGGCCGGGCGGTAGAGCAGGGCCTCGCCGTCGTCGGCCGTGTCGTAGAACCCGCCGCGCTGGTCGCCGAACCGGTCCAGCGCGGTGTCCAGCAGCTGGCCGGCGAGCGTGACCCAGCGGGTCTCACCGGTGACCCCGGCCAGCACCAGGAAGCCGTCGGCCACGCAGCCGTAGTCGTCGAGCACGCCGGCGCTGGGCCCGGCCACGCCGTCCCGTGACGTGCGGGTCAGCCGGCCGTCGCGCAGGTGCACGTCCTCCAGGAGAGTGGCGGCGCGGCGGGCGGCGGCGATGAAGCCCGGCTCGCCCAGCAGAAGCCCCGCCTCGGCGAGCGCCGCGATGGCCAGCCCGTTCCAGGCCGCGACCACCTTGTCGTCCCTGGCCGGGCGGATCCGCTGGGCCCGGGCGTCCAGCAGCCGGTCCCTGACCCGGGCGAGCCAGTCCTGGCCGGGCGGATCGGCGCGGAGCTGAAGCACGGACTGGCCGTGCTCGAACGTGCCCGCCCTGGTCACCTCGAAGACCTCGGCCGCGCGCCGGCCGTCGTCTTCGCCAAGGGCCTCGACCAGCTGGCCCGGGGTCCAGACGTAGAACTTGCCCTCCACGCCCTCGCTGTCCGCGTCCAGCGCGGCGGCGAACCCGCCCTCGGCGGTGCCGAGCTCCCTGATCAGCCAGGCGCAGGTATCCGCGGTGACCCGGCGGGCCAGCGGTGCGCCGGACCGGCGCCACCAGTGCGCGTACGCCCGGGCCAGCAGCGCGTTGTCGTACAGCATCTTCTCGAAGTGCGGGACCACCCAGTCCGCGTCCACCGAGTACCGGGCGAACCCGCCGCCCAGCTGGTCGTACATCCCGCCCCTGGCCATCGCGGCCAGGGTCGCCTCGGCCATCCGCAGCGCCCCGCCGTCGTCGGCAGTCCCGTCCGCGGCCCCGGCCCCGGCCGCGGCCCGCTCGTGCTGGCGGAGCAGGAACTCCAGCACCATCGACGGCGGGAACTTGGGCGCGCCGCCGAATCCGCCGCGGACCGAGTCGAACCGGCTGGCCAGGCCGGCCACCGCGGCCTGGCAGGCCTGGCCGAGCTGGTCGTCACCGGGCCCGTCCCCGCCGCCGTGGGGCGCGGCATGCTCGGCCAGCGCCGCGGCGATCTGCCTGGCCCGCGTGGTCACGCTGGCCGGCTCCTGCTGCCAGGCCCTGGTGACCGCCTGGACCAGCGCCTGGAACTGCTCGCGGGGGAAGTAGGTGCCGCAGTAGAACGGCTCCCGGTCCGGGGTCAGGAACGCGGTCATCGGCCAGCCGCCCTGACCGGTCATCGCCTGGGTGGCGGTCATGTAGACCGCGTCGACATCCGGGCGCTCCTCCCGGTCGACCTTGATCGACACCAGGTGCTCGTTCATCAGCGCCGCGGTCTCGCCGTCCTCGAACGACTCGTGCGCCATCACGTGGCACCAGTGGCAGGCCGAGTACCCGACCGAGAGCAGCACCGGCACGTTGCGGCGGGCCGCCTCCGCGAAGGCCTCGTCCGACCACGGCCACCAGTCCACCGGGTTGTCCGCATGCTGGAGGAGATAGGGGCTGGTCGCGTTCCTGAGCCGGTCTGCCATATCCCCATCTTGGCCCCGGTCCTGGCGCGCCATCCCGCGGGCCGGCGGCTGCTACCGTGCGGTGGTGACCAGTTCGCGTCCGGCCCGGTCGCCCCAGGGCCGCGGCACCCGGGTCCGCGGCACCCGCCAGGCCGAGGCGGTTTCGCTGGCGCTGGACAGCCTGCCCGGGTTCTGCAGCGCGCAGCAGATCTACGCCCGGCTCCGGGAGCAGGGCGAGCAGGTCGGGCTCACCACCGTCTACCGGCACCTGCAGGTCCTCACCGAGGACGGCGCGGTCGACACCATCCGCGACATCAGCGGCGAGATCCTCTACCGGCGCTGCCGCACCGACGCCCACCATCACCACCTGACCTGCCGCAACTGCGGCACCAGCGTGGAGGTCGAGGGCCGCGCGGTCGAGCGGTGGGCCGAGCAGGTCGCCGCCGAGGCCGGCTTCACCGACGTCGGCCACACCGTCGAGCTGTTCGGGCTCTGCCCAGCCTGCCGAGCGCTCTGACCGGACTCACCCCGGCGGGGCGACCCCGAGCTGGCGCCACATGCCGGCCTCGTCGTAGACCTCCCAGGCCTCGGCAATCTTCCCGTCGCGGAGCCGGAAGATTACGATCTCGTCCACGGAGCAGGAGCGGTTGGTGGGCTCGATGCCGAGGATGGCCCCGCGGTGGGTGCCGGCGTAGGGCATGTGCGCGACGACCAGGTCGCCCTCGGCGATCAGGGCCAGCAGGTCGAAGCGCCAGTCCGGGAACGCCGTGGTCCACTCCTGCGCGATGGCCCGGGTCCCGGCCGGGCCGCAGGGAACCACGCTCCCGCCGATCCGCAGCACGGCGCCCTCGGCCATCAGGATCCCGAACCGGCCGAAGTCACGGCTGTTCCAGGCGTCGACGAAGGACCGGATGACGGCCTTGGCGGCCTCGGTCTGGGTGACGGTGTTGGCTACGGGCTGCCCGGCGGTAGTGGTCATGCTCGTCTCCTTGTCAGCGGTGACGCCCGCGGTGAGCGTCACCGGTCAGATGCGCCGGGCCGGGGCGAAGTTCGCGAACTTCCGGCCGGGCCCGTGCATCTGCCTTACGTGGAAGCGATCGCGATCTCCGACGCGGAGCTGGGCACGCTGGCCTGCGCGGGCGACGTCCAGGCCCTGGCGGGCCTGCTCGAGCGATGCCGGCCGTCGCTGTACGCGGCCGCGGCCGGGCTGCTCGGCAACCGCGCCGACGCGGCCGACGCGGTCCAGGACACCTTCGTCATCGCGCTGCTGCGGCTGGGCGGGCTGCGCCAGGCCGGGGCTGCGCCGGCGTGGCTGCATACGGTCCTGCGGAACGTCTGCCTGATGCGGATCCGGCAGCGCCGGGAGTTCCCGGTCGCGGACGCCGGGCTGGCCGACGGCGCCGTGCCCGGGCCCGAGGAGGCGCTGGACCGGCACGTCATGCGCGAGTGGGTGTGGCAGGCGCTGGGCACGCTGAGCGCGGACGAGCAGCTGACCGTCATGCTGCGCCACTTCACCCGGTGCACCAGCTACGCGGAGATCGCCCGGGTCACCGCGGTCCCGGTGGGAACTGTCCGCAGCCGCCTCAACCGCGCCCGGGCCCGGCTGGCCGGGACCCTCCTGGCCACGGCCGACGGCACGCCGCTCAGCCACGCCCGCGCCGAGGCCGCCACGCGCCAGCAGTGGACCGAGTTCTACCGCGAGGTGCACGACCGGCCGGTGCCGCGCACCTACCGGGAGCTGTTCGCGCCCGACGTCGAGGTCCGCGACCCGGCCGGGAAGTGGCACGGGATCGCCGCCTGGTCGGCCGAGGAGCGGGCCGCGATCAGCGCAGGCGTCCGGGCCACGATCATCGACGTTCTCGCCAGCCGTGACTTCACGGTCATCGAGATCGACTTCCGCAACCCGGCCGAATGGCCCGACCACTGCCCGCCGCACGCCACCTTCGTGCACCGCCTCGCCGGCGGCCGGTCCCGGCAGCTCCGGATCCACTACCCCGCGGGCGCCTAGGACCTATTCAAGCGGGGCCCATTCCGGGGATTGGCCGCGCTGAACCGGGCAGGATGCCTGGAGTGGCTCCGCGACGGCGGCAAGGAAGAAGGTTCCCGGAATGGCCGATCACAGCAAGATCCACCAGTACGAGCGCATCGTGGTCAGCGGTGCAGGCGCAAAGGCCAGGGAGATCCGCATCTACGGCAGCGAGGGCCGGCTGATTCACGACGGCTGGCAGGTTGCCGACGACAGCGGTGAGACGGCCTGGATCAGCGACGCCGGGGCCATCGCCGTCTTCGGCCAGCC
>DASVBE010000022.1:0-13537 GCA_036375995.1 Streptosporangiaceae bacterium | reverse complement strand
CGTGGCCATCCGGGCGCCCGGGTTCGGTGACCGGCGGCTGCACAAGCTGGAGGACATCGCCGCGAAAACCGGCGGGGCTGTCTACAGCAAGCACTCCGGGTTCACACTGGAGACCATGACGATCGACCAGCTCGGCCGGGCGGCCCAGGTCCGGGTCACGGCCGACCGCACCGCGATCATCGGCGGCGCGGGCTCGGCCGAGGCGGTCGAGTTCCGGCTCACCCAGATGCGCGCTGAGCGGGAGCGGGCCACCTTCGGCATCGACGAGGACGTGCTCACCGAGCGGATCGGCGCGCTGTCCGGCAAGGTCGCGGTGATCCGGGTGGGCGCCCCGACGAACGCGGAGCTGAAGGAACTGCAGCACCGGGTGGAGGACGCGCTGTCCGCCACCCGGGCGGCGATGGCCGAGGGCATCGTGCCGGGCGGCGGGGCCGCGCTGCTGCACGCCGAGCCGGCGCTGGACGAGCTGCAGGTCAAGGACGACTACGCGACCGGGGTGGAGATCGTCCGCAGCGTGCTGACCGAGCCTGCCTTCCTGATCGCGGCCAACGCCGGCTACAACGGCCAGGAGGTCGTCGCCCGGATGACCCAGATGGGCAAGGACGACGGCTTTGACGCGCTCGAGGGCCGGTTCGGCAACATGATCGAGATGGGCATCATCGACCCGCTCCGGGTGGCCCGCTCGGCGCTGCAGAACGGCGCGTCCGTGGCCGGGCTGCTGCTGACCACCAACACCCTGATCGCGGAGGAGCAGACCCCGTGGGGCGGCAGCGCCGCCCTGATGACCGAGTACGGCCCGCTGGATGAGGGCCTCAACCAGCCTTCGCCGGACTCCAGCACGCCGCAATCGCTGGGCCTCGGCCCCTCAGTGGGCTGAGTTTGGGACCGCCGCCAGCTCACGGTTCAGCGCTGGATCCTGCGCTGGCGGCCGGGACGGCAGCCGGAGAGGCCACCGGGACGGCTTCTCCGGCTGCCCCCGCCCCGCGGGGCGGCGGGCCGCCGGGCGCCTCGCCCGCCGCCCATCCGCCGGGCATGGAGCCGCCGGGCGCGCAGGCGCCGGCCGGGCTGGCCGCGCTCAGCGGCCTGCAGGTACTGCGCTCCCGCGGCCGGGTCCGCGGCGTCATCGCGCTGCTCGGCCCGGCGTTCGTGGCCGCGGTCGCCTACGTCGACCCGGGCAACTTCGCCACGAACTTCTCCGCCGGGGCCCGGTTCGGCTACGGCCTGGCCTGGGTGATCGTGGTCGCCAACCTGATGGCCATGCTGGTGCAGTACCTGTCGGCCAAGACCGGTGTGGCCACCGGCCAGGACCTGCCCGGGCTGTGCCGTGAGCACCTGCCGCCGGCCGCCTCGGCCGGCCTGTGGGTGCAGGCCGAGCTGGTCGCGATGGCCACCGACCTGGCCGAGTTCATCGGCGCCGCGGTCGGCCTGAACCTGATCTTCGGCGTGGCCCTGCTGCCCGCCGGGCTGATCACCGCGGTGGTCGCGTTCGGCATCCTGGCCCTGGAGCAGCGCGGCTACCGGCGGTTCGAGCTGGCCATCGCCGGGCTGCTGGGCATCGTGTTCGCCGGCTTCGTGGTGGACCTGGCCACGGTCGGCGCCGACCCGGGGGAGCTGGCCGCCGGGCTGGTGCCCGGGGGCGCCGGGCACGGCGCGGTGCTGCTGATCGCGGGCATCGTCGGCGCCACCGTGATGCCGCACGTGGTGTACCTGCACTCGGCGCTGACCAAGTCCCGCGTCGACGTGCGCACCGACGACGAGCGCCGGCAGCTGCTCAGGTTCCAGCGGCTCGACGTGGTGGTTGCCCTGGGCGCCGCCGGGCTGATCAACCTGGCCATGCTGTTCGTCGCCGCCGCGGTGTTCCGGCACGCCGCGCCGGGCGGCGCGGACTCGCTGCAGGCCGCGCACGATGGCCTGGGGCGGCTGGTCGGCGGCGGCGCGGCGCTGGCCTTCGCGGTGGCGCTGCTGGCCTCGGGGCTGTCTTCGTCCAGCGTCGGCACCTACGCCGGCCAGGTCGTGATGCAGGGCTTCATCCGGCGCCAGATCCCGCTCTACGTCCGCCGCGCGATAACGATGGCGCCCGCCCTGATCGTGCTCGGCCTCGGCCTGCCGACCACGGGCAGCCTGGTGATCTCCCAGGTCGTGCTGTCCTTCGGCATCCCGTTCGCGCTGGTCCCGCTGACCCTGCTGACCCGGCGCAGGGACATCATGGGCCCGCTGGTCAACCGGCGGGCCACCACCGTGGCGATGGCCGTCATCACGACAGTGATCATCGTGCTGAACCTGGCCCTGCTGGTGGTGGTGTTCACCAGCTGATCTGGCCCCCGGCGATCACGTCGGTGAACGGGGCCCGGGACGGCGGGCCCTCGGCCAGCAGCAGCTCCGGCCGGCCGGCCCACGGAACCGTAACGATCAGCGAGGACCGGGTGCCGTACTGGTGCTCCTCGAGGTGGACCTCGTTGCCGCGCAGCACCCGCTGCAGCACGTCGGCCGCGCCGCTGGCCCCGGCCGCGCCGGCCACCCCGGTCTCCGCCGCATCCCGGGCCGCGGCCAGCCGCTCGGCCAGCTCCGCGCCGATCCTGGCGGCCTTCTCCGACGGCGGCTCGAGCGGCACGTTCTCCAGCACGTACTGGCCCGGCGGCAGCTCGCGCACCTCCGGTGCGGTCCCGCCGGCCAGACCGACCGAAAACAGCGCCCGGCGGTCGCCGACCAGCAGCCAGCACGGGTTGTACGCGTCCGGGTCGAGCTTGGCGCAGACCTCCTCCACCGCGGTCGCCGCGTCCGGGTAGGCGGCGAACATCAGCGGCAGCTCGCCGCGGCTCCGCTTGGCAGGATCCCGGCGCGGGCCGGACGTGGACGGCTGGTTGGTCAGCCCGGCCACCACGCCGTGCTCGCTGACCGCCAGCCAGGTGCCGCCCGCCAGGTGATCCTGGCCGCCGAGCAGGCGCGGCCCGCGATCCTGCAGCACGGTCATGGCCGTGGCGGGCCGGCCGTAGAACTCGTCCCGGTTGGCCCCGATCACCAGCGGGGCGCCGTCCACGATCCGGGACAGCGCGATCAGCAGGCACACCGCAATCAGGCCAGGAAGGACAGGCGGACCTGGCGGTCCGGGTTGTCGAGGTTCAGGTCGACAAGCGCGACCGACTGCCAGGTGCCCAGGGCCAGCTCGCCGCCAGCCACCGGCAGCACGGTGAACGGGGCCACCAGCGCGGGCAGCACGTGCGACCGGCCGTGCCCGCGGGAGCCGTGCGCGTGCCGCCACCGGTCGTCCGCGGGCAGCAGTTCGGCCAGCGCGGCCAGCAGGTCGGCGTCGCTGCCCGCACCCAGCTCGAGCACGGCCACGCCCGCGGTGGCGTGCGGCACGAACACGTGCAGCAGCCCGTCACCGCCGCCGGACGCCTCCCGGGCGAACCGGGCGCAGTCCGCGGTGATGTCCGCCACGGCCTCCCGTCCGCCGGTGTGCACGGCGATCAGCGCGGTCTTCATCATCAGTGCGAGTCCCTGGTCACTTCCGAACCGCTGGCGCCGGTCAGGAAGTCCAGGTCCGCGCCGGTGTTGGCCTGCAGCACGTGGTCGATGTAGAGCCGCTGCCAGCCCCGCTCGGCCGTCGCGAAGGCCGCGGTCAGCGCCGCGGGCGGCTCCCGCCGGGCCAGTTCCCCGGCCGGCACGTCCACGTCGAGGCGCCGGCCGGCCACGTCCAGCACCACCCAGTCACCGGTGCGGACCAGGGCCAGCGGCCCGCCGGCCGCCGCCTCCGGGGCGACGTGCAGCACGACCGTGCCGTACGCGGTGCCGCTCATCCGCCCGTCGCAGACCCGCACCATGTCGGTCACGCCGGTGCGCAGGATCCGCACCGGCAGCGGAAGATTGGCCACCTCGGGCATGCCCGGGTAGCCCCTGGGCCCGCAGCCGCGCAGGACCAGCACCGAGTCCGCGTCCACATCCAGGGCCGGGTCGTCGATCCGGTGCCGGAAGTCCTCGATGCTGTCGAACACCACCGCCCGGCCGCGGTGCTGGAGCAGGTGCGGGGACGCTGCGGCGGGCTTGATCACCGCGCCGTCCGGGGCCAGGCTGCCGCGCAGCACCGCGATGCCGGCCGCGTCCTGCAGCGGCTCGGCCCGGGTCCGCAGCACCTCGCCGTCCCAGATCCGCGCGCCGTCCAGCTGGGCGGCCAGCGGCTGGCCAGTGACCGTCAGCGCGTCCGGGTCGAGCAGGTCGGCGACCTCGCGGAGCACCGCGAGCAGGCCGCCGGCCCGGTGGAAGTCCTCCATCAGGTGCCGCCCGGCGGGCTGCACGTCGGCCAGCAGCGGCACCCCGGAGCCGATCTCGTCGAAGTCGTCCAGGGTCAGCGGCACGCCCGCCCGGCCGGCGATAGCCAGCAGGTGGACCACCGCGTTGGTGGACCCGCCGATCGCGGCCAGCGCCACGATCGCGTTGCGGAACGACCCGGCGGACAGCACCTGCGACGGCCGCCGCCCGGCCGCGACCATCTCCACCGCCAGCCGCCCGGCCGCGTGCGCGTTCTCCAGCAGCCGGCTGTCCGGCGCCGGGATCCCGGCCACGCCCGGGATCGTCATCCCCAGCGCCTCGGCCATGCAGGCCATGGTCGAAGCGGTGCCCATCGTGTTGCAGTGGCCGCGGCTGCGGATCATCGACGATTCCGACGCGGTGAAGTCCTGCTCGGTCAGCAGCCCGGCCCGGACCTGCTCGGACAGCTTCCACACGTCGGTGCCGCAGCCCAGCGGCTGGCCGCGGAACGTTCCGGTCAGCATCGGCCCGCCGGGCACGACCAGGGCCGGCAGGTCCACCGAGGAGGCCGCCATCAGCAGTGCGGGGATGGTCTTGTCGCAGCCGCCGAGCAGCACCGCGCCGTCCACCGGGTTGGCCCGCAGCATCTCCTCGATGGTCATCGCGGCCATGTTCCGCCACAGCATCGCGGTGGGCCGGACCAGCGTCTCGCCCAGCGAGGTGACCGGCACGTTCATCGGCACCCCGCCGGCCTCCCACACGCCGCGGGCCGCCGCCTCGGCCACCTCGTTCAGGTGCGCGTTGCAGGGGGTCAGATCGGACGCGGTGTTGGCCAGCATGATGTGCGGCCGGCCGTCGAAGGCGTGCGCGGGCAGCCCGCGCCGCATCCAGGCCCGGTGGGCGTAGCCGTTCCTGTCGGTCCCGCCGTACCACTCGGTGCTGCGCTGTCTCGCCACCAGGTCAGGGTAGCGGGTCACCCCGGCGGCGGATCAGATGGAGTTCCTCGTAGATCCGGAAGGTGACCATGAAGAATTCCAGCACGACCCGGTAGAAAGCCATTGTCACCAGGAAGTAAACCGGGCCGAGGATCAGCAAGGTAATGGCGCCCAGGGCAGCATTCAGCCGGAAGGCAAGAATGACGAAGAAAAGCACCCCGAGGCCCACGCCGATCATGATCAGCGCATAAAGAACCCGGATGACCTTGGGCGTCACGAACGACGTGAAACTGAAGTCGAACAGGGAGTTGATAAACCCGTGGGTGGCGGTGCGCACCTCGGCCGGGGGCGCCTGTGGTGGGGGCGCCTGTGGAGGGGGCGCCTGCGGAGGGGGCGCCTGACCCGGCGGCGGGCCCGGCCGGGGCTGCGCGTACTGGGCCGTTGCGTCCGGCGGCGGGGGCTTGACGCGGCCCTGCCCGGCGGCCTGTCCTGGCCAGCCCTGGCCCGGTCCCTGCTCGGTCAACGGAGCCTCCTGTGCGCCGGGCGCCGTGACGGCGGCGCGTCTAGATGAAGCATAAAAGCGGGGCAATCTCAGCGGTTCAGCGAGATTACCCTGGTTTGCTGGACAACATGAACCCGTCGGGGCGGACAATAACCCCATACAGCTGGGCTGGTCCCACAAGCCCCAACTGTCCGTGACCGCGGGCAGGCGTCACCGGACGAGAAGAGATCATGACAGTAGCTGCGCTCGTCGCCTGGCTCCTGACAGCAGGACTGGGCCTGTACATGTTCGCAATCTGGCTAATTGAGGACGATGGGAGCGTAGACGGAAAGAGCTACCGGCGGCTCCGGGCGCCGGTGGTGTTCGGCCATGCCGGATTGGCGGTAGCCGGGCTAGGTGTCTGGTTTGTGTATATCTATGTAAACCTGAGCCGCCTTGCCTGGATCACTATCGGGGTCCTGCTCCTGGTCGCCACCCTGGGGGTGTTCATGTTCACCCGGTGGATCCCGGTCCACCGGATGGCCAGCACCAGGCCCGGGTTGCCGGCCCGCCAGGAGGCCGTGCTGGGTTCCCGCCGGGCCGGCGCAGGCTATGCCAGGGGGCTGGGGGACGGTCCTGACGGGCCATTTCCGGGGATTGAGCCATTGCCGGCGGAGCACAATTTCCCGCTGCCGGTGGTTCTGCTGCACGGGGTGTTTGCCGTGACCACGCTCACGCTCGTGGTAATTGCCGCGATTCTCCGGCACTGATCCGCCGGCACTGATCTGCCGGCACTGATCCGCCGGCACCGATTCGCCAGCACCGGCCGGCCGGCCTGAGCCGGGCCCGCTGTTCGCCCCAGCGGCCCCGCGGCTGGCCCCGGTCGGGGACAAGCGCCGGGATACCGGCCTGCCGCCCTGGGCGCCAGCGCGCCATGGCATGGCAAAACGCGGGCTTTCCGCGGCTCAGCGGGGTTAGCCTGAATTTCCGGGCAACATGAACCTCGTTCTGGCGGGGGATGTCGCCCCAGCGGGTGGGCTGGACCCACGCAGCCCACCTGTCCGCCGCCGCGGGCAGGCAGTCACCGGACGAGAGATCATGACCGTTGCTGCGCTGGCCGCCTGGCTCCTCACAGCGGGACTGGGCCTGTACATGTTCACCATCTGGCTCATCGAGGATGACGGAAGCGATGACGGCAGGAGCTACCGCCGGCTGCGCGCCCCGGTGGTCTTCGGGCATGCCGCGCTGGCCGTGACCGGGCTCGGTGTCTGGTTCATCTACCTCTACGTGGACATCAGCCGCCTGGCCTGGATCGCCATCCTGATCCTGGTGCTGGTGGCCATCCTCGGAGTGGTCATGTTCACCCGGTGGATCCCGGTGCACCGGATGGCCCGCCGGCTGCCGGTCTTACCAGACCGCCAGGACACCGGCCTGGCCCGCAGCCGGGCAGGCCCGGGCCCGGCCTGGGGCCCGCTCGAGGGGCCGGGCCGGCCGTTCCCGGGGACCGGGTCACTGCCGCCGGAGCACAATTTCCCGTTGCCGGTCGTCGTCCTGCACGGGATCTTCGCGGTGGTCACGATCACCCTGGTGGTCCTGGCCACGCTGCTGTCCTGACCGGTCAGGAAACGGCCCCGAGATACCGGCCGGTGAATTCATTGCCGAATTTCCCGCCCGGGTCGTAATGCCTGCGCAGCCGCCGGAAGGCGGGCAGCTGCGGGTACAGCCCGGCCACCGTCGCAGCCGGCGTGCTGAACACCTTCCCCCAGTGCGGCCGTGCGCCCAGCGGGGCCAGCGCGTCCTGGACCGCGGTCACCGCGGGCGCCACCGCGCGGGCGTCAGGAATCCAGGTGAAGTGCAGCGCCAGCGACGGGCGCTGGTACGCCGGGCTCAGCCACAGCCCGTCCGCGGCCACCGTCCGCAACTCGGAGATCTGCAGTACCGGGGCCACCAGGTGCGCCACCTCGCCCAGCGCCGTCAGCGCGGCGGCCGCGTGCTCCCGCGGCACGAGGTACTCGGACTGGAGCTCGTCGCCCGCGCTCGGGGTGAACTCCAGCCGGAAGTGCGGCAGCCGCAGGTGCCACGGCCCGGGGCGGCCCAGCTGCTCGGTGCACGGCGCGGGATCCAGGCCCGGCACCGGGTGCCGGGGCCCGGCGGCCAGCGTGCCGCCCAGCCAGCGGTCCGGGGCTGTCCCCGGCTCGCCGGGGACAGCCCGCTCCTTGACCCAGGCCTGGCTCAGCCCGTCCGGGGCCCACCGGGTGAACAGGCTCACGCTGTACCCGCGGGCGAAGATCTCGTCCAGGTGCGCGGCCCGTTCCGCGGCGCCGATCCCGTCGTAGACCCACTGGCGCACGGTGAACGCGGGCACCAGGTCCAGCGTGACGCGGGTGAGCACGCCCAGCGTCCCGAGCGACACCGCCATCCCGGCGAAGTCCTGCCCGGCCGGGCCGGGGTCGTCCCGCCGGGCCTGGACCAGGTCGCCGCCGGCGGTGACCAGCTCCGCGCCCGCCACCGCGGCAGCCAGGCACCGGTTGCCGTCACCGGACCCGTGCGTGCCGGTAGCGCACGCCCCGGCCACCGAGATGTGCGGCAGCGAGCCGAGGTTGGCCAGCGCCCAGCCGCGCTCGTGCAGCCAGCTGGCCAGCTCGCCGTACCGGAGCCCGGCGCCGACCGTGACCTGGGCCCGGTCGCGGTCCAGCTCGAGCACCCGGGGGAGCCCGGCCACCGAGACCAGCACCCCGCAGGTGCCGGCGATGTCGCTGAACGAGTGCCCGGTGCCCAGCGCGCGCACCCGCGGGCTGGACGCCACCACCCGCTGCAGCTCCGGCACCGATCGGGGACGGCTGACCTGCGCAGCGCCGAAGGTGATGTTGCCCGCCCAGTTCGTCAGCGGCCCGGTCATGCGCCCATCCTGCACCATCTGTTCACCTGGCAAAGTCGAGATATAGCTTGACATCCCCCAGCAACGCGATACATCGTATGTGCGGATCGCTGAACGCCAGCAAGAGTACGGAACCGGGAGGAATTGCCGTGTACGGGGACAGGACAACGCCGCGGGGCCGGATCTCCGCGCTGCCGTGCGGCCGCCGCACCAAATGGGCGGTCCTGGTGTTCTGGCTGGTCGTCGTGGCCGCGGTCGGCGGCCTGGCGGGCAAGCTGCAGGGCGCGGAGAAGAACGATGCCTCGGCCTACCTGCCGGCCAGTGCGGAGTCCACGCAGGAGCTGAACCTGCAGGAGAAGTTCGTCTCCAGGAACCTCAACCCGGCCGTCGTGGTGTACACCAGGCCGTCCGGGATCACCCACGCCGACGTGGTGAAGGCCACCGCCGACGCGCGCGCGTTCAGGGCCCTGGGCCCGGTGCACGGCCAGGTCACCGGGCCGGTCATGGCCCGCGACCACAAGGCGCTGGAAACCGTGATCGGGGCCGACCTGGGGGACAAGGCCAACTTCGCGGCCTTCGTAACCCATCTGGAAACAACCGCATCGCACGGGTCGCCCGGCCTTTCTGCGCGTGTCGCCGGGCCCGCCGCCCTGGCCGCGGACGAGATAAAGATCTTCAACGGCATTGACGGCACGCTGCTGTTCGCCACCCTGGGCGTAGTCATCGTCCTGCTGCTGCTCACCTACCGCAGCCCGGTGCTGTGGCTGCTGCCGATCATGGCGTCGGGGGTGGCCCTGATCATCGCCGAGGCGGTCATCTACCTGCTCGCCACGCACGCCGGGCTGACCGTCAACGGGCAGAGCGGCGGCATCCTGGTCGTGCTGGTCCTGGGCGCGGGCACCGACTACGCGCTGCTGCTGGTCGCCCGCTACCGGGAGGAACTGCGGCGGCACGAGGACCGGCACGAGGCCATGGCGGTGGCCCTGCACCGGGCCGGGCCGGCCATCCTGGCCAGCGCGGGCACGGTCATCGCGGGCATGGGATGCCTGCTGGCGGCCGACTCCGCGGACATCTCCGGGCTGGGGCCGGTGGCCGCGATCGGCATCGCGGTCGGCCTGCTCGCCATGATCACCCTGCTGCCCGCGCTCCTGGTGATCTTCGGCCGGTGGATGTTCTGGCCGCGCCGGCCGTCGTTCGGCTCGCCCGAGCCTGCCTCCGGCGGGGTGTGGGGCCGGGTCGGGCGGCGGATCGCCCGCCAGCCGCGCCGCGTCTGGGTGGTTACCGTGCTCCTGCTCGGCGCCTCGGTGGCCGGCCTGATTGGCTTCAAGGTCGGCCCGCTGACCACCGCGCAGTCGTTCCGCACCACGCCGCCGTCGGTGGCCGCGCAGAACGTGCTGGCCGAGCACTTCCCGGCCGGCGCGGGCCAGCCGGTCGCGGTGGTGGCCAGCGCCTCGGCGGCGGCGCAGTTGCGCGCCGCCCTGGACCGGGTGCCCGGCATCGCCCAGGTCAGCCCGCCGCAGACCAAGGACGGGCTGGTCTTCCTGCAGGGCACGCTGGCCGGCGAGCCGGACAGCGCGGCCGCCTACGCGACCGTCAGCCGGGTCCGCGCGGCGCTGCGCACGGTCCCCGGCGCCCAGGCCAAGGTGGGCGGGTCCACCGCGATCACGATGGACGTGGAGAATTACGCGCACCGGGACCGGAACGTGGTCATCCCGCTGGTGCTGCTGGTCGTGCTGCTCATCCTCGGCCTGCTGCTGCGGTCGGTGGTGGCGCCGCTGGTGCTGATCGGCACCGTGATGCTGTCCTTCGGCGCCGCGCTGGGCCTGTCCTCGCTCGTGTTCCACTACGGGTTCGGGTTCGCCGGGGCGGACACCTCCACGCCGCTGTTCGTGTTCGTGTTCCTGGTCGCGCTGGGGATTGACTACAACATCTTCCTGATGACCAGGATCAGGGAGGAGTCGGTCAAGACCGGCACCCGGCGCGGCGCGCTGGCCGGGCTGGCCGCCACCGGCGGGGTCATCACCTCGGCCGGGGCGGTGCTGGCCGGCACCTTCGCGGCGCTGTTCACCCTGCCGCTGGTGGTGTTCGCGGAGATCGGCTTCACGGTCGCGCTCGGCGTCCTGCTGGACACCATCATCGTCCGGTCCGTGCTGGTCACCGCGCTGACCCTGGACCTTGGCCCGAAGATCTGGTGGCCGGGCAAGCTCGCCCGCCGCACGGACGACCCGGAACCGCCGGAGCCAGCCGCGGTCAGGCCGGCCGCCATAGTCCGCTAACTGGCGCGGACAGCCGGGTCCGCTGACCCGGGCCAGCGAATCAGGGGATCCCAGCCCGGTTCGCCTGGCCCGGGTCGGCCGGTCTTCCGGGCCTGGCCAGCGGGCCCGGGTCAGCGGCCCGGGTCAGCGGGCCCAGCGGGGCGGCCGCTTTTCCAGGAACGCGGCCATTCCCTCCTGGGCGTCCGGGGTCTGCGAGGTCGCCGCCATCACCTCGATGGCCAGGTTGTAGGCGTCGGCCTGGCCCAGGTCCGACTGGGCGTACAGGGTGGTCTTGCCGATCCCCTTGGACGCGGCCGAGCCGCGGGTGGCCCGGGTCAGCAGGTCGTGGACGGCTTCGTCCAGCCGGCCGGCCGGGGCCACCGCGTTGACCAGGCCCCAGTCCAGGGCCTGCCGGGCACTGATCGTGTCGCCGGTAAAGGCCAGCTCGGCGGCCCGCTTGCGGCCGATGTTGCGCGCGATGGCGACCATCGGCGTGTGGCAGAACCAGCCGCCCTTACCGCCCGGTGCGGCGAACGCCGCCTCCTCGGCGGCCACCGCCAGGTCACAGGAGGCCACCAGCTGGCAGCCCGCCGCGGTGGCCAGCCCGTGCACCCGGGCCACCACCGGCTGCGGCACGGTCTCGATCAGCCGCATGAGCTCCGTGCAGTCCAGCAGCAGCCGCCGGACCGCGGCCAGGTCCGCCCCGGCCACGTCGGCGAAGTCGTGCCCGGCGCTGAACACCGGGCCGTTCCCGGCCAGGATGATCCCGGCCGCGTCGCTCTCGCCGGCCTCCGTGAACGCGGTGGTGAGCTCGTGCAGGTGCGCCGCGGACAGCGCGTTGCGCCGCTGCGGCCGGTTCATCGTGATCGTGGTGACCGGGCCGTCCCGCTCGACCAGCACGTGCTCGTATCCCATGGCCCGTCCTTTGCCGCCGGCAGCGTGTCCTGTCAGCAGTCTTACCCGCGCCTGACCGCGTCCGCCACCCGGGGGCCAGGCGGGCGCCCAGCCGGGCCTGCCGGGGCTGGGCCAGGCCGGGGCCGCAGCCGGCCCGGCGGGGATTCAGCCGCGGCCGGCCAGGGCCCGGCGGGTCAGCACCCGGGCCAGGTGGCGGCGGTACTCGCTGTCCGCGTGCATGTCCTCACCGGGCTCGGTGCCGTCTGCGGCCAGCGCCGCCGCGTCGTCCGCGCTGGCCCCGCCGGCCAGGGCCTGCTCGGCGGCGTGCGCCCGCAGCGGCACCGGGCCCATGTTGGCCAGCGCGATCCGGCCGCCGGCCGCGGCCGCGCCGACGATGGCCCAGTCGTTGGCCCGGCGGACGAACTTCTCGTACCCCCACGGCTGCCCGGCGGCCCGCGGTATCCGCACCTCGGTCACCAGTTCGTCCGGGCCGGCCGCGGTCTCGAAGTAGCCCACGAAGAAGTCGTCCGCGGCGATCCGCCGGGTCCCGCCGGGGCCCTGCACAGTGACCGAGCCGCCCAGCGCGAGCAGCGCCATCGGCATGTCCGCGGCCGGGTCCGCGTGCGCCAGCGAGCCGCCGATCGTGCCGCGGTGCCGGATCTGCGGGTCGCCGACCAGCCCGGCCGCGTGCGCCAGCAGCGGAGACTCGGCCCGGACCAGGTCCGAGGTGGCCACCGCCTGGTGCCGGGTGGTGGCCCCGATGACCAGTTCGCCGTCCTCGGCACGGATGCCGGCCAGGCTGGCCACCCCGCCGATGTCGATCAGCGTGGTGGGCATGGCCAGCCGCAGCTTCATCATGGGCAGCAGCGAGTGCCCGCCGGCCAGCAGCTTTGCCTCGTCGCCCAGCGAGGCCAGCAGGTCCAGGGCATGCTCGGCCGACTCGGCGGCCACGTAGTCGAACGGTGCGGGGATCACCGGCTCACCTGCTGCGTCTCCGCCGCGGCCAGCACCGCGCGGACGATGTTGTGGTAGCCGGTGCACCGGCAGATGTTGCCTTCCAGCCCCTCGCGGACCTCGGCCTCGGTCGGGTGCGGGTTCTCCTGCAGCAGGCCGACCGTGGCCATCACCATGCCCGGCGTGCAGAAGCCGCACTGGAGCCCGTGCTCCTGGCGGAACGCGGCCTGCACCGGGTGCAGGCCCTCCCCGTCGGACAGGCCCTCCGCGGTGACCACGTCGCCGCCCGCCGCCTGCACGGTCAGGACCGTGCAGGACTTCACCGATTCGCCGTTCAGCATGACCGTGCAGGCGCCGCAGGAGGTGGTGTCGCAGCCGACGTTGGCCGCCCGCAGGCCGCACACCTCCCGCAGGTAGTGCACCAGCAGCAGGCGCGGCTCGACCTCGTCCGCGCGCGGCTGGCCGTTGACGGTGAGCTCGACTCGCATCAGGCGTTCTCCGATCGTGCCGCTCGCAGGGCCTGCCAGACCCGCTGCGGTGAGGTGGGCATGTCGATGTGCCGGACCCCCAGGTGGGCTACCGCGTCGACGACGGCGTTCTGCACCGCCGGGGTGGCGCCGATCGTGCCCGCCTCGCCGATGCCCTTGACGCCGAGCGGGTTGTAGGAGGTCGGCGTCACCATGTCAGCCAGCTCGAAGCTCGGCAGCTCGGTCGCGGTGACGATGGGGTAGCTGGCGAAGTTGGCGGTCAGCGGGTTGCCGTCGGCGTCGTAGCAGACCTCCTCCAGCAGGGCCTGCGCCGCGCCCTGGGCGATGCCGCCGTGCCGCTGGCCCTCGGCCAGCAGCGGGTTGAGCACGAACCCGGCGTCGTCCACGGTGATCATCCGGACCAGCGT
>DASVBE010000320.1:0-5111 GCA_036375995.1 Streptosporangiaceae bacterium | reverse complement strand
GCCAGCCTGTACGACTACGGCCTGGCCACCTACGACACCGGCGACTCCTTCGACCAGGCGCTGGCCAAGGGCTTCATCGAGCTGTGGGGCCTGCCCAGCAAGATCGCCGCCAGCCGGGACCGCCGGGTGGCGGGGGAGGAGTAGGACGAGCCCTGCGCCCTGCGGGGCGCAGGCACCGTACCGCCGGTCAGCCCGTGCCTGAATCGGGAACCTGGCCGGCGGTGCGCCATGATAGGGGGCACTCAGCGGAAAGGGGTCACCGTGCCAGAGCAGCAGGCTCCCGCCGTCCGGCTGTGGGGCGGCCGGTTCGAGGGCGGGCCGGCCGATGCGCTCGCCCGGCTGTCGGTCAGCGTGCAGTTCGACTGGCGGCTCGCCCCGTATGACCTGCTGGCCTCCCGTGCGCACGCGCGGGTGCTGCACAAGGCCGGGCTGCTCGACGACATGGAGCTGTCCCGGCTGCTGGCCGCGCTGGACGAGCTCGACCGGGACTGCCAGTCCGGCGCGTTCCGGCCGACGGCCGGCGACGAGGACGTGCACACCGCGCTGGAACGCGGCCTGCTGGAACGGGCCGGGTCGCGGCTCGGCGGCAAGCTGCGGGCCGGCCGCAGCCGCAACGACCAGGTCGCCACCGACCTGCGGCTCTACCTCCGCGACCGGGCCCGGCTGATCACCGCCCGGCTGGCCGAGCTGGAAACCGCGCTGATGGACCAGGCCCAGCAGCACCTCGGCGTGGCCGCGCCCGGGATGACCCACCTGCAGCACGCCCAGCCGGTGCTGCTGTCCCACCAGCTGCTGGCCCACGTGCACGCGCTGGCCAGGGACGCCAGCCGGCTCCGGGACTGGGACCGGCGGGCCGCGGTCTGCCCGCTCGGGTCCGGGGCGCTGGCCGGCTCGTCGCTGCCGCTGGACCCCGAGACGGTCGCCGCCGAGCTGGGCTTCGACGCGGCCGCGCCGAACTCGATGGACGCGGTCAGCGACCGGGACTTCGCGGCCGAGTTCTGCTTCGCCGCCGCCCTGCTGGGCGTGCACCTGTCCCGGCTCGGCGAGGAGATCGTGCTGTGGACCTCGCACGAGTTCGGCTGGGCGGAGATCGACGACGCGTACGCGACCGGGTCCTCGATCATGCCGCAGAAGAAGAACCCGGACGTGGCCGAGCTGGCCCGGGGCAAGGCCGGCCGCCTGATCGGCGGGCTGACCAGCCTGCTGACCGTGCTCAAGGGCCTGCCGCTGACCTACAACCGGGACCTGCAGGAGGACAAGGAACCGGTCTTCGACGCCGTGGACACGCTGCTGCTCGTGCTGCCCGCGATGGCGGGGCTGATCAGCACGATCCGGTTCAACACGCAGCGGCTGTCCGGCGGCGCGGCGGCCGGCCATGCCCTCGCCACCGACCTGGCCGAGCTGCTGGTCCGCCGCGGCGTGCCGTTCCGCGAGGCGCACGAGGTGGTCGGCCACCTGGTGGTCTGGTGCCAGGTGCACGAGTGCGAGCTGGCCGACGTCAGCGACGCCGACCTGGCCCGGATCTCCCCGCAGCTGACCCCTGACGTGCGCGGCGTGCTGACCGTGGACGGGGCGCTGGCGGCCAGGTCCAGCTTCGGCGGCACGGCCCGGGACCGGGTCGCCGAGCAGCTGGCCGGCCTGCGCACCCTGGTGGACGGGCACGCCGAGTGGGCCGCAGGCTGACCGCGCCCCTCCCGGCCGGGCAGGCGCCGCCGCTGGCGCGGGAGTTCTTTGACCGGCCGGTGCTGCAGGTGGCCCAGGACCTGCTCGGCTGCGTGCTGCGGCACGAGACCGCGGACGGGGTGGTCGCGGTACGGCTCACCGAGGTGGAGGCGTACGCGGGGGAGGCGGACCCGGCGTCGCATGCGTACCGCGGGAGGACGGCCCGCAACGCGGTGATGTTCGGCGAGCCCGGGCACGCCTACGTGTACTTCACCTACGGCATGCACTTCTGCGTGAACCTGGTCTGCGGGCCGGCCGGCATCGCCCGGGCGGTGCTGCTGCGGGCCGGGCGGGTGACCGAAGGGGTGGCGCTGGCGGCGGCGCGCCGGTCGGCCGGGCGGGCCGCCGGCCGGCGCGGCGCGGAGCGGGACCTGGCCCGCGGCCCGGCCCGGCTGTGCCAGGCGCTGGGCATCGACCGGTCGCTGGACGGCGCGGACGTGTGCGGGGACGGGCTGCCGTTGCGGGTCTGCGGGCGGGACGGGCCGGTCGCCGCGGTCAGCGAGGGCCCGCGGGTGGGGGTCAGCCGTGGCGCGGAGGAAACCTGGCGGTTCTGGGTCACCGGCGAGCCGACCGTGTCGGTGTACCGGCCGCACGTGCCACGGCACCGGCCGCCGGCCAGCACCGCGGGCGGTTAACCGGTTCCCGCCAGGGGGTGCCGGGATGGGACGATGCAGCGGTGACTGACGACATCATCGACGAACTGACCTGGCGCGGGCTGATCGCGCTGTCGACCGACGCGGACGACCTGCGCCGGGCGCTGGCCGCCGGGCCGGTCACCTTGTACGGCGGATTCGACCCCACCGCAGCCGGCTTGCACATCGGCAACCTGGTGCTGCTGCTCACCATGCGGCGCTTCCAGCTGGCCGGGCACCGGCCCATCGGGCTGGTCGGCGGGGCGACCGGGCTCATCGGTGACCCCAGCGGGAAGTCCGCCGAGCGGGTGCTGAACCCCGCCGAGGTCGTGGCGGGCTGGGTGGAGCGGATCCGCGGCGAGGTGGGCCGGTTCCTCGACTTCGGCCCTGGCCCGACCGGGGCCCTGCTGGTCAGCAACCTGGACTGGACCCAGGACCTGTCCGCGCTGGCCTTCCTGCGGGACATCGGCAAGCACTTCCCGGTCAGCCAGATGCTGTCCCGCGAGTCGGTACGGGCCCGGCTGGAATCCGGCGGCCTCAGCTACACCGAGTTCAGCTACCAGATCCTGCAGGCCTACGACTACCTCGAGCTGCACCGGCGGCATGGCTGCGTGCTGCAGCTGGGCGGCAGCGATCAGTGGGGGAACCTGGTGGCCGGCCTCGACCTGATCCGCCGGGTCACCGGGAACCAGGCGCACGCGCTGGCCACGCCGCTGATCACCAAGCCGGACGGGACCAAGTACGGCAAGACCGAGGGCGGCGCGATCTGGATCAGCGCGGACCTGATGAGCCCGTACGCGTTCTACCAGTTCTGGATCAACCGGGCCGACGCCGAGGTGCCCGGGCTGCTGAAGGTGTTCACGTTCCGGACCCGGGCCGAGATCGAGGAACTGGAGAAGGACCTCGCCTCCCGTCCCGCGGCCCGGGACGGCCAGCGGGTGCTGGCCGAGGATGTGACCACGCTGGTGCACGGCGCGGACGAGTGCGCACGGGTGATCGCGGCCAGCCGGGCCCTGTTCGGCCAGGGCGAGCTGCGGGAGCTGGACGAGAAGACACTGGCCGCGGCGCTGGCCGAGGTGCCCAGGGTGACGCTGCCGCCGGGCGGGGGAGCGCTGCCCAGGGTGGCTGACCTGCTGGCCGAGGCCGGGATATCGTCGAGCAAGTCGGCTGCGCGCCGGGATATCGCGGGGGGCGGGGCGTACCTGAACAACGTCAAGGTGCCCGACGCCGACTTCGCGCCCCAGGCGTCGGACCTTCTGCACGGACGGTTCCTCGTGCTCCGGCGGGGCAAGCGGACGGTGGCCGGGGTTCAGGTCGGGGAGTAGGCGCGGCGCCGCCGGCCCGGACGTGCCGGACCGGGTGTCTGTGACGAACCTCACTTTGGCTGCTGAGAGCCCGCGGCGGGGGTGCGGCCGCGGGCTCTTTGCGTGCCGGGGCGAGTGCGGCTGGAGGGTCCGGGGCGGATGCGCAGGACCGCGGAAGGCCGGGGGAGAGCTGTCTGTAACTCCGCCGTGACCGGACCGTGATCAGTGATCTGGCCGCCAGACCGGCCGTTCCGGGGGGCGGCCGGGGTGGCTAAGACCCTTGTGACCTGGGGTGTTTGTGAGGCGTCCGGGCTGATTTGACTTGGTCGTGGTTGCCCCGTAAGTTTCTACCTGTCGCCGGGACGACAGCGGAAAGGCCCTCTGGCCAGCCGCTTCCGGTAGACCGCGGTTCACCTTCCCAGGTTCGGAGTCCTGGTCATCAGGACGCCTCTGTAGAGGTAAGCTGTGAGTACTGCCAGTAAGACCCCCAGAAAGAAAATCTGCTAACTAGCTTGACAGTCTAGGTCTGGTCCGGTAAGTTAGCAGGGTTGCCCCAGACGAAAACCTAACGGTTATCCGACGGTGCGCGCCCGCTCCTTGAGAACTCAACAGCGTGCTAAAAGCCAGTGCACATGCATAAAAACCCCGTCAAGGGACTGGCCGTTTAATCGGTCAGAGCCCGGACACGGAAATTGCCAGATCGCCTGGTTGGTCCGGTTTTCCGGATCCATCAGGCATCTCTTCCATGTCAGCACATCGCACGGCTGCCCCACGGGCGCCACCGCGGTTTGCATATAGACATTCAATGGAGAGTTTGATCCTGGCTCAGGACGAACGCTGGCGGCGTGCTTAACACATGCAAGTCGAGCGGAAAGGCCCTTCGGGGTACTCGAGCGGCGAACGGGTGAGTAACACGTGAGCAACCTGCCCTTAGCTTCGGGATAGCTCCGGGAAACCGGAATTAATACCGGATATGACCACGGCCGACATCGGCCATGGTGGAAAGTTTTTCGGCTAGGGATGGACTCGCGGCCTATCAGCTAGTTGGTGAGGTAACGGCCCACCAAGGCGACGACGGGTAGCCGGCCTGAGAGGGCGACCGGCCACACTGGGACTGAGACACGGCCCAGACTCCTACGGGAGGCAGCAGTGGGGAATATTGCGCAATGGGCGAAAGCCTGACGCAGCGACGCCGCGTGGGGGATGAAGGCCTTCGGGTTGTAAACCCCTTTCAGCAGGGACGAAGCGAGAGTGACGGTACCTGCAGAAGAAGCGCCGGCTAACTACGTGCCAGCAGCCGCGGTAACACGTAGGGCGCAAGCGTTGTCCGGAATTATTGGGCGTAAAGAGCTCGTAGGTGGTTTGTTACGTCCGCTGTGAAAACCTAGGGCTTAACCCTGGGCTTGCAGTGGATACGGGCAGACTAGAGGTAGGTAGGGGAGAATGGAATTCC
>DASVBE010000289.1:0-12688 GCA_036375995.1 Streptosporangiaceae bacterium | reverse complement strand
AAGTCGATCGAGAAGGCCAGCTTGAGGTACTGGTTCCCGTAGTAGTTCGGGTCGTTGATCACGTTGATCTTGACCCCGGCCGCCTGGGCCTGGTTCGCGAAGACGGTGGCGGTCTCGACCATCCCGGCCGCGCCGTTGGTGGTGTGCAGGTCGACCGCGAGATTCGCGTGCCCGGCCGCCTTGAGCAGCGACTTGGCCTGTTCGATGTCCTGTTCCCGCTGCGGCAGCGAGTGATCGTAACCGGGGTCGAAGGGCGCGTACAGGTCGTTGCCGACGAACCCGTAGCCGGACGCAACCTGCGAGATCATCCCCTTCCGGTCGACGAGCAGCCGCATCGCCTGGCGGACCCGGACGTCGTCGAAGGGGGGCATGTCGATCGCCATGCACAGCGGCAGCCAGCCGCCGGTCTTGGAGATCAGCGCCGACATGCCGCGGGCCTGCACGACCTTCACCTGTGAGGCGGGCAGGTCGGTCATCGCGTCGATCTGGCCGCCGAGCAGGGCGTTCACCTGCGCGGTCGAGCTGCTGAAGTCGGTGATCGTGACCGTGTCGAAGTAGGGCTCACCGCTGCGCCAGTAGTTGGGGTTGCGCTCGTGGACGCTCTGCTGGCCGGGATTGAACGACTTGAGCTTGTAGGCGCCGGTGCCGACCTGCGGGGCCGGGTACGCCTTGTACCCGGCCGGCACCATGCCGAAGGTGTAGCTGGCCAGGGTCTGCGGGACGGTCGAGTCCGGCGTCTTGAGCGGCAGCTGGACCGTGTACTTGTCCACCTTCTTCATGTTCTTGATGTCCATGGTGGCGGTGGCGGCGTAGCCGGTGAGCCCGTTGGCCTTGGTCCCGATGCGCTGGAACGAGTACAGGACGTCGTCCGCGGTGAACGGCTTGCCGTCCTGGAACTCGATGCCCTGGCGCAGCTTGATCGTGAACTGCCTGGGGTTGTCCTGGGTCACGCTCTCGGCCAGGCCGTTGGTGGTGAGCTGGTAGTTCTCGTCGAACAGCAGCAGTGTCTCGAAGGCCGTCATCAGCCGGGCCTGGTCGGGCTTGGTGATGATGTTCTGGCCGTCCATGATGTCCTTGGAACCGCCGCCGGTGACGCCCAGCCGGAAGTTCCCGCCCCGCTTGGGATTCCCGGCGGCGGTCGCCGAGCCGGTGCCTGCCGAGGGCGACGAGCCCGACCCGCAGGCCACCAGGCCGCCAGCCGCCGCCAGGCCAGCGGCGCCGATGAGGATCTGCCGTCGTGAAACTTCCGTCATGTCATGGCCCTTCTGTCCGTCGGCCCGGGCGGTCCCCCGAGGGCCGGCCTGCGTTCGTGCCGATGACGTGCCAGGCAGGCGGCCACCTCAGCGCCGGACCTGCCGATCGCACGGTTTAACCATGAATGTGATGCCAAAGGACAGGTTGCACCCTGCGGAACATATCCGCGGGGTGCGCAAATTCTGACCCGTTAGTAGCCCGGGTGCCGGCGGCCTGTCAACCTAACCCGCCCAGGTTGATCCCGTGTTGTTATGCGGCCGGGGGATGAGGCGGGAATGTCCGGTGGGCTGACACCGGGCAAATGCGGCCCGCTCGGGAGCGCGCGCCCGGGGGCGTTCAGCGGCCCTGCCACCGCGGCGGTCGCCGCTCGGCGAAGGCGGCCGGCCCCTCGGCCGCGTCCTGCGACGCCAGCATCGCCGTGTACCTGGGCAGCCGCCCCGAGTGCAGCGCGGCGAAGCCGTCGCGGACCGTGCGGTCCTCCGTCGCCGTGAGCACCTCCAGGACGGCGGCGACGGCCAGCGGCGCCGAGCGCGCCACCCGCGCGGCCAGGTCCCGGGCGGCGGCCAGCAGCTGATCGCCGGGGACGACCTGGTTGACCAGCCCGAGCCCGGCCGCCTCCGCGGCGGTCACCGGCCGCCCGGTCAGCAGCAGCTCTACCGCGATGGCCCGGGGCAGCCGCCGCGGCAGGCGGAGCACCCCGCCGGAATCCGGGATGATGCCGAGCCCGGTCTCGGGCAGCAGGAACTGTGCGTGATCCGCGGCGACAACGAGGTCGGCGGCCAGCGCGAGCTCGAAACCGCCGCCCGCGGCTATCCCGTTGACGGCGGCGATGACGGGCTTGGCCCGGTCGTGCAGCTCGGTGAGCCCGGCGAAGCCGCCGGGGCCGTGGCTGGCGCTGGCGGCCTCGCCGGCCGCGGCGGCCTTGAGGTCCCAGCCCGCGCAGAAGAACCGGCCGCCGGCCCCCGTCACGATGCCCACCCGCAGGCCCGGGTCGCTTTCCAGCCGGGCGAACGCTGCGTACAGCGCGTGGCTCGTGGCCACGTCGACCGCGTTGGCCGGTGACCGGTCGAGCGTAATCACCAGGGTGTCCCCGGCCGCCTCGGCCCGTACCGGATCCCCGCCCCGCGCATCGCCCCCGGCCGGCCCGGCCATCTCAGGCGCCCCGCTCGCGCAGCATCGAGCGCGAGATGATGTGCCGCTGGATCTCGCTTGTCCCGTCCCAGATCCGCTCGATCCGTGCGTCGCGCCAGAATCGCTCGACCGGGAAGTCGCTCATCACCCCCATGCCGCCAAAGATCTGCACCGCCTGGTCGGTGACCCGGCCGAGCATCTCCGAGGCGTACAGCTTGGCCATCGCGGCGTCGGCGTCGCTCATCTGGCCCTGGTCGAGCCGCCAGGCGGCGCGCAGGGTGAGCAGGTCGGCGGCCTCGATCTCGGTCGCCATGTCGGCGAGGCTGAACCCGATGCCCTGGAACCGCCCGATCGGCTGGCCGAACTGCCGGCGGGTGGCGGCCCACCCGGTGCTCAGCTCCAGCACCCGCTGAGCCCGCCCGACGCTGGTGGCTGCCACGGTGAGCCGGCTCGCCCCCAGCCATTCGCTCAGCAGGTCAAAACCGCGCCCCTCGGCGCCCAGCAGCGCCCCGGCGGGCACCCGGCAGCCGGTGAACGACAGCTCACAGTGGTGGTAGCCACGGTGCGAGACCGACGGCGCGCCCCGGCGGATGGTGAGGCCGGGGTTGTCGTGGTCGACCAGGAAGGCCGAGATTGCCGACCGCTCCCCACGGCGACCCTGCTCCGTGCCGGTTACGGCGAAGAGCACGACGAAGTCAGCGGCGTCGGCATGGCTGATGAAGTGCTTGAGTCCGTCGATGACCCAGTCGCTGCCGTCCCGGCGAGCCCGGGTCGTCATCGAGCGGACGTCCGAGCCGGCCCCCGGCTCCGTCATCGCCAGGCAGTCATGCCGCTCACCCCGGATGGCCGGCAGCAGGTAGTCATCCACCTGGCTGCCCTGGCACGCCCGCAGGATGTTGCCCGGCCGGGAAACCAGCGTCTGCAGCGCCCACGCCGTCCAGCCCAGCTCCCGCTCGGCAAGCGTTACCCCCATGGCGTCCAGGCCGCCGCCGCCCAGCTCGGCCGGGAAGTTCGCGGCGTACAGGCCGGCCGCGAGGGCCTTGCCACGGATCTCCTGCGCCAGCTCTGCGGGCACCGCGTCCAGCCGCTCGACCAGGTCCTCGTGCGGCACCAGCTCGCGGCGGACGAAGTCGCGCACCGTGCCGGCAATGGCCCGTTGCTCCTCGCTGAGCCCGAAATCCATTGGCCTCCTCCCCGTCTCCCGGCACCGTCAGCCCGGCGGGCGGCGGATTCCCATGACGTGCCCGGCGGCGGCGGGCCGGGGGAGCACGGCGTGAGCCGCGGTGATCTCCGCCAGCCGCGACAGCAGCCCGGGCGGCATCCGGGCAGCCCGGCCGGCGGCCGTGTCGACGTGCACCAGCAGCTGCTCGGCCGTGGCCACGTCCTGCCCGGTGACCTGGTCGCGCACGGTGTGGAACAGGTGCAGGCTCTTGGGCCCGGCGTCGAGCAGCAGCAGCGGGACCCCGAGCCGGTCACCTGCCGATGCCTCCCGCAGGTGGTGCAGGTGCGTCTCGGCGGTGTAGAGCGAGTGACCTCCGGCCCGGTACGCCTCGTCGATGCCGATAAAGCGGAAGAAGGCGTCGGCGGCCAGGCCCACCAGCAGCAGGTAGCACCACTCGGACATGTGACCGTTGTAGTCGAGCCAGTCCGCCGGGACCGTCGTCTCGTACAGCCCGAGCGGCGCAGCGATAGGTGACGCGCTGGCCTCCACCCCGAGCCTCCAACCCGAGCGCCGCGGTGTTCATTCACTGCGACGATCATTCGTATTATGCGACGATAGGCAAGGCCCGCAAGCGCCGTCAACATCCCGCAGCAGCCGCCAGCAACCCCCAGGACGTGGCCGTGAGCGCACCCGACACCCTCGCCGGCCCGCCGGGCCGCCCCGGAGATCCCGGCCAGGCCGGGCGCGGCCGGGTGCAGTCCGTCGAGCGGGCGGTCGCGCTGCTGGACGCCATCGCCGTTGGCCCGGCACGTGGCAGCACGGTCGCTGAGCTGGCCCTGGCCTGCGGCATCAACCGGGCCACCGCCTGGCGCCTGCTGGCCACCCTGGAAGGCCGCGGCCTGGTGGACCGGGACCCCGCCACCAGCCGGTATCAGATCGGCTACACGGTCGCCCGGCTCGCCGCCGCGGCCGGGGCGGACGGCCTGGTACGCCGGGCCCACCACGTGCTGGAGCGGATCAGCGCCCAGACCGGCGAGGCCGCGATCCTGGCCGTGGGCCGGCGGTCCGGCCTGGTCTACGTCGACGAAGTGGCGCCCCCGGCCGTGCTGACCGTGAACTGGCTGGCCCGTCCCGTGCCGCTGCACGCCACCTCGACCGGCAAGGCCTGGCTGGCGTGGCTGCCCGAGGCGGAGGCTCGCGGAGTGCTCGGACCGGTACTCGACGGGTTCACCGACGCCACTGTTACCGATCCCGAGCGGCTGCTGGCTGAGTTCGGCCAGATCCGTGCCTGCGGGTACGCCGTGTCCGCGGGCGAGCTTGAGCCGGCTCTGTGCGGCGTGTCGGCGCCGGTCCTGCGCCGGGGCGAGGACCGGCCGCTCGCGGTGTTCAGCATCTGGGGGTACGCAGACCGGATCCCGCCGGCCCGCCTCCCCGCGCTGGGCGCCGTGGCCATCGAGGCCGCCGCAGCGGTGGAAACAGCCCTGCGCAGCTAGGGATCGTCCAGCCCTTGACAGATCCTCCCGCCTCAGGGGACCGTTCCGTATAGTGCGGTCATTGCTCATAATCCGCGCTTGGCCGCGTCCGATCAATTCCGCCGGCGACGCGTGGAGGTTCCCGTGGCGGCATCCCGCAAGGTCATCATCACGTGCGCGGTCACGGGCTCGGGTCACACGCCGACCATGTCACCGCACCTGCCATACACGGTCGAGGACGTGGTCAGCCAGTCAGTGGCCGCGGCGCGGGCCGGGGCGGCCGTCATTCACCTGCACGCCAGGGACCCGCGCGACGGCAGCCCGACCGCTGATCCCGCGGTCTTCCGTGAGTACCTCAAGGGGATCAAGGCCGAGACCGACGCAGTGATCAGCATCACCAGCGGCGGCGGCACGGGCATGAGCGTGCAGGACCGGCTGCGGGTCATCTACGACACCAAGCCGGAGCTGTGCACCCTCAACCTGGGCACGTTCAATTACGGCAGCTTCCCGATGATCCCCAAGTACGCCGGCAAGTGGAAGTTCGACTGGGAAGAGCCCTACCTGGAGAGCACCCGCAGCGAGCCGTTCGTCAGCACGTTCGCCGACATCGAGCACATGCTGACCGACCTGACCACGAGCACCGGCTGCCGGTTCGAGTACGAGGCCTACGACGTGGGTCACCTCTACACGCTGGCCTACTACCACGAGCTGGGCCTGATCAAGCCGCCGATCTTCCTTCAGACGATCATGGGAGTGATGGGCGGCATCGGCCCTGAGGTGGAGCACATCGCGCACATGAAGACCACCGCGGAACGGCTGTTCGGCGCGGACCTGCAGTGGTCAGTGCTGGGCGGGGGCCGTCACCAGTTCAACATGGTCACCGCCTCGGCCTGCATGGGCTCGCACGTGCGGGTCGGGCTGGAGGACGGCCTGTTCGTCGCCAGGGGCCGGCTGGCGCAGTCCAACGCGGAGCAGGTCGAGAAGATGGTGCGCATCCTCGGCGAGCTGTCCCTGGAGGTCGCGACGCCCGCCGACGCCCGCCAGATCCTCGGGCTCAAGGGCCTCGACCAGGTCGGCTGGTGAGCCTGGCCGGGGGCGGCGGGGTGGGGAGAACAGCCGGGGGCGGCGGGGCGGGGAGAACAGCAGGGTATGCCCCGCCGGAGTCGGTTGGCTCGGTCGCCGTCGTCGGCACCGGGGTCATCGGGGCGGGCTGGGCGGCGCACTTCCTGCGGATGGGGTTCGACGTCGCCGCCTGGGACCCGGGTGACGGGGCCGCGGAGCGGCTGACGGCGTCGGTCCGGAACGCCTGGCCGGTCCTGGAGAAGCTCGGCCTGCGCCCCGGCGCGTCACTGTCCCGGCTGCGGTTCGCCGGCAGCCTGGCCGAGGCGGTGGACGGCGCGGGATTCGTCCAGGAGTCGGCCCCGGAGATCCTGGAGCTGAAGACCGCGCTGCTCGCTGAGCTGGATGCCGCCGCGCCGCCCGGCGTCGTCATCGGGTCGAGCACGTCGGGCTTCATGATGAGCGACATGGCGGCCGGGGCCCGCACGCCCGGCCGGCTCGTCGCCGGCCACCCGTTCAACCCGCCGTACCTGGTCCCGCTGGTCGAGATCGCCGGCGGGCGTGACACCGACCCGGCCGCCGTCGCCTGGGCGGAGCAGTTCTACCGGCGCACCGGCAAGGTCTGCCTGACCATGGACCGCGAGGTTCCCGGCTTCGTGGCCAACCGGCTGCAGGAGGCACTGTGGCGGGAAGCGCTGCACATGGTCGATTCCGGCCAGGCCACGGTCCAGCAGATCGACGACTCGATCACCTGGGGTCCCGGGCTGCGCTGGGCCCTGATGGGCCCGATGCTGACGTTCCACCTGGCGGGCGGCGCGGGCGGGATGGCCCACATGCTGGACCATTTCGGCCCGGCGCTGCTGGAGCCATGGACCCGGCTGACCGCGCCCGAGCTCACCCCCCGGCTGCGTGACCTGGTCGTCGCGGGGGTCGAGGAACAGGCTGGCGGGTCCAGCATCGCTGAGCTGGAAGGCCAGCGCGACGACTTCCTGGCCGACCTGCTGCTGCTGATCGAGAAGCACCGCCGTGACTGACGCGGCGCCGGCGGCCCCGTTCGGGGGATACCGGACTGAGATCAGCGGTGACTGGATCGACTACAACGGCCATCTGAACGACGCCGGCTATGCCGTCCTGCTCAGTGCGGCCAACGAGGTCGTGCTCGCCCACCTGGGCCTGAGCCAGGACTACCGCGCCGCCACCGGCCGGGCGCTCTACACCGCCGAGAGCCACATCCGCTACCTCGCCGAGGCGCGCCGTGGCGACTCGATCGAGGCCGCCAGCCTGCTGGTCGGCGCCGACGCCAAGCGGCTGCGCCTGCAGACCCTGCTGCGCCGCGGCGATGGCACGGCGATCGCCACCGGGGAGTACGTCTACCTGCACGTCGACCCGGCGGCAGGCGGCGTTACCGCCATGCCAGCGCAGCGGTGGGCGGCGGTCAGCGCGCTGCTGTCCGCGCACCGCGGCTGCCCGCCTCTTCATGCGGAACGAGGGCGCTGAGCGATGCCGGCGCTGAGCGAGATCCGGGACCGTTACGGACTGCCGTCCGACTCCGGTGTGCTCGGCGCCCTGGCCGGAGGCCAGACGCTCCCGGCGCCGCTCTACTGGGCCCCAGAGGTCCACCAGCTGGAGCAGGAGAAGGTGTTCGCCCGGTCGTGGCAGTACGCCTGCCACGAGTCCCGCCTCGCCCGGCCCGGCGACACCGTGCTGGCCGCGGCCGGCGGCATCCCCCTGGTGATCACCCGCGATACCGGCGGTGAGCTGCGGGCGTTCGTCAACGTCTGCCGGCACCGCCTGCACCCCGTGGTGACAGAGAACGGGAACGCAAGGCAGCTGCGATGCTCCTACCACGGCTGGACGTACGGGCTGGACGGGCAGCTCAGGCACGCTCCGCGCCAGGCCGGCGAGCCCGGCTTCGACTGCTCGGCCATTTCCCTGCGGCAGGTTGCGGTCGCCTGCTGGGACCAGTTCGTCTTCGTGAACGCCGATCCGGACGCGGTGCCGCTCAGCGTGGTCACTGCTGATGTCCGCCCGCGCACTGACCAGCTCAATGCGGACCTGCGGCGGTACGAGTACCGCACCCGGTTCAGCTACGAGATGGACTGTAACTGGAAGGTCTGGGCGGAGAACGCGATCGAGTGCTATCACTGCCCGACCACGCACCGGGATAGCTTCGGCAAGATGTACGGCGCGGGCGCGGCGGTCTACCAGACCATCTCCTGGCCGGACACGCTCTGGCACGAGGCGCCGATCCGGTGGGTTCCCGGCGGCGCGGACCCGGCCGGGCTGACGGGGTTCCGCTTCGTGTACCTGTGGCCGTCCTCGTTCATCGCCGTTGATGACCTCATCGGCTTCGCCGGCTGCGTGGCTCCCACCGGGCCGGAACGCTGCTCGGCGTTCACCGACATGTACGTGCGCCCCGGCGCCAGCGAAGCCGTCGTCAGCGAGTGGCTGGGCCTGTGGGACCAGGTTCTGCGCGAGGACGCCGAGGCCACCAACCGTCAGCAGGTGGGCTACCGCTGCGGGCAGGTTCCGGCGGGGCGCCTGATGCTCAGCAGCGAGCACAACCTCCAGGCCTTCATGCGCCGCACGTACCAGGCCCTGATGATGGGCTCAGCCAGCTAGCAGCCCGCCGCCGGCCCGCCTACCGCAGCAGCCGCAAGCCGCGCGGGGTGGGCCGGAACCCGGCCTTCTCCAGCGCCTGGGCCAGCGGCGAGTCGTACACACCCGCGCCGTCGGCCCGCTCCACGGTCAGCCGCCCAAGCGCCCCCGTGTGCACCGCGTTGGCCAGCGCCGTCGCGGCCGGGACCAGCTTCTCCAGGTCGCTGGTCCAGGACAGCAGGGTCTTGCCGCCGCGCTCTACGTACAGGACCAGTTCCCCGCCGGACAGCACGACCAGCGCGCCCGCCTTCCGGCCGGGACGGTGACTGCCTGGTGTCTCGCCCGGCCGGGCCGGCCACGGCAGCGCCGCACCGTACGCGCTGGCCGGGTCGGACGCGGCCAGCACGACCGCGGGCGGCGGCCCCTCGCCGGGCGCTTCCTGGGCGATGGCCCGCATCCGGTCGACCGCGCCGGGCAGCGCGAACTGCGCGGCGCCCAGGCCCTCCACGAAGTAGCCGCGGCGGCACTGGCCGGCGTCCTCCATGGCCCGCAGCACCGGGTAGATCGCGCCGAACCCGCCGGGCACCCGCTCGGCCGCGACCGCGCCGCGGATCAGGATGCCGTGCCGCTCCAGCAGGACCCGGGCCAGCGCGTGCAGCCGCCGGGTCTGGTCGGCCTCGCCGCGGAGCAGCAGCGACCACCGCCCGGTCACGGTCGGCGGCCCGGTCCGCGACGGCAGCGCCATGCGGCCCATCCCGGGCCGGCTCAGCCCGGGCCGCCGCAGCCCGCGCCCGGACGCCCGCCGGTAGGCCGCGGGCCCGGCGCCGGAGCCCGGCCCCGGCGCGGCCGACGGCCGCCCGCTGCCCAGCACGGTGCGCAGCGGCGCGAGCGTGTCGTTGGTCAGCAGCCCGGCCCAGACCAGGTCCCAGATCGCGGCGGCGACCTCGGCGTCCGGCGGCCCGGTCGGGTTCGCCAGCCGCCCCGCCAGCCCGTCGGCCGGCCGGCCCTCCCCGGTGGCCAGCACGGCCGCGGCCCGCTCGGCCAGCGTGCGGAAGAACAGCGCCCCGCCGCCGTCGAGCACGGCCAGGATCGCCTCGTGCAGCGGGGTCATGGTGATCTCTCCGGGCGGCGCGAACAGCAGCTCGGTGGCGCTGGCCGGCCCGATGGCCAGCCACCCGTCGCCGCCGGGCAGCCCGCCGGCGCCGGTCCACACCACCTCGCCGGCCGCGGTCAGCTCGTCCAGCATGGCCGGCTGGTAGCCGGGAACCCGGCCCGGCAGCACCAGGGTCTCCAGCGCGGAGGCGGGCAGCGTCGCCCCGGCCAGCTGCTCGATCACGTCGTAGACCGCGTCCGCGCTGGGCCGCCGGGCGGCCCGCACCGCGGGCTTGCCCGGGGCCGGCGCCGGGTGCCCGGCGTCCTGCCAGGCGGGCAGGAACACGGCCAGCGCCTGCGGCGGCACCGGCTCGGCTTCCTTGCGCAGCCGGGCCAGGCAGCGGCGGCGCAGCAGCCGCAGCACGCCGGTGTCGCACCACTCGGTGCCGCGGCCGCCCGCCAGGAACTCGCCCTCGGTGACCCGCCCGGACCCGGCCAGCCGGTGCAGCGCGCCAGTCACCACCGCCACACCAAGCCCGTACCGCTCCGCCACCGCGTGCGCGGTAAACGGCCCGTGTGACCGCGCGTACCGCGACACGAGGTCGCCCAGCGGGTCGGCCACCGGCTCGGTGAACGCGAACGGGATACCCGGCGGCAGCGGCGAGCCCAGCGCGTCCCGCAGCCGGCCCGCGTCCTCGGCCGCGGCCCAGCGCTCCTCGCCCGCGACCCGGACCTCGATCGCCCGCCGCTGGCCGGCCAGCCCAGCCAGCCAGCCCTTCGCGGTCACCGGGTCCGCGCACCGCGCCGCGACCTCCGCGGCGGACAGCGGCCCGATCTCCCGCAGCAGGTCGGCAACCGCCTCGGCGTCCCGGCAGGCCCGGTCCGGCGCCAGCCGCTGCAGCTCGGCCTCGGTCTCCGCGACCACCTCGGGATCGAGGAGCTCCCGCAGGTCGGCCTGGCCGAGCAGCTCGGCCAGCAGCGAGGAGTCCAGGGCCAGTGCCTGCGCTCGCCGCTCGGCCAGCGGCGCGTCGCCCTCGTACATGAACGCGCCCACGTACCGGAACAGCAGCGACCGGCCGAACGGCGACGGCGCGGGCGTCTCCACCTCGACCAGCCGGATCTTCCGCGCCGACAGATCCCGCATCAGGCCGGCCAGCGCCGGGACGTCGAACACGTCCTGCAGGCACTCCCGCAGCGTCTCCAGCACGATCGGGAACGTGGCGTACTGGCTGGCCACCGCCAGCAGCTGGGCCGAGCGCTGCCGCTGCTGCCACAGCGGGGTGCGCCGGCCCGGCTGCCGCCGGGGCAGCAGCAGCGCCCGCGCGGCGCACTCCCGGAACCGGGACGCGAACAGCGCCGAGCTGCCCAGCTCGGCGGTGACCAGCGGCTCGACCTCCTCGGCGTCGAGCAGGGCCAGCCCGGCCGGCGGCGGCTCGTCCGCGTCCGGCACCCGGATCACGATGCCGTCGTCGGTGTGCAGCGCCTGCACGTCCATGCCGCCGTAGCGGTCCCGCAACCGGGCCGCGATGGCCAGCGCCCACGGTGCGTGCACCCGCGCGCCGTACGGGCTGTGCAGCACCAGCCGCCAGTCGCCGAGCTCGTCCCTGAACCGCTCCAGCACCAGGGTCCGGTCGTCGGGCACGTACCCGGTCGCCTCGCGCTGCGCGGTCAGGTAATTGATCAGGTTCCCGGCGGCCAGCTCGTCAAGCCCGTCGGCGCGCAGCCGCGCGGTGGCCTCGGCCGGCCCGGCCCCGCCCAGCTCCCGGCAGTAGGCCCCGATCGCCCGGCCCAGCTCGGCGGGCCGGCCGATCGTGTCGCCGTGCCAGAACGGCAGCTTGCCCGGCTGCCCCGGCGCGGGGGAGACCAGCACCTGGTCGGCGGTGATGTCCTCGATCCGCCACGAGCTCGCGCCGAGCACGAACACGTCGCCGGTGCGGGACTCGTAGACCATCTCCTCGTCCAGCTCACCCACCCGGCGGGAATGCCGGCCGGACGCGTCCCGCCGGCCGCCGGCCAGGAACACGCCGAACAGCCCGCGGTCCGGGATCGTGCCGCCGCTGGTCACCGCCAGCCGCTGGCCCCCGGGCCGGCCGCGCAGCGTGCCCGCCATCCGGTCCCACACCACCCGCGGCCGCAGCCCGGCGAACTCGTCGCTCGGGTACCGGCCGGCCAGCATGTCCAGCACGGCTTCCAGCACGCCCCGGGTCAGCCCGGCGAACGGCGCGGCCCGGCGCACGGTCCGTTCCAGCTCGTCGACGTCCCATTCGTCCATCGAGGTCATCGCGATGATCTGCTGGGCCAGCACGTCCAGGGGGTTGCGCGGGATGCGCAGCTCCTCGATCTGGCCGTCCCGCATCCGCTGCGCGACCACCGCGGACTGCACCAGGTCGCCCTGGTACTTGGGGAACATCACGGCCCGGGAGACGTCGCCGACGTTGTGCCCGGCCCGGCCGGTGCGCTGCAGGCCGCTGGCCACCGACGGCGGCGACTCGACCTGGATGACCAGGTCCACCGCGCCCATGTCGATGCCCAGCTCGAGGCTGGAGGTGGCCACCACGGCGGGCAGCCGCCCGGCCTTCAGCGCCTCCTCGATCTGCTCCCGCTCCTGCCGGGACACCGACCCGTGGTGCGCCCGGGCGATCTCGGCCGGCGCACCCGCGGAAACCCCGGCCTGCGCCATCACCTGGGCGGGCGGCCGGCCCGGCGGCCCGGGCAGCTCCCAGGTCGCCCGCCCGGCCCGGACCTCCCCGCCCGGGCCAGGACCGCCCGGCCCGGCCGCCAGTCCGTCGGCCAGCGACGCTTCCAGCTCGGCCCGCTCGGCGGCCAGCTCGTTCAGCCGCCCGCACAGCCGCTCGGCCAGCCGCCGCGAGTTCGCGAACACGATCGTGGACTTGTGCGCCTGGATCAGGTCGAGGACCTT
>DASVBE010000260.1:0-2599 GCA_036375995.1 Streptosporangiaceae bacterium | reverse complement strand
CGAGGCGTCGCTGGCCGACCCGGAGACCGGCAGCACCGGCGTCACGCTGACCGGCCAGCTGGGCGACGTGATGAAGGAGTCGGCCCAGATCGCGCTGAGCTACCTGCGGTCGCACGGCGCGGAGCTGGAGCTGCCGGTCGGTGACCTGAAGGACCGGGGCGTGCACGTGCACGTGCCGGCCGGCGCGGTGCCCAAGGACGGGCCCAGCGCCGGGGTGACGATGACCACCGCGCTGGCCTCGCTGCTGTCGGGCCGGCCGGTCCGGGCGGACGTGGCGATGACCGGCGAGGTGTCGCTGACCGGGCGGGTCCTGCCGATCGGCGGCGTCAAGCAGAAGCTGCTCGCCGCGCACCGGGCCGGGATCACCACCGTGCTGATCCCGCAGCGCAACGAGCCGGACCTGGACGACGTGCCGGAGAACGTCCGCGCGGAGCTGACCATCCACCCGGTCAGCGACGTCCGCCAGGTCCTGGAGCTGGCTCTGGAGCCGGCCCGGGCGCATACCGCGGTCGCCGCCTAGCCCGGCCAGCCCGGCCCGGCTGGCACCCCGGTGGCCCGGTCCCCTCGCGCGGGGGCCGGGCCGCCGCCGTTGGCAGCTCAGGCCCCGGCCCCGGTCAGCTCAGGCCCCGGCCCCGGTCAGCTCAGTACCGTGGCCCCGGTCAGGTCCGCGGCCAGCGGCAGCACCTGCCACTGCTCGGGCTGGCCGTCCGCGATCGCGGCTACCTCGTCCGCGCCCGGAAGCTGGCCGGCCACGGTCAGCGCCAGCACGGCCGGCCCGGCCCCGGACACCACCGCGGGCACCCCGGCCGCGCGCAGCGCGCCGATCAGCGCGGCCGTTCCGGGCATGGCCCCGGCCCGGTACCGCTGGTGCAGGTAATCCTCGGTGGCCTCGAGCAGTGCGTCCGCCGCCCCGGTCAGCGCCGCGATCAGCAGCGCCGCCCGCGCCGAATTCTGGGCTGCGTCGGCATGCGGCACCGACGCCGGCAGGGCCTGCCGTGCCACGGACGTGGACACTGGTTTCAGTGGTACGCAGAGGACCGGCGCGAGCCCCGGCCGCGGGGCCAGCCGCACCGCGCGCGGCACCAGCACCGCCGGATCCTCCCCGGCCGCCGTCAGCCACGCGATCGTCAGCCCGCCGGACAGGCAGGCGGCCACGTTGTCCGGGTGCCCCTCCAGCTCGCTGGCGAGACGCAGCAGGCCCGCCTCGTCCAGCGGCCCGCCCGGCGCGGCCGGCCCGTCCCCGCTGCCCGGGCCGCCCGGGCTGATCAGCGCCCGTGCGGCCACCAGCCCGGCCACGATCGCGGCCGCCGACGAGCCCAGGCCGAACCCGTGCGGGATCATGTTCCGGCAGCTGATCGCCAGCCCCGGCGGCTGCGCGCCGGCCGCCTCGAAGGCCGCCCGCATGGCCCGGATGACCAGGTGCGCCTCCCCCGCGTCCTGGGTCTCCTCGCCGTAGCCGGTCACCTCGATGGCCAGGCCGCCGCCGATGATCTGCGCGGTCACCGTGTCGTGCAGGGTCAGCGCCAGGCCCAGCGCGTCGAAGCCGGGGCCCAGGTTGGCGCTGGTCGCCGGGGCGCGGACGGTGACCGCGGCGTCCGTCCAGCGGGGGCCGCTCACGCCAGGCCCAGCGCCACGGCCGCGGCGCGCAGGTCCGGCGCCACCGTGACCGGCCCCGGCGCGGATTCCACCGCGGGCCCTGGCTCCTTCAGCCCGTTGCCGGTGATCGTGCACACCACCACCGAGCCGCGCGCGATCTGCCCGGCCGCGCTGGCCTGCAGCAGCCCGGCCACGCCGGCCGCCGAGGCGAGTTCGCCGAACACCGCCTCGTCCCGGGCCAGCAGCAGGTAAGCGGCCTGGATCTGCTCGTCGGTGACCGCGCCGATCAGCCCGCCGGACTCGTCCCTGGCCTGCTCGGCCAGCTGCCACGAGGCCGGGTTGCCGATCCGGATCGCGGTCGCGATCGTGACCGGGTCGCGGACCGGCGCGCCGTGCACGATCGGTGCCGCCCCGGCGGCCTGGAAGCCCGCCATCCGCGGCGCCTTCGAGGCCCGGCCCGCGGTGCGGTACTCGGTGTAGCCGCGCCAGTAGGCGGCGATGTTGCCCGCGTTGCCGACCGGCAGGCAGTGCACGTCCGGCGCGTCGCCGAGCGCGTCCACGATCTCGAACGCCGCGGTCTTCTGGCCTTCGAGCCGGTCGTCGTTGACCGAGTTGACCAGCGCCACCGGATACTCCGCGGCCAGCTTGCGGACCAGTTCCAGGCAGTCGTCGAAGTTGCCGTCGACCTGCAGCAGCCGGGCGCCGTGCACCAGGGCCTGGGCCAGCTTGCCGATCGCGATCTTGCCGCTGGGCACCAGCACCGCGCAGGCCAGCCCGGCGCGGGCCGCGTAGGCGGCGGCGCTGGCGCTGGTGTTGCCGGTGGACGCGCAGATGACCATCGTGGCGCCGCGGGCCGCGGCCAGCGTGACCGCCACGGTCATCCCGCGGTCCTTGAACGACCCGGTCGGGTTGGCCCCCTCGACCTTGAGGAACACCTCGCAGCCGGTCTGCCGGGACAGCGCGGGCGCGTGCAGCAGCGGTGTGCCGCCCTCGCCCAGCGTCA
>DASVBE010000128.1:0-2475 GCA_036375995.1 Streptosporangiaceae bacterium | reverse complement strand
GCTGCCGGGCATGGCGTACCACCTGGAGTTCACCCAGCATGACGAGGGCAGCCCAGGCCCGGCGCCCAGCCGTGACAACCTGCTGGTGCTGTATTTCGATGATCGGGCGCAGGCCGAGCAGGCCGGGTCCCGGCTGGCCGCACTGGGCCACTTGCCGGTGGCGGCGGAGAATCCCTACTGGACCGAGAACGGCGCGGTCACCGTCGAGGACCCGGACGGCTGGCGGGTCGTGCTGATGCCAACCCCGTCGGCGGTATAGCCGCCGGCCGCCCACCCGGCGGCTTAGCTGGAGTCAGCCGCCAGAATGCGTCTATCCAGCGCCTTCGCGGTAAGTGCCGACCGGGCTGAACCGTGCCCACAGCACACGCGAGCAGGTCTCGTCGATCCTGTCCGGAGGGGGCGTGCTGGCGGTAGCCGAGATCGCGGTGAACTCGGCCACGTCGGGATCGTCGGCCATTGCGTCCAGCCAGTCGGTTCCGGTCAGGTCGCGGACGGCGATGACCAGGCTGCGCAGCAGACCCGGGTCCGCTGCCGCCTGCGGCCGGATACCTGCCGCCGCGGTCTCCTCCCAGTCCGCTAGCTGTTCCAGGAGCGCGGCGGCCCGTACGCGGGTCAGCTCCGCACTGGCATGCCGGGCGGCGTACCCAGCGGCGGCGCGGGTCTTGCGAAAGGACTCCACCGGAGATCACCTCCTGCTTTACGGCATCACGGAGATAGCTCCTGGCCGGTGCCGGAGCTGGCCCTGCGTGCTGCCGCTTATCCATGCGGGCGGTGGCCAGGACGCGGAGCCTGGTATCGACGGCCCGCCGCCGTAGCCACAACTCCATCGGCTGCCCGTGGCGGCACGATTCACGTTCCGTGGCCGGGCCCCCAAGGGCGCCCGGCCACGGCCAACCCATCGCGACTGGATCCTGCTGGTCTCCTTTCCCGGATAGTCCCGGGGCGCGTGCCCCGCGGGCTGTGTCATGGTGCTGCTCGCCAGCCTGACTGTGAAGGTGCCGCGTGTCATACCGGAGGTGATCGCTGCCGGCGCTGGCCCGGCCCGGTCATCGAGGCGATCACGGTCGGGGGACAGGGCCGCGAGCGACGGCGCCCCGGCGGGCCTGGGTGACGGCGGCGCGGCGGGACCTGTGGTGGCGCGGGTGGTGGCGCGGCGGGGGGCTGCCTGAAGGAGGCCGCGATCAGCGCGTCGAACTCCTCGCGCAGCCACTGCGCGTCGGCGCAGATCAGTTCCGCGAACATGGCGTCCGCGTCACGGGTAGCCAGGTCCATGCCGATCACTTCTCCGGAACCTTCGGTAGCGTCACCAGGTCATGACCGATACGGTTTTTATATAGTCCGGACTACAGGAAACTGTCAAGCCTGACTTGAGGAATATCCGCGCCCGGGATGAGGGGAACCGCGATGATGGCCCGGCTCGATGATCTTGATGACCCGGACTACCCGGCGTACACCACCGGCCGGGCAGCCGAGGTTCTGGGCGTCCGTCAGGCGTTCCTGCGCGCCCTGGACACCGCGGGGGCGGTCACTCCGCAGCGGACGGCTGGCGGGCGCCGCCGGTATACCCGCCGGCAGCTCGCCTTTGCCGCCCGGATCCGGGGGCTGTTCGACCAGGGCCACACGCTGGCCGCTGCACTCCGGATCCTGGCGCTGGAGGACGCCCTCACCGCTGAGCGTGACCTGACAGCGCGCCTGCGCGCCCGGCTCGCCCGCCAGGGCCGGCCGGACGGGGGCTAGTCCGGGCGGGGCCCGGGCTTTGCCCCGCGGCCGGACCGTGGATGGGCCGTGGTCGCCCGGTCCGCCGGGCGGGTGGCCGGGTGGTCGCCGGCCAGTATCCGCAGGCGGGCCACCTCAGCCTGCAGCTGGCGGGTCTCCTCCTGCATCTCCAGGACCCGCCGGATCCCGGCCAGGTTCAGCCCGTCAGCGGTCAGCGCGCAGATCTCCTGCAGCCGGTCAATGTCACGGCGGGAGTAGCGGCGGGTGCCGCCCGCGCTGCGCGCCGGGTCGAGCAGCCCTTCGCGTTCGTAGATCCGCAGCGTCTGCGGGTGCAGCCCGGCCAGTTCGGCCGCCACCGAAATGCTGAACAGGCCCCGGTCCAGGTCGGCCCAGCCCGGGTTCACCATCGCCAGTCCGCGTCCCAGGCGAGATAGCGGAGGGTCAACCCGGTCAGGATGGCGAGCCTGATCTCCTCCGCATCAGGCCGGCCTGGCACTGCCCCGGGGTGCGGGCCTTCCACCCGGACCGGCCCCGCCCACAGCGGTGGCGGCCCGGGCATCCGCGCCGCGGGCGCCGCCGCCGGCCGCTCTGGCGCCCGGGCCGCGGGGGGCGAGGCTGGCTGGCGGGCAAGCGCCTGGTCATAGGCAGCCCGGCGGGCTGGGTCACCGAGCACATGCCAGGCCCCAGCCAGGGCGCGGAACCGGCCCGGCGCGGCGGCGTCGCCCGGCCTGGAATCGGGATGCTCGGCCCGTGCCCGGC
>DASVBE010000071.1:0-5671 GCA_036375995.1 Streptosporangiaceae bacterium | reverse complement strand
GGCGCCGCGCCGGGGTCCCCGGCCAGGCGGGCGGCGCGCTGCCGGCCGTACCCGCCGCCGCGGCAGGACCAGCGGCCGCCCCGGCCGGCCGCAGCTTGGCCCGGCCCGGCGCCGCGCCAGCCGGGCGCGGCGCACCGGGGCGCGCGGCCACGCCAGGGCGCGCGGACCGCCCGCCAGCCCGCGCCGGCGCCGGCGAAACCGAAGGGGCTGCCTCGTCGGCCATCGCCGGCCGCGCCCGCAGGCCGGCCTGATGCCAGACCCGGGCGTACACCACGACCTCGTCCTTCTCGGCCAGCGGGGCCAGCCGGCACCAGGTCCGCGGTTCACCGAGATACCGCACCTGCGACACGATCAGCTCAGGAAGCCGCTTGCTCTCCAGCACCGGCCGGGTAGCTAGCCAGGCCAGCACTCCCGGTGGCAGGACGTACAGCCAGAAGTAGGTGTGACTGAACGGCAGGCCGAGAATGGTGAGAACGAGGACGTACGGCAGAGCGATTGCCGCGAACACGGCTATCTGGCCGATCGGCAGCGGCATCGGCAGCCTGAAGTCGTACAGCTTGTAGAGCCGCTTCTCGATCCGCCAGATATTCGTGTAGGTGGGCAGATCCACCAGCTACACCCCTTCCGCTCGCGCGGATATCAGTGGACACCGAGCGCGTTGGCGATACCGGTCGCAAGCGTCTGCACGATGCTCGGGGTGTAGAAGATGACGGCGATCGCCACCGCGAGTACCAGGAACTGCACGAACCTCAGGATCTCGCGGGTGAACAAGAAGAAAATGGCCACGATCCCGACGATCCCAAGGAAAAGCGGCCCGAACAAGCCCTGTAGATAAGTCACAAGGCCGGATGTGCTCAGCGCGACCGGTGAGGCCACGGCGAGCAAGTACGACGGCATCGGTTCTACTCCGGGGTTTTCGGGGATGCGACGGGACGGGAATCACATTCAATTGTCAATGAAATTTTCACGGCTGGGCCAATGGCTGGAGCGACGTCCCTACGGACTTCACGTACCAGCTGCCGCCCTGCTGGATTACCTGCATCTGATAGGTCATCTCGAGGCCGGCCGGGGTGTTCGTCACGTCCGGCGAGCTTGAGCTTGCCCCCGCCTGGACGTGCCACAGGACGCTGACTGTGATCGTGCGGCTGGTTCCGCCCGGCGGCACGTAGATCCCAGCGATGGAATGGTACGTCACGGTACCGTCCAGGCCGGTTACCCTCGCTCCCGGAGCCAGGAACCGTGCCAGCGTGACCGGGTCGCCGCTGGCGTACGCCTGGAAGAAGGCGGGCAGTTGCTGGCCGAGCGCGGCGGCCGCATTCGGGTCCGAGGACCGGTTCGGCGGCTGCGGCTCGGCCGCCCGGGCGGGCAGCGGCAGCAGCGCGGGCTCGGCCGAGATGCTCAGCCCGCCGTCGGCGGCGTAGACCGGCACGCCGAGCTCGAACAGCTGGCCGTTGGCCCGGGCCAGCAGCGTGACCACCGCGTGCTGGGAGTCGGCCACCTTGATCCCGGCGACCTGCTCGGACTGGAGCTGCAGCGAGCCCGCGCCGTTCCAGCCGAGCTGGTCGCTGGCCCCGGACGGCAGGAACCTAGCCAGATCCTTGGCCCGCTCGTCCGCGGCGGCCGGGCTGAAATTGAAGTAGACGGAACCGAACTGCAGGGCGTAGGCCTCGGCCATGGCGACCGGGAAGCCCTGGCTGGGAGCAGCCGCGGATGCGCCGGACGAGCCCGACTGGTTCTTGTCCGGAAGCACGATGGCGGTCACCCCGCGGTAGCCGATGATGAGCAAGACGGCCCAGACCACGAAGCGGAACGCCCAGACAAGCCAGCGGCCGCCAGATCCGCGCCAGGGCTTCCCCGTCTGCCCGTCGGCCGACTCAGCCAGCTCCGGCACTTCAGGTGCCGCTCCGGCCGCCGCAGTGTGCCCGTTTGGCTGCGCACCGCGATCAAGGGTAGCCCTGCGAACCATCGCACCTCCGCCCGCTCCTGCGTCCAAGCAGCAAGGAGTTGGGGCCCACCCTTGCCCGGCTTGTCCACCATTCTGCGGCAAAAAGCCCTCTGCTTGGCACCCTTTGGGCCAGCCGGATTGCCGGCCAGCCCCAGGTCAGCCCGGCTATTCAGCCGGGCCCGCCCCGCCAGGAAGCTCATCATATGCCCTCTGACCTGCGTTAATCGTACTCAGTAAGGGGACTGTAGCGAGACGTTACATCATCGGCCGCCGAAGTTCACTACAGCGCGTTCTGAACCGTCCCACCCGGACCCTCCGGCTCTGCCCGCCCTGTCCGGGACCGGGTGGCCCCGTCAGAGCAGGGCTCAGCAGAGCAGCCGGCGTGTGACAGCGACTGTGAACATGGCTGTGACATCAGCGCTGCGGCGGCCGGCGGAAATCCCCCAGGACCCCGTCGGCCGCCGCGTTGCGCCGCAGCGAAACAGATCAGGCCGTGCCGGGCGCGCTCACGATCCAGGCGAGCACGAAGGACTCTTCCTCCCAGGCGTCGTACCGCCCGCTCCGGCCGCCGTGCCCGGCCACCATTTCGGTCTTCAGCAGGAACGGCCCGCCGCGCGCCTGCGCCTGCAGCTTCGCGATCCATTTGGCCGGCTCGCTGTACAGCACCCGCGTGTCGTTCAGGCTGGTCACGGCCAGGATCGGCGGGTACTCCGCGGCCGCCGAGATGTTCTCGTAGGGCGAGTACGACTTCATGTACGCGTACACCTGCGGGTCATGCAAAGGATCACCCCACTCCTCCCACTCGGTGACGGTCAGCGGCAGCGACGGGTCCAGGATGGTGGTCAGCGCATCCACGAACGGCACCTGGGCCACGATCCCCCCGAAGGCGGCCGGGGCCAGGTTGACCACCGCGCCCATCAGCAGCCCGCCCGCGCTGCCGCCCCGGGCCACCAGCCGCTGCGGCGACGTCCACCCGGCCTTGACCAGATGCTCGGCGCTGGCCACGAAGTCGGTGAACGTGTTGGCCTTGTGCAGCAGCTTGCCTTCCTCGTACCACCGGCGGCCCATCTCCCCGCCGCCGCGGATGTGCGCGATCGCGTAGCAGAACCCGCGGTCGAGCAGGGACAGCCGCGGGATGGAGAACCCAGGGTCGATCGATATCTCGTAACTGCCGTACCCGTAGAGCAGGCACGGGGCGCTGCCGTCGCGCGGCGTGCCCTTCCGGCACACCAGCGAGATCGGCACCTGCGTGCCGTCTGGCGCGGTGGCCCACTCACGGTGCTGCTCGTAGTCCTCGGCCTGGTACGGCGTGCCGTCCGGGGACGGCAGCACCGGCCGCTGGCGGAGCAGGGTCAGCGCCCCGGTGGCCATGTCGCAGTCGTACACCGAGTCCGGCGTGATCAGCGACGCGTACGCCAGCCGGAACGTCGAGGTCTCGTACTCCGGGTTGCCGCCGGGCGAGACCGTGTAGACCACGTCGTCGAAGGCCACCTCATGAGAGCTGCCGTCAGCACGCAAAATCCGTAGACCGGTCAAACCGTGCCGCCGGTAGTAAACCGCGGTGAACCTGGCGAAGGCGGCCGCGCCGAGCAGGCGTGTGTCCGCGGCGTGCGGGATCAGCGGTTCCCACGCCGACGGGTCGGCCAGCGGCGCCGTAACCAGCTCAAAGTTCTCCGCGCCGTCGTTGTGCAGGATCAGCAGCCGGTCGCCGTCCGCCCCGAGCTGATGCTCGACGCTGTACTCGACGCCCTGGCGCCGCGGCAGCACGACCCGGAACTCGCCCGTCGGGTCGGCCGCGTCCAGCAGCCAGCACTCGCTGGTGACCTTGCTGCCCACGGCGATCTGCAGGTAGCGCTCGCTGCGGGTCAGCCCCACGCCGACCCAGAACCGCTCGTCGGCTTCCTCGTAGACGATCACGTCGTTGTCCGCCGGGGTGCCGACCATGTGCCGCAGCACCCGGTACGGCCGCCAGGCGTCGTCGACGGTTACGTAGAAGAGCGCCGACCCGTCCAGCGCCCACGCGCAGCCGTAGAACGCCCCCGGCACCTCGTCGGCGAGCACCTCGCCGGTGTCCAGGTCCTTGATCCGGATCGTGAACCGCTCGCTGCCGGTGAAGTCGGTGGAGTAAGCGAGCCACCGCCCGTCCGGGCTGGCGGACAGCGCGCCCAGGGAGAAGAACTTCTGGCCGGCCGCGAGCTGGTTGCCGTCGGCCAGGATCTCCTCGCCGTCCAGCGGGGCCCCGTCGGCGGGCATCGGCGGGGTGGTCTCCCCCGGCCTGACCTCGCGGCGGCAGTGCACGGCGTACTGCTGCCCCTCCGTGGTCCGCGAGTAGTACCACCAGCGGCCCTTGCGGGTCGGCACGGACAGGTCGGTTTCCTGGGTGCGCGCCTTGATCTCGCCGAAGATCGCGCTGCGCAGTTCTCCCAGCCCGCCGGTGACCGCCGCGGTGTAGGCGTTCTCCGCCTCCAGGTACGCGATGGTCTCCGGGTTCTCCTTGTCGGCTAGCCAGGCGTAGTCGTCAACGAAGGTGTCGCCGTGGTGGGTCCGCTCGGCGGGGATCCGCTGGACCGCGGGCGGCTGCGGTCCCGCCGCGGTATCAGCGCCGGTCGTGGTGGCTGGCTCGGTGCTCATGCTCAGCGAGTCTAGGGAGCCCGCATCCCCGCCGCCGCACCAGTCCGCCGACCGCGGACTATGGCACCGAGGCGGTCCGGATTCCAGGTGTACGCAGCCTACGGCGCGGGCCCCGCCGCATCGGCCGGTCAGACGTTGAAGCGGAAGTCCACCACGTCGCCGTCGCGCATGACGTAGTCCTTGCCTTCGATGCGGGCCTTGCCGGCGGCGCGGGCGGCGGCGATCGAGCCGGCCTCCATCAGGTCGTCGTAGGAGACGATCTCGGCCTTGATGAAGCCGCGCTGGAAGTCGGTGTGGATCACGCCTGCCGCTTCCGGCGCGGTGGCGCCGACCCGGATGGTCCAGGCCCTGGCTTCCTTCGGGCCCGCGGTCAAGAAGGTGGACAGGCCCAGCGCGGCGAACCCGGCCCGGGCCAGCTGGGCCAGGCCCGGCTCGCCCAGGCCCAGTTCGGCGAGCAGCTCGGCGGCCTCGTCCTCGTCCAGCTCGGCCAGCTCGGCCTCGGTCTTGGCGTCCAGGAACACCGACTCGGCCGGGGCCACCAGCCCCGCCAGCCGCTTGCGCAGGTCGTCGTCGGCCAGCTCGCGGTCGTCGAGGTTGAACGCGTACAGGAACGGCTTGGCCGTCAGCAGGTGCAGGTCACGCAGGTCAGCCGGGTCGATACCGGCCGGCGCCGCGCCCGCGAACAGCGTGCTGCCGCCGTCCAGCACCGTCTGCGCCTTCGCCGCCGCGTCGGCGGCCCGCTGGCGCTGCGGGTCCTTGGCGAATTTGGCTTCCTTGGCCAGCCGCGGCGCGGCCTTCTCCAGCGTCTGGAGGTCGGCCAGCATCAGCTCGGTCGCGACCGTCTCGACGTCGCGCTCCGGCGACACGTCCCCGTCCACATGGCTGACGTCCGGGTCGGTGAACACGCGGACAACCTGGCAGATCGCGTCGGTTTCGCGGATGTGCGACAGGAACTGGTTGCCGAGCCCCTGCCCGGCCGACGCGCCGCGTACCAGGCCCGCGATATCGACGAACCGCACCGTGGCCGGCACGATTCGCGCCGAGTCGTACAGGCGCGCAAGCGCGTCGAGCCGCGGGTCAGGGATACCGACAATG
>DASVBE010000005.1:0-13920 GCA_036375995.1 Streptosporangiaceae bacterium | reverse complement strand
TGGAGCCCGCCTACCAGGCGCTCGCATCCTGGGTGACCGATCACGGCGGGGAACTCGCAGGAGATGCGTGGGAGATCTTCTTCAGCGACCCGGCGGCCGAACCCGACCCGGCGACCTGGCGCACCGAGATCGTCCAGCCCTGCCGGCAGGCATGAGCGTCCGTATGCCCAGCCAGGCAGTTCCGACGAGGGCGGACCTCGCAGGTTCACCGGGGGTATATGCGATCCAGCCGGTCGGATTGCACGACGCGGATGAATAGGCCGGGCCAGGCGATCGCGCTGAGAATGGCCTGCTGGTTGCTGAGGCCGGTTTCTGCATTGAGCGCCCTTTCCTCAGGGCGCAAGGCGCACCGGTGCCAGGCCCGCCGCAGCAGTCCGGCAGGCCGCCTTCGGCAATCCCGCCTGAGCTGAACACGAACTTCATGGGCACCGGCTGTACCGGTTCCCCGAACACGTCGTGCCAGCGCTGGGAGCAGTTCATCTTCGAGAACAACGGGTCCACCGGGCGCGCGTTCATCCAGTACTGGCTGATCAAGTACAACGCGGCCTGCCCGGCCGGGCAGCACTGGAACCAGTTCTCGTTCCCCAATTCGACCGACATCTACTGCTTCAAGAACAACAGCCTCGGGGCGGTGTCCGTGCCCAACCAGCCGATCACCAACCTGGGGCAGCTGAGCCTGTCCGGCACCGTCAGCGCCAGCAGCGACAGCGTCACCATGTTCGCGGGGAACTCGGCCTTCACGGCCACCGGTGACAACGCCGTCAACGCGGCCGCAGACTGGACAATCGCCGAGTTCAACGTGGTCGGCGACGGCGGCGGCGGCGAGGCGACCTTCAACAGCGGCTCCGCGGTCACCGTCCATACGAGGACCATCTATGGCGGCCGGGCCGCCCCGACCTGCGTGGCCCAGGGCTTCACGGGCGAGACCAACAACCTCAGCTTCGGGCCGTCCAGCCCGGCGGCGTCCCAGCCCGGGCCCGCCGTCGAGTTCAACGAGAGCTCCGCGGGCGGCGCGCCCTCGGACTGCGCGGCGGCCACCACCATTGGCGACACGCACCTGCGGACGTTCAGCGGCCTGCTCTACGACTTCCAGGCCTCGGGCGACTTCCTGCTCGCGCAGGCGAAGAACTTCACCGTGCAGTCCCGGCAGGTCTCCGGGGCGCCCACCTGGCCAGACGCCGCGGTGAACCAGGCGGTCGCGGCCCAGATCGGCAAGAGCCGCGTGGCATTCTGCACCGCGCCCTCGCGGCTCGTCATCAACGGCCACCCGGCCGCCCTCGCCGACGGCCAGATCAGGTCACTGCCCGCGGGCACCGAGATCCTGCGCCGGGGCAACGTCTACCTGGTCACCGGCCGCAGCGGCGACAGCCTCCGCGCCGTCATGAACGGCTCCTGGATCGACTTCTCCGTCGGCCTGGGCACCTGGCCCGAACCGGTGCGCGGCCTGCTCGCCAACGCCAACGGCAACGTCGGCCAGCTCGAAACCAGCGGCGGCGCCGTGCTGAACGTGCCCGTCCCCTTCGCCGACCTCTACGGCGGCTACACGAAGGGCTGGCGCGTCAAGCCGAACGCCTCGCTGCTCGCGCCGTGCGGTGAGAAGGTCAGGCCCGGCATTCCCGGCAAGCCCTTCTTCACCGGCGACCTGCCCCCGGACATCCGCGACCGGGCCCAGGCGGTGTGCGCCAATATCGGCATCCGCAACCAATCCCTGTTCGATGCGTGCACCATCGACGTCGCCGTGCTCGGCAAGAGGGCGGCGCTGGCCTACCGCGGCATGCCCGCCCCGGTCCTCGACGGAAACGGGGGCGGCGATGGCAAGTAGCGGTCCAGCCAGCCCCGGCGGCATGGGCTGACCTTGCCGCCGCAGCACCGCTGGGTCCGGCGCGAGCCTAGCCGCCGGACCCAGCGGTGCCCCATCACCCGCTAGATGCCGCGCGGGCAGGGATAGAACACGCTCCCGTCCAGGTCGACGTTGAATTTGACGGCCGCGAAGCCGTTCGGCGTCCCGTACACCGTCCGGCAGAAAGCGGCGTACGCACGCTTTCCGTGGCAGCGGGCGCCCGGGTTGCAGACGACGCCATCCGCCCCGTATTCGGCCTCGCCGACCCATTTGCCAGTGGGCTGAACCGCGGTGCGATCCGCCGTGAAGGCGTCCCAGCCGCACGGCTGCGGGCCGCGCAGAGCCGTGCAGGTGATGCCGTCCGCGTGCGTACCCCTGGCCGACGAGGAGAAGCACCCGCCGAACGTGTAGCACTCCTCCACCACCGCGCCGTCCGAGTACTGGCGGCCCCACCAGGCGAGCAGGGGCGAGTTCTTCCAGAGGCCGGTCATCCCGAGGCGGTGGATCTCATTGAACGCCCAGGCCAAGAAGTTCTGCGCGTCCCCCGGCGTCAGGCGGAAGCCGGTCGTCGACGGCGGGTCGAAGCTGTCGATGTCATCCAGCTCCACCGCGTCGAAGCCCTTGCTCGCGCACCTCGCCAGCCGCTCGCGCAGCATGGGCTTGAGCGCGTTCAGCTGCCGCAGGTCGACCCACCGCTCCTGCGGGAAGCCGAAGTACACATGCCCGAGCGCCGCCGCCGGGAACACCTGCCCGGGCGACGCGTCCGGCCGGTAGTCCTCCCAGGCCAGGTCGAGGTAGCAGACCGCCCGGGGATGCGCCAGCGTGGCCGCCTGCCAGCGCGAGTGAATAGCCGACACCTGGGCCCGCGTGGTCAGGAACCCGTCGATGTCGTAGATGTCGACCGCCCGCCGCCCGGTCCGCTGCAGCGGATCGGTCCGGCCGATCTGCCAGTCCCAGCGCATCGGCTTGCCGTTGGACGCCAGGTGCGGCGGATACCAGCAGGCCCGCCCGGCGGCCGGCTGGCACGCGGCCGGCTGGGGCAGCGGCACGACCCGCCACCGGAAATGGATCGTCGTCAGCCCGTACCGGTTCGCGGTCCGCACCGCGACGTCATGCCGCCCGGGCTTGAGCTTGCCGGTGTAGAACACCCGGCTGGCGTGCAGCCGCTGCCACCTGCTCCGGTCGACCCGGAACCACTGCACCGGGCGCCCGCCCGCCGCGCTGTAGTGCGGCGCGCTGACCTGGAACCACTCCTCCGCCGACGCGGTCCGCGCCTCGGGCGTCCCGTTGATGAACCGGGCCCACGGCCGCCCGAAGACCGGGAACGCGCCGGCCACTCCCCGGGTCGTCGCCGTAGCAGAGGCACGGATGACCCGGAACGTGAACGGGTGCCGGTCGGTCTGCACCACCGCGATTGCGGTCACCGTGACCCGCAGCCGGCTGCCGACGTCGGCGTGCCCCACGACATAGGACCGCGCGGCAAACGGGGTCGCCACCGAGTCGGCGGCCAGCACGCACGTGCCGCTCCCCTGGGTTCTGCTCCCCAGCACCGGGCAGCGCCGCCAGGTGTACTTGACCCCGAAACTGAGCAGCACGTCCCCGCTGGGCAGCGGCGGCGGGCCGAAGGCCGCCCCGCGTGCGGTCACCGTCCCGCCGTCGCGCAGCAGCCCGGCGATCCGCAGCCGCCCGTGCGCCACCGGCGCTGGGATCACGCCCGCCGCCGACGTCGCGCCAGCCCTGGCCGCCGGCGCACCGGCCGCCGAAGCACCGGCCGCGGACGGCAGCGCGGCCAGCACACTCGCCGCCAGCGCCGCTGCGGACAGACTTGCCAGGCACCGGGTACGCATCATGCTGATCACTCCAAGGCAGTGTTGGCTAAGCACGGGGGTTCTCAGCGCAGCAGCGCCGGGGGCAGCACCTCCCGGTGTGCCTCCAGCAGGTCGTCGCACATGGCGACGGTCTGATCGACAGTGAGCGTGGCCGCGGTGTTCGGGTCGAGAAGCGCGGCCTGGTACACGTGATCGCGGCAGCCGTCCAGCACGGCCCGCACGGTCAGCTCGACCACGTTGAGGAACGTCCGGTTGAGCGCGGCCAGCTGCGGCGGCAGCGCCCCCACCGGCTGCGGCCGCGCCCCGAACGACCCGACCCGGCAGGGCACCTCGACGCAGCACTCGTCCGGCAGGCTCGAGATCAGCCCCCCGTTCCGCACGTTGACGTGCAGCCCGCGCTCCTGCCCGGTCTCCACCGAATGGATGAACAGCGACGCGAGCTCGTGCGCCGGCTCCAGCTCGAGCGGCGCCTCGGACGAGATCGCCTGCTCCAGCTCCTCGAGCTCACGCAGGTTCTCCTCGGACCGGGCCAGGTAGTCCCCGACGAAGATGCGGTAGCGGGACACCTGCTCGTCGTGCCGCATGAACCAGGGCACGTACTCGGCCGAGTGCTCGCTCGACTCGGTCGGGAAGTAGCCGAACCGCTTGTACAGCTCGACCCGTACCCGCCGCTGCAGCTCCGGCGACTCCTCGATCACCGTGGCCAGCTTCGGGTACAGCGACTGGCCGTCCTGCTCGAACTTCAGGACGAAGGCCTGGTGGTTGAAGCCCGCGGTGAGGAACGACACCCGCCCGGGGTCCGCGCCGACCAGCCCGGTCAGGAACGCCTCGGTGTCGCGCACCGAGTGGCACAGCCCGTAGACCCGGGAGAACCCCGCGCCCTCGTACACCGCCCAGGGCAGCATCGCCATCGGGTTCGTGTAGGTGAGCAGGTACGCCTCCGGGCACACCTCGGCCATGTCCTGGCCGAGCCCGACGGCCACCGGGATCGTGCGCAGCCCGCGGAAGATGCCGCCGATGCCAAGCGTGTCGGCGATCGTCTGGCGGACCCCGTACCGGGCCGGGATGTCGAAGTCGAGCCTGGTCGCCGCGTACCCGCCGACCTGGATCTCGTTGACCACCCAGGCGGCGCCGCGCAGCGCCTCGCGCCGCTGCAGGGTGGTGCTGACCTCGGCCTTCGCCCCGGTCTGCGCCACGATCCGGCGGGTCAGCCGGTCCGCCCAGGACAGCCGCTCGGCGCTGATGTCGTGCAGCGCGAAGTGCAGCCGCCCGTTCAGCTCCGGGTAACTGCACAGGTCGGTGACGACGTTCCGGGTGAACTCGACGCTGCCGGCCCCGATGAACGCAACCTTGATCACAGCTTGCCAGTGTTCCATCGTGCCCGTAAGTGCGCAATAGCGCGCATGATCGATCATCCTGGGGCACCCGCAACCCGCCGCAGGCCGCGGCACGCTCACCGGCCAGGGCCCGCACCGGCGGTGACCGCCCGTCCGTTCTGGTTTCAGATCTAAGGATTACGGCAGTCGCGGCGCGAGCCTTGACACAGTCGCCCCCCACTGCTCAGTATTGCCAGAACATTTCCTGGTTCGCGCACAACTGAGCAGCAGTGTGGAGGTCAGGATGCCTCGGACGCGGCTGGCGGCCTGCCTGGCAGGTGCCGTGATCATTGCCCTGGCGGGCTGCGGGACCGGGAGCGGCGGTGGTAGCGGCGGCGGCGCCAGCGGCCCGATCCAGATCTGGGAGGGCTACACCGACGTCCAGGGCAAGGCGTTCGCCCACCTGGTGGCGCAGTACGAGAAGCAGACCGGCCAGAAGATCCAGACGCTGTACGTGAACAGCGACAACACCCTGCAGAAGGTGCTGACCGCGGTGCGCGGCGGCAGCCCGCCGGACATCGCCTACCTGTACGGCTCGTGGGCGCCGAACGTGGCGGAGATCCCGCAGGTGGTGGACCTCACCAAGGCCGTCCAGCGCCCCGGGGTCAACTGGAACGACTTCTGGGAGGGCGAGCGGGCCGTCGCCACCGTCAACGGCAAGGTCATCGGGATCCCGGCCCTGGTGGACAACCTGGCCGTGGTCTACAACAAGCAGCTGTTCGCCCAGGCCGGGATCGCGCCCCCGGGACCGGACTGGACCTGGTCCGAGTTCATCGCGGACGCGAAGAAGCTGACCGACGCGTCGAAGAAGCAGTTCGGCACCGCCTACGTCACCCCGGGTACCGAGGACACGGTGTGGCACTGGGAGCCGCTGCTCTGGCAGGCCGGCGGGCAGCTGCTCACGCCGGACAACAAGAAGGCCGCGTTCGACTCGGCCGCCGGCCTGGCCTCGCTGAACACGCTGCGGCAGATGGCCGTGACCGACAAGTCGATGTACCTGGACCAGAGCGACTCGACCTACGCCAACCTGTTCAACTCCGGCAAGATCGGCATGCTGGTCACCGGCCCGTGGGACCTGTCGCAGTTCACCAACATCAAGTACGGCGTGCAGGTGATGCCGTCCTACCCGGGCACCAGCGGCGGTCACCAGACCATCAGCGGCCCGGACAACTGGGTGCTGTTCAACAATGGGTCGTCCCGGGTCAGCGCGGCGGAGAAGTTCATCCTGTGGCTCACCGCCCCGGCCCAGGACAAATACTGGGCGCTGGCCACCGGCGACCTGCCGATCCGCGCCTCGGAAGGGCACTCCGCCTCGTTCGTCCAGCAGCTGAACAAGGCCCAGCCCGGCATGGCGGCGTTCACCGCGAACCTGGCCAACGTCAAGCAGGCCCGGCCGCAGCTGACCAGCTACCCGAAGATCTCCCAGATCCTCGGCAACATGGTGGTATCCGTGCTGCTCGGCAAGTCCGAGCCGAAGGCCGCGCTGTCCGCCGCGGCCCAGCAGGTCAACCAGGTGCTGGCCGCGGGCTGAGATGACCGCACTTCCCTCGCTGCTCCGGCGGCGGCCCGCCACCCGGGCTGCCGCCGGGCGCCGCCGGGCCCCCGGCGGCGAGCAGCTCACCGGCTGGGCCTTCGTCACCCCGGGCGCGGCCATCATCATCCTGTTCGGCGCGGTGCCGATCGTCTGGTCCGCGGTGATGTCGTTCCAGCACAACAACCTGCTGGGCGGCTCCACCCCGTTCGTGGGCACCAGCAACTACCGGCAGCTGGTCCACGACCCGGTGGTGGCCCAGGCCATCCAGCACACGCTGGTCTACACCGCGCTGTTCGTGCCGGGCACGATGATCGTCGGGCTGTTCCTGGCGGTCGCGATGAACCGCAAGATCCGGTTCATCGCGTTCTACCGGACCGCGGCCTACGCCACGATGGCGATCTCCACGATCAGCGAGGCCATCGTCTTCATCTGGCTGTTCGACCCGTCGTTCGGGGTGGTCAACTACTTCTTCAGCCTGGTTGGCATACCGCAGCAGCAGTTCCTCAACTCACCGTCGCAGGCGCTGTACGTGATCGTGGTGATGACGATCTGGGGCTGGACCGGCTTCTCGGTGGTCATCTACCTGGCCGCGCTGCAGGGCGTCCCGCAGACCCTGCTGGAGGCGGCGGCCATCGACGGCGCGGGCGGGTGGCAGACGTTCCGCCGGATCACGCTGCCGCTGCTGTCCCCGGCCACGCTGTTCCTGGCCGTCTGGCTGACCATCAACGCGCTGCAGCTGTTCGACGAGGTGTACCTGAGCACCCAGGGCGGCCCGCTGAACGCCACCACCGTGCTCGTCTACTACATCTACACCCAGGCGTTCCAGAACTTTAACTTCGGCTACGCGTCGGCCATCGCCTACCTGCTGTTCATCGTGATCGTGGTGGTCACCGCGATCCAGTTCCGGGTGAGCCGCCGGTTCACCTACTACCGGTCATGAGCGCCATCCCGGTCGCCGCCACCGCGCCGCCGCCCGCCGCCCCGGCCCGGCGCCGGCCCCGGCTGCCGTTCAGCCCGTGGCACCTGGTGCTGATCCCGGCCACGATCGTGCTGATCTTCCCGTTCGCCTGGCTGCTGATCACCTCACTGGAGACCTCGAACGAGGCACTGCGGTTCCCGCCGCTGCTGACCCCGCACGTGCTGCGGTTCGGCAACTACGCCGCCGCCTGGCACAGCGCGCCGTTCGGCCGGTTCTTCCTCAACAGCGCGGTCGTGGCGGTCAGCACCGTGCTGGCCAACCTGGTGCTGTGCTCGCTGGCCGGGTACGCGTTCGCCCGGTTCCGGTTCCTCGGCCGGGGCGCGCTGTTCGCGGTGCTGATGGCCACACTGATGGTGCCGTTCCAGGTGACGATGATCCCGCAGTTCATCATCACCAAATGGCTGGGCGTGCACGTGCTGGCCGGGGTCGGGATCAACCACCTGGGCGCGCTGATCCTGCCCAACGCGGCTACCGCGTTCGGGATCTTCTTCCTCCGCCAGTTCTTCCGCACGCTGCCGATCGAGTACGAAGAGTCCGCCCGCGTCGACGGGGCCAGCCGGCTGACCGTGCTGCGCAAGATCGTGCTGCCGCTGTCCGCCCCGCCGCTGGCCACGCTGGCCGCGCTGACCTTCCTGGACTCGTGGAACAACTTCCTGTGGCCGCTGATCGCGGTCACCTCCACGAACCAGATGACGGTGCCGCTCGGCCTGGCCACCTTCCAGGGGGCGCACCAGACCCAGATCCCGCAGCTGATGGCGGGCAACGTGATGAGCCTGCTGCCGATGCTGCTGATCTTCTTCCTGGCGCAGCGGTACTTCATCAGGTCGGTGGCCGCCACCGGGCTGACCGGCAGCTGAACGGGACGGGAAACCGGAGTGACGGGATGGCCGAGCGAAGGGGCGACGGCGTGGGTGAGCAGGACGTGAGGCCGGCCGGGGCGGGCCGGACCGAGGCCGAGGTGGCGTCGCAGCCGGGCTGCTGGCGCCGGGCGGCCCGGCTGGCCAGCCAGGTGGACGGCCAGGTGGCCAGACAGCTGCCCGCCCGCGGCGAGCGGGTCGCGGTGGCGGGCTGCGGCACCTCCTGGTTCATGGCCCAGTCCTATGCGGCCGCCAGGGAGCAGGCCTCCCACGGCGAGACCGACGCGTTCGCCGCGTCCGAGATGCCGCGCGGGCGGAAGTACGACCGGGTCATGGTGCTGTCCCGGTCCGGGACGACCACTGAGATCCTGCAGCTGCTCGGCGACCTGGGCGGCACGGTGCCCACGGTGGCGGTGACCGCGGTGGCCGGCTCCCCGGTCGCGGCGGCCGCGGACGAGGCGATCGTGCTGGACTTCGCGGACGAGGAGTCCGTGGTGCAGACCCGGTTCGCCACCACCGAGCTTGCGCTGCTGCTCACGGGCCTGGGCCACGACGTGGCGCAGGCCGCGCAGGACGCGGAGGGGGTGCTGGCCGCGCCGCTTCCTGAGGACCTGCTGGCCGCCCGCCAGTTCACGTTCCTGGGCACCGGCTGGACCTACGGGCTGGCCAGCGAGGCGGCGCTGAAGCTGCGCGAGGCGGCCGGGATGTGGACCGAGGCCTACCCGGCGATGGAGTACCGGCACGGGCCGATGGCGGTGACCGGCCCGGGCAGCGTGGTGTGGCTGCTCGGCGCCGCGCCGGACGGGATCGCCGGCGCGATCACCGCGGCCGGCGGGCTGGCCTGGGGGTCGCAGCTCGACCCGCTGGCCGAGCTGGTCCGGGTGCAGCGGGTGGCGGCCGCGCTGGGCCGGGCCCGCGGGCTCGACCCGGACCGGCCGCGGAACCTGGCCCGCTCGGTCATCCTCAGGCCGGCCCAGCCGGGCCGCGCGCCGTGATCCTCTGCGTCGCGCTCAACCCGGCGCTGGACATCACGCACCACGTGCCGGGCGCGGACTGGGCCGGGGTGAACCGGCCCGAGCAGGTCCGGGACCGGCCCGGCGGCAAGGGCCTGAACGTGGCCCGGGTGCTGTGCGCGCTCGGCGCGGACGTGCTGGTGCTGGGCCTGGCCGGCGGGCCCGCCGGGGACGAGGTCAGGGCCGCACTGGACGCGGCGGGCGTGCCGTGCCGGTTCACGCCGGTCGCCGGGCCGACCCGGCGGACCTTTACCGTGGTCGACCGGGTCCGCGGGCATGCCGCGTCGTTCCACGAACCGGGGCCTGCGGTCGGGGCGGGCGAGTGGGCCGCGTTCACCGTAACCCTGGAAAAAAGCCTCGATGGGTGCGCGGCTGCCGTCTTCTCCGGGTCCCTGCCCGCCGGTGTGCCGGATGACGCGTACGCGGACCTGACCGGGCGGGCCGCGGCGGCCGGGGTGCCGGTGCTGCTGGACGCGCACGGGGAGGCGCTGCTGCGGGGGGCGGCGGCCGGGCCGGCCATCGTCAAGCCCAACCTGGCGGAGCTGGAGGCGGCGAGCGGGCTGGCGCTGTCCCTGCCCGACGGGTCGGCGGATCACCAGGCGGTGGCGCGGGCCGCGCGGCGGCTGCGGGCGGCGGGGCCCGAGGCGGTGGTGGTGACCCTCGGGCCGGCCGGGCTGTGGGCCTCGACCCGTTCCGGGACGTGGCGGGCGGCGCCGTCGGCGCCGGTGGCGGGCAATCCGGTCGGGGCGGGTGACGCGGTGGCGGCGGGCCTTGTGCACGGGCTGGTGACCGGCCGGCCGTGGGAGGAGCGGCTGCGGCACGCGGTCGCGCTCGGCTCGGCGGCGGTGGCCGCACCCGCGGCCGGGGAGTTCCGGCCGTCCGACTACGCCGCGGCGCTGGCCGGGGTGACGGTGACCCAGGTGGCGGACGGCTGATGCCCACGGTGGGGATGCGCGAGGTGGCCTGGCCGGCGAGGGCGGCGGGGCGGGCGGTGGGCGCGTTCAACGTGATCTTGCTCGAGCACGCCGAGGCGATCGTGGCGGGGGCGGAAGCGGCGGGTACGCCGGTGGTGCTCGCGGTCAGCGAGAACTGCGTCCGGTATCACGGGGGGCTGGGGCCGCTGGCGGCGGCGTGCGTGTCCGTGGCGCGGGGGGCGGCGGTGCCGGTGGTGCTGCATCTCGATCACGCGACGAGCCCCGGGCTGGTGACCGAGGCGGCATCGGCCGGGTTCGGGTCGGTGATGTTCGACGCGTCCGCGCTGCCGTATGAGCGGAACGTGGCGGCGACCGCGGAGGTGACGCGGTGGTGCCACGACCGTGGGCTGTGGGCCGAGGCGGAGCTGGGTGAGATCGGCGGCAAGGACGGCGTGCACTCCCCTACGGCGCGGACCGATCCTTCCGCCGCGGCGGGGTACGTGGCGGCGACCGGGGTGGACGCGCTGGCGGTGGCCGTGGGGAGCTCGCACGCGATGCTGACCAGGACTGCCGTTCTGGATCTGGAGCTGATCGCGGCGCTTCGGGCGGCGGTGCCGGTGCCGCTGGTGCTGCACGGGTCGTCGGGAGTGCCGGACGAGGGGCTGACGGCGGCGGTGCGGGCCGGGATGACCAAGATCAACGTGGCGACGCAGCTGAACAAGGTGTTTACCGCGGCGGTGCGGGAGCGGCTGGCGGCTGACGCGGCGGTGGCGGACCCGCGGCGGTACATTTCGGCCGGGCGGGACGCCATTGCCGCGGAGGTGACCCGCCTGCTGGGGGTTATCGGCGCGGCGCGGGCGGGGTCTGCGGCCGGGGGTGGCCCGTGACGAGCCGGCCCGTGATGAGCCGGCCCGTGGTTAACCGGAAGGAGGCGCCGGTGAGCCGCTACCGGCGGTGGAACGAGCTGCTCGAGCTGCTCGCCACCAGCGGGCAGCTGGAGGTCGAGGACGCGGCCAAGGCGCTGGGCGTGTCCGCGGCCACGGTCCGGCGGGACTTCGACGAGCTGGCCGGCCAGCAGATGCTGACCCGGATCCGCGGCGGCGCGGTGGCCCAGGGGGTCAGCTACGACCTGCCGCTGCGGTACAAGTCCGAGCGGCACCCGTCGGAGAAACGGCGGATCGCCGCGGTGGCGGCCGGGCTGGTCAAGCCCGGGCAGATCGCCGGGCTGAACGGGGGGACGACAACGACGGAGGTCGCGCGGACGCTGGGGATGCGGCCGGACCTGGCGTCCGGCGTGCCGCCGCCCGCGCTGACGATCGTGACCAACGCGCTGAACATCGCCTACGAGCTGGCGGTGCGCCAGCACATCAAGATCGTGGTCACCGGCGGGGTGGCGCGGCCGCAGTCCTACGAGCTGACCGGTCCGCTGGCCGTCGGGATCCTGGAGCAGGTGACGCTGGATATCGCGATCCTCGGCGTGGACGGGATCGACGCGGCGGCGGGGGCGACCACGCACCACGAGGGTGAGGCGGCGACGGGGCGCCTGCTGGGCCGGCAGGCCAGCCAGGTCGTGGTGGTGGCGGACTCGTCCAAGGTGGGCCGGCGGACGTTCGCCCGGATCTTCACCGCGCGGGAGGTCGACGTGCTGGTCACCGACGCGGGGATCGCTGCCGACGACCGGGCCCGGCTGGAGGACGAGGGGGTCGAGGTTGTCGTCGCCTGAGGCGACCCGCGGCCCGGCCGGGGTGGACCTGGTCGTGATCGGGGACGCGAACCCGGACGTGCTGGTGATCGGGGACGACGTCACGCCGGAATTCGGGCAGAAGGAGAAGCTGGTCCGCAGCGGGAGCCTGGCGGTGGGCGGGTCGGCGGCGATCACCGCGGTGGCGGCGGCGCGGCTGGGTCTGTCGGTGGCGCTGGTGGCTGCGATCGGGCCGGACCCGGCGGGCGAGTTCATGCGCAGCGAGCTGGCCCGGGCCGGGGTGGACACGTCGTCGCTGGCGGTCCGCGCCGCGGAGCCGACCGGGCTGACCGTCGTGCTGACCGGCGGCACGGACCGGGCCATTCTCACCGCGGTGGGCGCGATCGGGTCGCTGACCGCTTCCGACGTCCCGGTGGCGCTGCTGGCCGGGGCCCGGCACGTGCACGTGAGCTCCTATTTCCTGATGGCGGACTCGCTCGGGCCGGGGCTGGCCGGGCTCCTGGCCGGGGCCCGGGCCGGCGGGGCGACGACGTCGCTTGACACCAACTGGGACCCGGCCCAGCGGTGGGACGACCCGCGGCTGCGGGCCGCGCTGGCCCAGGCTGATCTGCTGCTGCCGAACGAGGCCGAGGCCGTGGCGCTGGCTGGCGAGCGTGATCTGGCCGGTGCCGTCGCGGTGCTGGCCGGGCGGGACGGGCCGGCCGGGCGGGACGGGCCGGCCGGCCCGGGCGGGGCCAGGCGGGTCGTCGTCAAGCTCGGCGCGCGCGGGGCGCTGTGCGTGGAGCGCGGGCGGCAGGTGCGGGTGTCGCTGCCGCCGGTGACACCGGTGGACGACACCGGCGCAGGAGACTGCTTCAACGCGGGGCTCATCACCGGGCTGCTGCTCGGCCTGGACCTGCCCGGCGCGGCCGCGCTAGGCTGCGCGGCCGGTGCGCTGTCCACCCAGGCGCCCGGCGGCACTGGCAGCTGCCCCGACCTGGCCACGGCCAGCGCGCTGGCGGCGAAGGCGACAGCCGGCGAAGCAGCCGCCCCGGAAGCAACGGTCCGGGAAGCTGCGGACCTGGAAGCTACGGCCCTGGCGGCCGACGAGACGGCAGGATGAGGCAATGGCACAGATTGTCTTTGACCAGGTGTCCATGGCGTACCCAGGCGGGGTTCTGGCCATCGACGGGCTCAGCCTGGAGATCGGCGACGGCGAGTTCATGGTTTTCGTCGGCCCCTCGGGCTGCGGCAAGACCACCGCGCTGCGGTCCATCGCCGGCCTGGAGCAGGTCACCGAGGGCACGGTCGCGATCGGCGACCGGATCGTCAACGACCTGCCGCCCAAGGACCGCGACATCGCGATGGTGTTCCAGAACTACGCGCTGTACCCGCACATGAGCGTGGCCCAGAACCTGGCCTTCGGGCTCGAGCAGCGGCGCACCCCCAAGGCCGAGGTGAAGCAGCGGGTCGCCGAGGTGGCGCACTTGCTGGGGCTGACCGAGTACCTCGGCCGAAAGCCGGCCGCGCTGTCCGGCGGGCAGCGGCAGCGGGTCGCGATGGGCCGGGCGATCGTCCGCCAGCCGCAGGCGTTCCTGATGGACGAGCCGCTGTCCAACCTGGACGCCAAGCTGCGGGTCTCGATGCGGGCGTCGCTGGCGCAGCTGCACGCGCGGCTGGGCGTGACCACCGTGTACGTCACGCACGACCAGGTCGAGGCGATGACGCTGGGCCAGCGGGTGGCCGTGCTGTGCGCCGGGAAGCTGCAGCAGGTGGACACCCCGCAGAACCTGTTCAGCCGACCCGCCAACCTGTTCGTGGCCGTCTTCATCGGCTCACCGTCGATGAACCTGGCCACCGCCCGCCTCGAGCGCGACGGCAGCGGCGCGACGGTGAC
>DASVBE010000353.1:0-14074 GCA_036375995.1 Streptosporangiaceae bacterium | reverse complement strand
TCTCCCGGCCCACGCGGCCGGCACCACCGCGGGCCGCGTCACCGGCACCACCGCGGCCCGCGCCGTCACGGCCCACGCGGCCCGCGCCGCTATGCCCCACGCCGTCGGCACCGCCATGGCCCGCGCCACCGGCACCGCCATGGCCCGCGCCACCGGCACCGCCGCGGCCCGCGCCACCGGCACCGCCATGGCCCGCGCCACCGGCACCACCGCGGCCCGCGCCGTCACGGCCCACGCGGCCCGCGCCGTTATGCCCCACGCCGTCGGCCGCGCCACCAGCTTCGCCGTGGCCTGGGCCCCGCGGATTCGGCGGCCAGCCGGGCGCTGCCGCTCCCCACCGGCCCTGCCCGGTCCACCCGGCAGGGCCGGTGGGATCCCCGTCAGGATCCCCGTCCGCACCCGCCGCGGCACCGGCACCGGGCCGGGCGGACTCACTGTGGCTGATGGTGCTGCCGGTACTGCTGATGCTTTCGGGAGTAATAGTTCTGCTGGGGCCGCCGGGTATCCGGCCGGTGAGGCCCAGGTCCGCGCCGCTGTGCCCCGCGCCGTTGCCGCCCGCGCCGCTAGGCCCCGCGCCGTTGCCGCCTGCGCCGCTAGGCCCCGCGCCGTTGCCGGCCGTGCCGCTACGGCCCGCGCCGTAGCCGGCCGTGCCAGCCCGGCCTGGGCCGTTGCGGCTCGCTGGGTAGCTGGCGGGCCGGGGCTCGGCGCCGGCGGGGGCTCGGGTGCGCCCCGGGTCCAGCTGGGCCCAGACGGCCTGCCGGGTGGACTTCCAGCCGGTCAGGCGGCCCGCGCGGAGCGGGGAGTTCGCGAACGCGGCGACCAGGACCGGGCCCAGGGCGTGCAGCAGCCGCCAGCGCCAGCGGTATCCGGAGTACCCGTCGTCGCAGCCTGCGTCGACGCAGACCTGGACGGAAGCCGTGCTGCACATCATGACCCGGCCCCACGGGCCGCGGCGGTCAAAGAACTGCTCCATCGCCGCGTAACGGGGAAGGTCCAGGACGCGGGCCGGGAGGCGGTACGGGTCCACGCCCAGCCCGGCGAGCGTCAGGCCGGCCTCTCCGAGAGCCTCGCGCACGGCGGCGAGGTCGCGGCCGGCCTGGGTAACGCAGCTGCCGATGCCGGCGGCCGGGGCGGAGCTGATCTCCACCTGGCCCCCGGGCTCGATGGTCAGGCGCCCGCCGCCCGGCAGCTCACCGGCCGCGGTGAGCTCCGCCAGGGCCCGGGTCACCCGCTCGTGGTCGGCCGGCGCGGCAGCATCGCCGTGGGCGCGGACCAGCCATTCGAGCTCGACCCCGACCTGTCCGGGCGGGCCGGTCTTGAAGCAGATCCCGTGAATGTGCTCTTCGGCGGCGGTCTCCGACAAAGGCGGCGCGTCGGCGCGCGCCGCCTCGTCGTGGGTGTCTGGCATGTGATCGTCCTCGTCCGAGTCGGCTCGCTGTCTTGCTCCTGGCAAAAGGGCTCGTCGCTACGGCTGCATCAGGTCAACCGGGTTACGTGATCCCCCATTCCGTGAGTGCTACGCATGAGCCCGGGCGCTTCCCCCTCCAGGAGGTCCGCGATGACAAGCTACGGTGCCGCTCTGACAAACCAGGAGAACGGCGTCGTGGTGGATCAGGGACCAGGCCACCGACAGCGGGGACGACAAGGTCGCCGCGGACCGGCTGACCGCGGCCGGCGTAACGCTGCTGCGCGGCCACGGCACGATCACCGGACCGCGCGAGGTCACCGTCAGCCGCGCGAGGTCACCGTCAGCAGCACGGGCAGCAGCGTGCTGGCCGTGCCCGCGGCCGTGCCCGTCCCGAGGCTGCGCGAGATGATCTACGCGCACCCGGCGGGCCGAACTCGCTGAGTTCCTCCCAGCCGTTCCAGGCCAGCCACGCCGCGGCCGCGGCGACCAGGAACGTCGGCAGGTACAGCCGGCGGCTGTACCCAGAACGGGTCTGCCGCGGTGCTGCGGTCTCCTGCGGTGCCGCCACGGCGTCCTGCGCCGGGATCACCTGCCCACCTCACGCCTCCGGTAGCCATCCGCCCCGCGGTCTGGCCCAGGGGCCCTTAACCCACTACACGGAGGAAGCGCGCGGGCGGTTCAGCCCAGCCGCACCGGCGGTTCAGATCAGCCCCAGACGCTCGCGGCCACCTCGGTGATCAGCCGGAGCTTGGCGAACTGCTCCTCGATCGTCAGCGTGTTGCCCTCCACGGTGGAGGAGAACCCGCACTGCGGCGACAGGCACAGCTGGTCCAGCGGGACGAACCGGGCCGCCTCGTCGATCCGGCGGCGCAGCGTGCCGGCATCCTCCAGCGCGCCGCGCTTGGTGGTCACCAGGCCGAGCACGACCTGCTTGCCCTTGGGCACGAAGCGCAGCGGCTCGAACCCGCCGGACCGCTCGTCGTCGTACTCCAGGAAGAACCCGTCCACCTCCAGCTCGCTGAACAGTGCCTCGGCCACGAAGTCGTAGCCGCCGGAGGCGGCCCAGGACGACCGGAAGTTGCCGCGGCACATGTGCGTGGTCACCGCCATGCCGTCGGGGCGGCCCTGGATCGCGTCGTTGACCTGGCGGATGTAGCGCAGGTGCATGTGCTCGGCGTCCTCGCCGCGGCTGGTGAGCATGGCCCGCTGGGCCGGGTCGTTCAGGTAGGCCAGGCTGGTGTCGTCCAGCTGGAGGTAGGTGCAGCCGAGCTTGCCGATCTCCTGCACCTGCTGCGCGTAGGCGGCGGACAGGTCGGACCAGAACTGCTCCATGTCCGGGTATACCGACTGGTCGATGGCGGCCGGGCCGCCGCGGTAGTGGACCATGTTCGGGGACGGGATCGTCAGCTTGGGGGTGCTGCCGGGCGCGGCCACCGACTGCAGGTAGCGGAAGTCGTCGGCGAAGATCGTGTGGTCCAGGTGGACCCGCTCGCCGATATGCAGAGCCGCCGGGGTCCACTCGATCTGGCCGGACTCGTTCTGGAACCGGACCGCCATGTTGCCCGGCGCCTGGCTGATCCCGCCCAGCTGGTAGATGAAGTCCATGTGCCAGGACGCCCGGCGGAACTCGCCGTCGGTGACCGTCTGCAGGCCGGTTTCCGCCTGCATCCGGGCGGCCGCGGCGATCGCCGCGTCCTCGGCCGCGCGCAGCTGGGCGGCACTGATCCGGCCGGCCGCGAAATCTTCCCTGGCGGTGAGCAGGTCCGGCGGGCGGAGCAGGCTGCCGACATGATCCGCGCGGAACGGGGGCGAGGTACGCATGTCGGCCATCGTGGCCGCGCCGGCCCGCCGGGTCAATCCCGCGCCGGCGCGGGACGCCTTCCGCCGAAGGCGGCCGCACCGCCGGCATCTTCCCTAAGGATTACGATTCCGGGGGCGCGGGCCCCGGCCCCCAGCGGCCCGGTATCAGGCGCGGACCCAAACGGCCCAGCGCCCGCCGTAACGCGCGACGATGTGACATCGCACGGCCTGGAGCCCATGCGATGTCACATCGATAGGGTCGCCAGCCTGCTCTCAGCTTCCTCTCAGCGGCCCGGGGCGGCCCGCGAGGTTCGGCCGGGCGGAGTACGTTTGGTTGCGGGGCCGGATCGGGTTGAGGGAGCGTGCATGAGCGGCGGGGTCGCCAACGTTGTCCTGTCTGGGCCCCTCATTCTTGCCGTGCCGGTGGCGGTCGCGGCCGGCGCGGTGACGTTCCTGTCGCCCTGTGTCCTGCCGCTCGTGCCGGGCTATCTGTCCTACGTCACCGGCATGTCCGGCACGGCCGCGGGAGTGGACCGGGCTCCGGCCCGCCAGCCCGCCCCGGCGCTGGCCGCGGCCCAGGCGGCCGGCCCGGCCGTGACCGCAAGCGTGGGCGTGACCGGCGAGGAGACGGCCGGGCTGGCGCCGGACAGCCCTACCGCGAGGTCCGCGGAAACTCCAGCGGACCCGGCTCGGCGTGGTCGTGTGGTGGCCGGTGCGATGCTGTTCGTGCTCGGGTTCTCCGTGCTGTTCGCCAGCGAGGGGGTGCTGCTCGGCGGCCTCGGCGAGAAGCTGCTGGTGCATCAGCGGGTGGTCACGCAGGTCCTCGGGGTCGTCACGATCGTGCTCGGCCTGCTGTTCGCCGGCGTCCTTGACCGGCTGATGCTGACCGGGCGGATCTTCCGCCCGTCCTGGCGGCCGCGGGCCGGGCTGGCCGGCGCCCCGCTGCTCGGTCTCATGTTCGGGCTGACCTGGACCCCGTGCATCGGCCCGACGCTGAGCGCGGTGCTCGGCCTGGCCGGCACGTCGGGCACCGCGGCGCGCGGGGCGCTGCTCGCGCTGGCCTACGGGATCGGGCTCGGCATCCCGTTCCTGATCGTGGCGTTCGCGTTCCAGCGCGGCATGCAGTTCTTCGGGTGGGCCCGGCGGCACGCCCGGCTGATCACCGGCCTGGGCGGGGCGATGCTGGTGGTGGTGGGTGTCCTGGAGGTCACCGGGACCTGGAGCGCGGCGATGTCCTGGCTCCAGGTGCACTGGTCAAGCAGCTACCAGGCACCGATCTAGGCGTGGCCCGCGCCAGCGAGACGTAATCCTGAAGAAACATCCGCCGAGCCGAACTTACGACTCCCTGTAGTAGATTGCCCAGCATGCCAACCGGTCCCGACCCCAGCGCTGGGACCAGCGTCACCAGCGCGGGCGCCAGCCAGCCCGGTCCGCCCCGCCCGCCGGGCGGCCGCCAGCTCCCCGGGCGCTGGCGCCTCGCCGCGGCCGCCGCGATCACCGCCGTGGCCGCGCTGATCGCGTACCTCGTGGTCAGCACGCAGCACCACGGCACCACCCCCGCCGCGTCCGGCGCTCCCGGCAGCGCCGCTGGCCAGCCGGATGCCCTGCACAACCCCGGCGTCGACCCGGGCACGGTGATACCCGGCCGGCCGGCCCCCGGCTTCACGCTCACCGACCAGTTCGGCCAGCGTGTCTCGCTGTCCCAGTTCCGCGGCAAGGCCGTGGTGATGACCTTCGTCGACTCCGAGTGCACCACGGTGTGCCCGCTGGGCACGGCCAGCCTGACCGGTGCGGTCAGCCTGCTCGGCCCGGACGCGGCCCGCCGCATCCAGATTCTCGGCATCGACGCCAACCCCAGCGCGACCGCGGTCTCCGACGTGCGCGCCTACTCACAGTCGCACGCGCTGATGCACTCGTGGCACTTCCTGACCGGCTCCAAGGCGCAGCTCGAAGCGGTCTGGCGGGCCTACAACGTGTACGTGGCGGCCAGGAACAACGACATCGACCACGAGCCGGCCATCTACCTGATCGACCCGCAGGGCCGCGAGCGGGTGCTGTACCTGACCCAGATGTCCTACACCAGCGTCGGCCAGCAGGCGCAGATCATCGCCGACGGGCTGTCCACCGTGCTGCCCGGCCACCCGCAGCCGCGCCGCGTGGTCCCGCTGTCCTACATCCGCGGCGTGACCCCGGCGACCGCGGTGACCGCGCCGGGCATCGGCGGCAGCACGCCGTCCGGCCAGGTCACGCTCGGCCCGGGCCACCCGCACGTGCTGGTCTTCGCGGCCCGCTGGCTCGGCGAGACCACGGACCTGCAGGCCGGGTTGCACGATCTCGCCGCCTACCAGGAGCTGGCCGCGCGCCGCGGGCTGCCGTCCCCGGTGGTCGTGGACGTGGTGCCGACCGAGTCGTCGCCCGGGGCGCTGCCCCGGCTGCTGGCCGGGCTGGGCGGCGCCCCGCTGCGCTACCCGGTGGTGGCCGACACCGCCGGGCGGCTGGCCGCCGGGTACGGCGTGCCGGACATGCCGTGGGTGGTAGTGACCGGCTCCGACGGGCGGGTCCTGGCGCACCACCTCGGCTGGCTGAGCGCCGGGCAGCTGGCCCGGCTGGCGGCCAGCGCACAGCGGTAACTCTGCCGGCGGCCTGAAACGATCGATGTTACGTCGATCGGATCGGGCTGAGGCCGAGCGGCTACCTGGCGGGCGGGTGGGCCGCCGCGCTGGGCTGGGCGGCGGGCCGCGGCGGCAGCGCCGGGCGGCGCCGGGACGGGCGGTCCGACGTGACGGGCGCGCGCACCGCCGGGGTGGTGTCCAGGGCCTCGAGCACCATCCGCACGCCGGTCTCCAGCTGCCGGTCGATGCCCGCGGCGTGCTCGTCCGGGGTGGGGATGACCTCGACGTCCGGGTCGACGCCGTAGTTCTCCACGTTCCAGCCGTAGCCGTCCAGCCAGGTCGCGTACCGCGGCACGCTGATCTCGGTGCCGTCGGCCAGCTCGTGGAACGGCACGTCGATGCCGATCACACCGCCCCAGGTGCGCGCTCCGACGACCGGGCCCAGGTCGAGGATCTTGATAGCCGCGGTGACGATGTCGCCGTCCGAGCCGGCGAACTCGTCGGCCAGCGCCACGATCGGGCCGCGCGGCGCGTCCTGCGGGTAGGTGCCGGCCTGCAGCCAGCGGCCCAGGTCCCAGCCGATGACCCGGCGGGCCAGCTTCTCGATGACCAGCTGCGAGGTGTGCCCGCCGCGGTTGCCGCGGACGTCCACGATCAGCGCCTCACGGACCATCTCGCCGCGCAGGTCGCGGTGGAAGTCGGCCCAGCCCTCGCTGACCATGTCCGGGATGTGCAGGTAGCCGGCCCGGCCCTGGCTGAGCTCGTGGACCGCGCGGCGGCGCCCGGAAACCCAGTCCTGGTAGCGGAGCCGCCGGTCGTCGCGGAGGGTAGTGACCGCGACCCGGCGCCAGCTGCCGCCGCCATGCGGGGCGATGGTCAGCTCGACCGGCTTGCCCGCGGCCCCGGCCAGCAGCGGACCCGGGCCGTCGGCGCCGAGCAGCTGCCCGTCGATGGCCATGATCCGGTCCCCCGGCGTGATGCCCGCGCCCGGCGCGGCCAGCGGCGACAGGGCCCGCGGGTCGGACGACTCGCCGGGCAGGATCCTGGTCACCCGCCAGCCGCCGTCCGGGTCCCGGTCCAGGTCCGCGCCCAGCATGCCGACCGGCCGCCGGCCGCCGTGGTTCCCGGACGGGACCGGCTGGACGTAGGCGTGCGACGAGCCGAGCTCGCCCATCACCTCGTAGAGCAGGTCGCTGAAGTCACGCGGGCCCGCGATCCGGTCGAGCAGCGGCCGGTACTGGGCCAGCGCGCCGTCCCAGTCGACCTCGGCCATGTCCGGGATCCAGAAGTCGTGCCGCAGGATCCGGCCCGCCTCCTCGTACGCGCACCGCCAGATCGCGGCCGGGTCGGCCTGGTAGCGGGCTCTGGAGAGGTCGACCCGGACCCGGTCGGCGGGGTTGTCCGCGTCGGCCTTCCGGTCCGCCGGGACCACGGTCAGCTTGCCGCTGTCGCCGATCAGCAGCCGGCTGCCGTCACCGCTGACGACGTACCAGTCGAGCTCGTCGACCAGGTCGGTGACCCGCCGCTGGGCCAGGTCGAACCGCTGCAGCGCGCGGCGCGGGCCACTGTCGGACGAGGTCGCGCCGCCCTGGCCGAGGTTGCCGGTGACCGGGACCCGGAGCCAGACCAGGCCGCCCTTGACCGCGGACAGAGCGGTATAGCGGGACTCCTCGACCGGGACCTGGATGACGCGGCTGGCCAGGCCGTCGGCGTCGACCTTGACCGGGGTCGCGGTGCTGCCCACGGCGGCGTCGCGGTCCGGTGCCTGGCGGTCGCCGTTGGCCTGCCCGGCGCTGCCGGTGCCTGACTCGGCGCCTGCTTCGGGGCCTGCCCCGGCGGCGGAGCTGCCGTCGGCGGTGCCGCCGGAGGCCGGGGTGGCCGGGGTGGCCGGGGATGCCGGGTCGGCGCCGGGCTTGCTGCCGTCGTCATCACGGCCGTTGGCCGGGCGGCCGTCGGTCAGCGGGCCGAACGGCGACGGGGTGGCCGCGGCCAGCGGGACCAGGAACGGCCGGTAGCCGTACGGGAACGACAGGTCGAAGAAGTGCGCGTCGTAGACCGGGTCGAAGTTCCGCCGGGACAGGAACGCCAGGTACAGCCCGTCCAGGGTGAACGCCGGGTCGGTGTCGATGAACCGGCCGTCGGTGATGTCGACGATGTCCGGCGTGCCCGGCCGGGTCATCCGCAGCTGGCGCAGCGGGCTGGGACCCGGGTGTGACCAGGCCAGCCAGGCCGAGTCGGTCGACCAGGCCAGGCCGCTCACCTCGCCGTTGTCCGACGCGGTCACCTCGGCGAGCTCGCCGGAGGTCACGTCGAGGACCAGCAGCCGGCCGTCCCTGGCCGCGACGGCCAGGGACTTGCCGTCCGGTGAGGCGGCCAGGCTCGCCACCCGGCCGACCGCGCCGGCCGCCACCCGCCGTACTCCCCCGCCGCCGGCCGGGGCGCTGGCGGATCCGGCGCTGGCCGCGCCGTCGCCGCCCTGGCCGTCGCGGCCCTGGCCGTCGCCGCCCTGGGCGGTGCTGCTCGGGCCGGTGCTGGCCTGGCTGGTGCTGGCCTGGCTGGTGGCCGCGCCGTCGGTGCCGGCGCTGCCGTTCTGGCTGGCCGCGGGCAGCCCGGCCAGCGGGCCGCCGGCCGGGCCGATCTCGATCGCGTCCTCGCCCTCGGCGTCGGTCACCCAGGCGACCAGGCCGGTGCCGCCCAGCACCTGCGGCATCCGGGCGCGGACCCCGGGGGTCACCGACAGGGCACGGGCCGGGCCGTCCCTGTGGGTCAGCCAGTGGATCGTGCCGCGGACCTCGACGGCGCTGCCCCGGCCGGTGTAGTCGCAGCTCAGGCCGCCCAGGTGGGTTTCGGCCGAGATGACCCGGCGGGCCCGGCCCGGGGCCGCCGAGCCGAGGATGAGCTCGAGCCGCCGGGGCTGGCTGTCCGGGTCGAGGGAGTCCAGCAGCCACAGGTCGCCCGCGCAGTGGTAGACGATCCGCGACCCGTCGGTGCTCGCGTTGCGCGCGTAGAAGCCGTCATGGTCGGTGTGCCGGCGCAGGTCGCTGCCGTCGAACGCGCACGAGTACACGTTGCCGGTGCCCTCGTGGTCGGACAGGAACGCCAGCCGCCCGCCGGCCACCATCGGGCTGGCCAGCTGGCTGCCCAGCGACCCGAGCACCCGGCTGAACGGCCCGTTCGCGCTGAGCCCGTCGGCCGACGGGGCAACCCACAGCCGGCCCGCGGTACCGCCCCGGTAGCGCTTCCACGCGGCCGGGTCGCGTCCCAGCCCGTGCAGCAGTGCGATCGCGCCGGGCCGCATCGCCAGGTCGTAGAGCGGCCCCAGCGGCAGGCGCCGGGCCCCGTGCGCGCCGGCCGCGCCGGGCCCGCCGGCCGCGGCGCGCCCGCCGGCCGGGGCGCGGCCGTTGGCGTCCTGGCGGCCGTCAGGGGTGGCCGGAATCGCGTAGGCCCAGCTGTTCTGGCCGAACGGCTGGCCGGTCGCCGAGACGGCCAGCACGTCGCCGTCCGGCGTCCAGCCGGTGACCCGGGTGTAGGGGTCCCCCCAGTACGTCAGCCGCCGCTGGTCGCCGCCGTCGGCAGCGGCCAGGTACACCTCAGACTGGCCGTCCTTGGTGCTGTTCCAGGCGATCAGGGAGCCGTCGGCCGAGATCCGGGGATGACTGGCCGGCGTCTGGTCGGCGGAGACCCGCCAGGCCCGGCCGCCCTCCACGGGGCCGAGCCAGACATCGTCTTCTGAGACGAAGGTGACGAGATCCTGATGCAGATGCGGGAAACGGAGATATCCGGCTGAGGTCACTCGATCATCCTAGGCCGTCACACTGAAGATCAGCCTGACTACCGTCCGCGCCCGGCCGCGCCTCCCGGCCAGCACCGCAGCGGGCCTGGCGGGGCGGTGGTCAGGGACTCCGGCGTCCCGGGCCCGTGTGGTGGGCGGGGAGGCGGAGGCAGCCGGCAGGCGCCCGCCGTCCCGGCCGGCTGCTGGTTGCTGGTGGGCGCTCACGGCCGTGCCGGGACTCACGGCCGGGCCGGGACTCACGGCCGCGCCAGGGCTCACGGCCGCGCCAGGACGGGCGGCCGCTGGGGTCTGGCGGTGGGCCGGGGCGAAGGCGGCTGCGGGTGGCTGTCAGAGCCCGGCGATACGGTCCGGGTGTGGACAGCAGTGATGTGAGCCGGTGGTTCGGTGAATACCTCGACGTGTTCGCGGCGTGCTGCCGGGGCGAGCGGGACACCGCTGCGCTGCTGGGGTACTTCGGTGTTCCGCTGCTGCTCACGACCGACGGCGGGTACTTCGCGCTGACCAGCGAGGAGCAGGTCGTGGCGGGCCTGCAGCCGCAGGTCGCCCAGATGCGCGCGGCCGGGTACGCGCGCAGCGAGATCCTCGGCGCCGAGGTCACCGTGCTGAACGGCACCTCGGCCCTGTACCAGGGGAAGATCTCCCGCCAGCGCGGCGACGGCAGCGAGATCAGCCTGCTCGTCGCGACCTACCTGGTGACCGACGGCCCGGCCGGCCGCCGTTTCTCGGTGCTCGCGGTGCAAAGCTCCTGAACCGTGCTAGCCGCTCGCTGCGGGCCGCTGGAGAGGCGCTGCCTTCCCTCCTCGCTCCCTCGGCGCTCCTTCGTCGCGCCTCATCGCTCGTCAGGAAAACAGCGCCGCGGCCCGCCACGAGCTTGGCCGGCTCCGCCGGCCGGCCGCAACCGTCAGCCAGCGAGGTGCTCGCCGAAGAACGCGTAGATCCGCTGCCAGGCACTCGCCGCGTCGGCCGGCTGGTAGCTCATCCTGGTCAGCTTGGCCACCGCCCCGCCCACCCCGGTCGACGGGGACATGAACCGGTGCCCGGACCCCGGGTACACCTCCACGTCGTGCGGTATCTCCAGCACGGTCAGCGCGCGCTGCAGCCGCTCGGGATGCGACGTTCCCATGAGGTCGCGGGCGCCGAAGCTGCCCACGACCGGGCACGCGCCGGCCAGCGCGGCCTCGGCGTCCTTCGGCACCTCGCCGTAGTTGATCGCGGCCGCCGAGAAGCCGTCCCTGGTCGCGCAGAGCAGCGCGAACCCGCCGCCCATGCAGAAGCCGATCACCCCGGTATGCCCGGTGCAATCCGCCCGCCCGGCCAGGAAAGACCGCGCCGCGTCCAGCGTCTCGAACGCCGCGCCGGACTGGGCCCTGAGCTGCGTGAACGCGTTGCGGACGCAGCGGATCCAGGCCTTGCGCTCGTACAGGTCAGGGGCCAGCGCCACGTACCCGTGGGACGCCATCTGGTCGGCCTTGCCGCGGATGTCCGCGTTCAGCCCGAAAGCCTCGTGGATGACCACCACGCCGGGCCACGGCCCGGCTCCGTCGGCGGGCACCGCCAGATACCCGGGCACCTCCCCGTGCGGCGCACGGAAGGTGATGTCAGGCATGACGCCACGCGATCATGGAAGGCATGGCGGCATGCTGTCACACCTTGCGCCAGCGCGGAACCCAGGCTCCGTCCTCCACCGTGTAGTCGCCGAACAGGGCCGGCGCCTCGGCCCGCATGATGTCGCCGATCATGCCGAACACCAGCCGGATCTCCTCCTCGGCGCCGCGGTCGGTGCGCGCCTCGATGGTGTGCCGCAGGGTCCGGATGTTGGCCGTCCAGACCAGCCCGGTCGCCACTCCCTCGGGCGCGAACCGGCGCATGAACGAGGTCCGGTGCTTCTTCTCGGAGAACTTCACGCCGTCCTCGTCCAGCCCGAAGTGCCCGGCCATCCAGCGCTGGAACTCCTCGAGCTGGTCGAGCACGGCCGTCGCGCGCTTCATCAGCTCGTCGTCGCCTTGCGCCCACTCGGGGAACCAGAACGGGATCTCGGACAGCCGCACGAACCGCATCGATTCCTGCGATACCGCGGTGCCCGGCCGGTGCCGGACCAGCTCGTGGGTGGTCACCCGGCTGACGTTGTGCAGCACGAAGCTGAAGCTGGCGTGCTCGAGCACCGAGCCGTGCGCGCTGGACAGGATGTTCTCCAGGTACGCCTGGTGGTCGGTGCGGACCCGGCGGACGTTCGGGTTCAGCCCTGGCTCCCAGGCCCGGTAGCAGATCTTCCCGGCGAACTCGGCGAGATTCTCCGCGTCGCTGGCCAGGTCGCCACGGTCGAGCCGCTCCAGCCAGCTCTCCCCGCCGACCTCCTGGAGGTAGGCCGCGACCTTGTCGTAGTCCATCTGGGGGCGGGCGACGAGGAACACTTCGGGCTGCACGGTTCTCATGGCAGGCACCCTACCGGCGGTCGCCGACAACGCACCGGGGCAGACCAGCGCGTGTCCCCCGTGCGTCGTGAGAACCCAGAGACGCAGGTGGCGGGGGGTGCGAGGGCCGGGAGACAAATACCTCCCGGGCGGGACAGAAATGCTCTCCCGGCCCGCCCGGCCAGAGATTTCGCTGTTACCCTCCGCAGCTAACCGGACGCTCCATGAACATCCCACCGAGTTCACCGGGAGAGACCCGATGCACCGCAGCCGAGCCGTCACCGTCTGGCAGGCACTGGGCACCACTGCCGCCGCCGTCGTCATCTCCGCCGCCCTGGCCCTGCCCGCGTCCGCGGGGACCAGCGCGCCGGCCCCGCGCACCGCCCTGCCCGCGGCCGCCCAGGCCTTCAGCACCTGGCCGCAGGCCGAGACCGCGGCCGGGTTCCCGCTGCACCGCCCGACCCGGCTGCACGGCCTGCACCGGTCCGGCTCGGTCAACGTGAACCGGTGCGAGATGCCCGGCCAGCACAGCAAGCGCTACGTCACCGCCATCTACGGCGATCCGTTCGCCGGACCCCCGCTCATCACCCTCGGCGAGAACAACTCCGGCGCCCCGTGCGGCTCGCTGGTCCACGCTCCGTTCCTGCGCAACGTCCGGATCCACAGCGCGACCGCCAGGCTCTTCGGCGACTGCGGTGACGGCTCCGGCCAGGGCGGCTGCCGGCCGGACGGCCAGCTCGAGCTGATCTGGGCGCACCACGGCACGGTCTACGAGGTGAAGTCGCTCAGCGAGCCGCAGCACGTGCTGCTCAACTTCGCCCGGCACCTGCATCAGGTGGGCTGACCCCCGGCCCGCACCGCCGGGTGGGGCACCCTGGCCCGCTCCGCCCGGCGGTGCTCCTGGCACAGCTCCAGCACGTTGGCCACCACCTGATGCCCGGCCCGGCCGGACGCGGTCAGGATCGACTCGGGGTGGAATTGCACGCCCCACCGTCCCGCCTCGCTGTCCTCGATGGCCATCACCACGCCGTCCGGCGTGACCGCGGTGACCGTGAACCCCTTGACCTGCTCGGGCCGCGCGTGCAGGGAGTGATACCGGCCCGCGGTGAACTCCGCGGGCAGGCCGGCCAGCAGCGCCCCGCCGCTCACCCGGACCGTGCCCGGCTTGCCGTGCGCGGGCTCGGCCAGCAGGCCAAGCTCGCCGCCCGCGTGCTCGACCATGGCCTGCAGCCCCAGGCACACCCCGAACACCGGCAGGCCCCGCGCGTCCAGCTCGGCCAGCAGCTGCTCGCAGCCGAAGTCAGACGGGCGCCCCGGGCCCGGCGACAGCACGACCAGGTCCGGCCGGAACTCGTCCAGCCGGGCGGCCGGGAACCCGGCCCGCAGCGTGGTCACCGCCGCGCCGTGCTCACGGAAGTAACCGGCCAGCGTGTGCACGAACGAGTCCTGGTGGTCGACGAGCAGCACGCTCAGCCCGGCCCCCGGCCGCTCCGCCGCCTCGCCGGCGCCCGCCGTGCCACCCGCCGCGCCCGCGCCACCCGCCGCGCCCGCGCCGCCCGCCGAAGCCCGGCCCTGCGACTCCCGCAGGATCTCCAGCAGCGCCCGCGCCTTCAGGTGAGTCTCCGCCTCCTCGGCGTCCGGGTCCGAGTCGAACAGCAGCGTCGCCCCGGCCCGCACCGCGGCCACCCCGTCAACGATGTGCGCCGTCCGCAGCGTCAGCCCGGTCGACATCGCGCCGTCGAACCCGATCATCCCGGCCGCGCCGCCGTACCAGCGCCGCGGGCTGGTCTCGTGGTCCTCGATGAACTGCATGGCCCACGTCTTCGGCGCCCCCGTCACGGTCACCGCCCACATGTGCGTGAGGAACGCGTCCAGCGCGTCGAACCCGGGCCGCAGCCGGCCCTCCACATGGTCCACGGTGTGGATCAGCCGGCTGTACATCTCGATCTGCCGCCGCCCGATCACCTGGATGCTGCCCGGCTCGCAGATCCGCGACTTGTCGTTGCGGTCCACGTCGGTGCACATGGTCAGCTCGGACTCGTCCTTGGCC
>DASVBE010000335.1:0-3624 GCA_036375995.1 Streptosporangiaceae bacterium | reverse complement strand
AGCCGCGACGGCGCGACGAACTCGGTGACCCGGCTCACTCCGTCTGATCCACGCTGGTCACACTGGCATCATCGCTCACGTGCGGGTGGTGCGATCAACCAGGTTGCCGGCCGGCCGGCTTATGTGCTGGCGCAGACCACGACGACGGCCGCGACCGCTAACGCCGCCGGCGGCAGCAGCCACCACCACCGGAACCGCCCCGGCCGGCGCGCGGACCCTGGCTCAGGCGCAGCCGGAGGCGGGCCGCCAGAACCGTTCCCGGCTCTCTGCTCGGTAAGGCTCACCGGTCACTCACCCCCGTTGTCAGTGCCGACAGCCAAAACGTACGCCGCCGCGGGTTAACGGGAATATGCCCCAGACCATAACAAATCAGCGGGCGGCGGCTGTGGCCGGCGGCCGGCCGGCTGCCCACAGCTGATCGGCGTCGCCCGCGTCGATCCGGCCGCGGTAGACGCCGATCTTGTGGTCGAGGAGCTCGAGGTTCTCCTGGAGTTCGGCGAGCCGGGCGAGGACCTCCACGCGGTGCGACTCGAGGAGGGCGAGACGGTCCTTCTCGTTGCCGTGGCCGGCCGAGACGAGCTCGGCGTAGCGCCGGATGGTCCTGATCGGCATGCCGGTGGCCCGCAGCCGGGTGCAGACGTTGATCCAGTCCAGGTCGGGCTGCTGGTAGCGGCGCTGGCCGCTGGCGGTGCGGTCGACCGGGGTGACGACCAGGCCGGCCCGCTCGTAGTAGCGGAGGGTGTGCACGCTGACGCCGGTGCGTCTCGCGGCCTCGCCGATGCTCACGCCGTGGTGGGGGACGGGCGGTGGTTTGACTTCGAGCACGCTCTAAATTCTAGCGTCGGGGTTATGACGGCAATCCTGATCACTGGGGCGAACAAGGGGCTTGGCTTCGAGACGGCCCGGCGGCTGGTGGCCGCGGGGCACACCGTGTACGTGGGGAGCCGGGACGCAGAGCGCGGGCGGCGGGCCGCGGCGGAGCTGGGCGCGCGGGCGGTTCAGCTGGACGTCACCGACGACGCGTCGGTGGCGGCCGCGGCTGCCGCGATCGAGGCCCAGGGCGGGCTGGACGTGCTGGTCAGCAACGCCGGCATCCAGGAGGAGATGGGCGCGGGCGGCGTGACCGGCGCCGCCGGGGTGACCGCCGGGATGATGCGGCGGACGTTCGAGACGAACGTGTTCGGCATGGTGCGGGTCCTGCACGCGTTCCTGCCGCTGCTGCAGCGCTCGGCCGCCCCGGTGGTGGTCAACGTCAGCAGCGGGCTGGCCTCGCTCACCCGGCTCGCGACCCCGGGCACGCGGGCGTACGCCTACCCGGGCGTCGCGTACCCGGCGTCGAAGGCCGCGGTCAACATGATCACCGTGCAGTACGCGAAGGCGTTCCCGCAGATGCGGATCAACGCGGTGGAGCCCGGCTTCACCAGGACCGACCTGAACGCGAACACCGGCCACCAGACGGTCGAGCAGGGCGCCGAGATCATCGTGCGTATGGCGCAGGTAGGCCCGGACGGACCCACCGGCGGCTACTTCGACGCCGACGGCGCCCTGCCCTGGTGACCCGGGCCAGTCGCCCCGGGTCTACCGGCGCAGCGTGGTCTCCTGGTCCAGGCGCGACAGCTTCTCCGGGTTGCGCACCGCGTACAGCCCGGTGACCAGGCCGTCGTCGAGGCGCAGCGCGATGACCGTGTCGATCCCCCCGTCCTTACGGAGGATCAGTGCCGGGTAGCCGTTGACCTGGGCCGGCTCCAGCGTGGCCCAGGCGGTGATCCGGGTCAGCCCGACCTCGATCAGCCGGGACACCTTGGCCACCCCCACCAGCGGCGTCCGGAGGGCCTGCACGATCCCGCCGCCGTCGCCGAGGAAGACCACGTCCGGCGCCAGGATGGCGAGGAGGTCCTGCATATCGCCGGTCTGGGCGGCGCGCATGAACGCGTCGAGCGCCTTGCGGGTCTCGGCCGGGGAAACCGGCCCGCGCGGCCGGCGTGCGGCGACGTGGGACCGGGCCCGGTGCGCAATCTGGCGGACCGCGGCCGGGGTCTTGCCGACGGACTCGGCGATCTCGTCGTAGCCGAAGTCGAACACGTCGTGCAGCACGAACACCGCCCGCTCGGCCGGCGTGAGGGTCTCCATCACCAGCAGCATCGCCATCGAGACGCTGTCCGCCAGCTCGGCGTCCTCGGCCACGTCGGGCGCGGTCAGCAGCGGCTCGGGCAGCCAGGGGCCAACGTAGGACTCCTTGCGGCGGCCGAGCGTGCGCAGCCGGTTCAGCGCCTGGCGGGTGGTGATCCGGACCAGGTAAGGGCGCTGGTCGCGGACCGTGCCGAGGTCGACGCCCGCCCACCGCAACCAGGTCTCCTGGAGCACGTCCTCCGCGTCGGCGGCCGAGCCGAGCATCTCGTAGGCGACGGTGAACAGCAGGTTGCGATGGGTGAGGAAGGCCTCGGTGGCCGGATCTATCACTCTGGGCGGCATACCCACCAGACAGCGGGTCGCGCCGGTTTGTGACACCAGGACGGCGATGTCACAGAAACCGGGCGGGCGGCATCTGGTGTGTGACCGGTCCATCGGGACCGCATCACCGGAAGTGAGGACGAAGCCATGGAAACCCGGCTCAACATGATGGAGAACGAGCTCGGTGCCCGGTTCGCCAAGCGGTTCGCCGCCGCGAGCCTGGTGATCGCGCAGTCGCCGCTGCCCAGATCCGTCCAGGAGCTGGTGGGCCTGCGGGCCAGCCAGATCAACGGCTGCGGCTGGTGCACTGACCTGCACACCAAGGAGGCCGCCGCGGCGGGGGAGACGGCGGTGCGGCTCAGCCTGGTCGCGGCCTGGCGCGAGGCCGAGGTGTTCACCGAGGCCGAGCAGGCCGCGCTGGCACTGTGCGAGGAGGGCACCCGGCTGGCCGACGCCAGCCCCGGCGTGTCCGACGAGACCTGGGCCCAGGTGCGCAAGCACTACGACGAGGACCAGGCCGCCGCGCTGGTCTGCCTGGTCGCCCTGATCAACGCGGCCAACCGGATGGGCGTGATCGTGCGCCAGAAGGGCGGCTCCTACCAGCCCGGCATGCTGGCCAGCTTCACCAGCTGACCAGCAGGCGCGCCCCGCCCCCGGGCCATCCGCAACGGCCCGGGGCGCGGTGAGCCTGGGGCAGACTGGGGGCCGTGGGGGGTGCCGGGTTTGATCCGCTGAGCCTGACCGCGGACGCGTCGCTGAACCAGGTGATCATCGGCGCGGCCGGGGGACCGGGCGTGGCGGGCTTGCGGGCCGGACTGACGTGCTCGCGCGATGCGCTGTTAGCGCTGGCCGCCGGGCATGGCCTGACCGGTCTGCGGCCGGACCGGCTGGCCGACGGGATCGCGGCCGCGGCCGCGGGCCCGGCCACCCCGGCGGGCCGGGTCGCCGCCGCCGCCCTGTCCGGGTACGGCCGCCGGCTGGGCGCGCTGATCACGACGCTCCGTGACCCGGCCACCGCTGATGAGCAGGGCCGTACGCCGGCCCGCCGGGCCTGCCTGGAGTACTGGCTGGCGGTGGACAGCCTGTGGCGGGGCGGCGGCCTGCTGGCCGGCCGGTGCGGCCCGGCCGTCCTGGCCGCCGCCCAGGCGGGCGCGGCGACGGCCGTGCAGCCGT
>DASVBE010000312.1:0-6655 GCA_036375995.1 Streptosporangiaceae bacterium | reverse complement strand
GCGCTGGATCCGGGCGATACGTTCTCTGGTCACGCGCTGGACGCGCCCGTGCAGCCGGCCCGGGCGGGCGATCTGAAATCGCGGTGGCCCGCACCGCAGGGCGGCCGGCGGCAGGCCAGGTCCAGCGACAACCTCCCCAGCCGGCCCGTAAACGACGGCTCCGCCTGGCCCGGCGGCGATGGCTTCGCCCGGCCCGGCCAGGATGGCGCCGGGTGGCCCGCCCAGGCCCAGGACCATGAGCAGCTGGGCGGTGTCCGCGTCGATGGGCCCGGGGCCCGCGGCGAGAGTCCTGGCGGCCGCGGGGGCAGGCGAGCCGGCCGCGTTGACCGTCGCGGTGATGATCCCGCCGGCCAGGACCGCGGCCGCCACGCCGAGGCCCACCGCGACCTGGGTTGGACGCCGCCACCGGCCCGGCGGCCAGAACTGCCCGCCGTCCCGGGGAGTCGCGCTGTCCTGGTCGCCTGGATCCGGGTTGCTGCTGTCCATGCCGGCCAGCCTGCCGGCCCCGGCTGGGACATCAGGAAGCCGATCCTGGGAACAGCCTGGGAACTCCGTCTCAACCCGGTCAGCGCACCAGGCCAGCCTTGATGGCCTCAGCGCAGCCGGCTGAGCCAGTGGTGACCGGGATGAACCCGGGCCAGGGCCGCGGCGAGCCACGCCCTCTGGGCCGTGGTCAGCAGCGGCAGCGCGCCACCGAAGTCGGCTTCGTCCTTGGGGCGGCTGTGCTTGGCCTTGAACAGCAGGACGACCTCGGGGACCAGGTACGGGATCCCGTCCCGCGTGGCCGTGATGACCTCGGCATACGGGCGGCGGATGGCCGGGTCCCGGCGGCAGATCCAGGTATCGCCGTCGTGCGGCTCGCGGAAGATGTCGAGCCGGTAGGGGCCGCCGCCGGGTTCGCGGACCCACGTCTGGGTCATCACCCCGAACGCCGGGCTGTCCAGCGGCCAGCGGCGGCCAGAGCCGATGACCTCCAGCTCGTAGCCTGCCAGCGCGGCCCGGACCGCGCCGAACCGTCCGGCCGGAACGGCAATCTCCAGGTCCTCGTGCTCCCTGGTGGGCCCGCCGCGGAACAGGTCCAGCGCCCAGCCCGCCGCGACCGCCCACGGCACGTCACGCCCGGCCAGCCGGGACGCGGCCTGCGAAGGCGTCCAGGCCTCCCAGGGCGGGTTGTCCCCCACCACCTCACCACCGGGCGGCACCTCCGGATCGTCCCCCGCTGGCCGGCTCACGGCTTCGCCGCCGTGACGGTGCCGAGGATCAGCGCGTAGCACGGGTGCCAGGTGACATCCATCAGCCCGGCGGCGGTCAGCAGGGCCGCAGCCCGGCCGCGGGTCCTGGCCTTGCCCCGGCGATCGCCCCGCAGCGTGGGCCACAGCAGCGCGGAGAACAGATCCGTCAGCACCAGCGTGCCGCCCGGGGCCAGCGCCCGGGCGGCGGTCCGGTCCGCGATCTCCAGGTGCCACCGGCCCAGCCGCCCGGACTCGTAACCGGCCGCGCACTCGTCGAACGCGGCGACGTCGCGGTCCGGGGCCGCGCTGGCGGTCGCCGGGTCCAGGGGCTGCACGCTCGCATCCTGCCCGCGCCGCACCCGGTGCGCATCCGGTTTCCGCGGCCCGCGCCCGCGGACCCGTATCCCTGAGAAATCGGTAACCGCAGCGGCGCAAAGCGGGACGGCCGGTGCCTGGTTGACACTACGCCTGTTAATGATGCAGTCTGACTGCATAAGGAGCATCATTCCTGTATGCGGGAGGGACAGTGCGAGTTACGGAAGTGCCGGTGCTGGCCGGCGTGCACCACCTGAAGCTTCCGGTGAGTGATCTGACCAGGTCAGCGGAGTGGTATCAGAGCCGGCTCGGTTACCGCGTCGCGGCGGAGTTCGTCGAGCAGGGCACGCTGATGGGGTACGCGATGGCGCATCCCGCGGGCGGTCCGGATCTGGGGCTGCGGCTGGACCCGGACCGGGCGCGGGCGGCGGCGGGGTTCGACTACTTCGCGATCGGCGTGCCGGACCGGGATGCGCTGGAGGCGCTCGCTACCCGGCTGACCGGCCTAGGCGAGGAGCACGCGGGCGTGCACTGGGCCTCGATCGGCTGGATCCTGCCGTTGCTGCACGACCCGGACGGGCACGAGGTGCGCTTCTACACGATGGAGCATCATCGGCAGCTGGACCCGGAGCAGGTGGCGACGTTCGCCGATCCGCGGGAGACGTCCGAGGCGCGGGAGCGGGCCCAGGCGCAGGCCCGGGCCTGACCGTGCGGCCAGGCCCGGGCTGCGGGGGCGGTCACCGGGTGCGGCGGCCGGCCCGGCTGGCGCGGGCGGCGCGGCGCTCGCGCCAGGACGGGCGGACCGCGCCGAGCATGATGGCCACGGTGGCGGCGAACGCCGCGCCGTAACCGGCCTGGGCGGCGAGCAGGCCGAGCACCGCCGGGCCCGCGCCGTAGCCGGCGTCGTAGGCCAGGTTCCACAGCGCGCTGGCGGCACCGTAGCCGGAGGCCGGGACGCGGTCGATCATCATCGCGAAGGTGGCGTTCTGGGTGATGCCGAAGCCGGCGCCGAAGATGGCCATGGCGGTGCTGGGGAGCCAGGCGCCGGTGCTGGTGAGCCCGGCCGCGGCGACCAGGGCCATGCCGGCGACCGCCAGGAGCAGCCCGGGGACCAGCAGGCTGGCGTGACCGTGCCGGTCGCCGAGCCGGCCGCCCCACCAGCGGCCCAGCGCTGCGGTGACGGCCTGGGCGAACAGGCCGGCCGCGGCGGACCGTCCGGACGCGCCGCCGGCCAGCGGGAGGAAGGCGACCACCACGCCGGCCGACACGGTGGTCGCGGCGAAGATCAGCGAGGTGCGGCGCAGGGCGGGCTGGCGCAGGCCGTCGCGCAGGGTGAGCGGCGCGCCGTCCTGAGCGGGGGCCGGGGTGGGGGCCGGGGCGGCCTGGTGGTGGTCGCGGCCGGCGTGGTGGTCGCGGCCGGCGCGGCCGGTGTGGCGGGTGCGGCCGGTGCGGCCCGGGAGGCCGGCCAGGAGCGCGAGCGGGGCCAGCGCGGCGGCCGCGGCGGCCAGGGTGACCAGGCCGTAGCCGTAGTGCTGGGCCAGCCACACGCCGGACGGCAGGGCCAGCACGGCGGGCACGCAGGAGACCAGGCCGGCCAGGCCGGTGCCCTCGCCGCGGCGGTCGGCGGGCACCAGCTCGGCCACCAGCGCGCCGGTCACCACGACGGAGAAGCCGAAGCCCAGGCCGCGGACCAGGCCGACGGCGAGCAGCGCGCCCAGGCTGCCGGACCACAGCAGGCCCAGCGCCGGGACGCCGAGCAGCAGGGCACCGGCGGCGAGGACGCCGCGGCCGCCGAGGCGGGCCGCCGCGGCCGGCGCCGCGCCCTCGGCCAGCACGCTGGCCAGCATGGGCAGGCCGGTCACCAGGCCGGCGCCGGCTCCGCTGGCGCCGGACGCGGCGGCGAACATGGGGGTCACCGACAGCAGCAGGTAGAAGCTGGTCAGCGTGGCGGCCGAGGACAGGAACACGAGCGCCAGCGGAAGGCTGACGAGCCGGTTCCGGCGCGGGGCGGGGATCGTGCGGCGGTCGGTGCCTGCGGTCACTGAGATGCTCATGGCACAGACGCTAGGAGCCAACCGGCCTACTGCTAAGGTCCAATTCCATGACGATTCAGTGGTCCGGTTTGAGCCCGGAGCTGCTCCTGCCGCTGGACCGGAACAGCGGCCAGCCGCTCCGCACCCAGCTGGAAGGCGGGCTGCGGGAGGCGATCAGGACCGGGCGGCTGCCGGTGGGCGAGCGGCTGCCGTCGTCCCGGGAGCTGGCGCGGGAAATCGGCGTGTCGCGCGGGCTGGTGCAGGAGTGCTATGCCCAGCTGATCGCCGAGGGTTACCTGGAGAGCCGGGTCGGGTCGGCGACGCGGGTCGCGCCGGGGCTGTTGGGTGCGGCCGGGCTGGTGGGGGCGGTGGCCGGTGTTGGCCGGGCGGTACCGGGTTCGCCGGGCGGGGCGGGGCCGGCGCGGGCGCCGTGGCCGGCGGGCGCGGCGGCTTCGGCGGGGGGCGCGGTCGCGGGCGGGACCGGTGCCGGTGCGGCCGGTACGGGCGGGGCTGCCGTGGGGGTGCGGCTGATCGCGGACTTCCGGTCCGGGGTGCCGGACCTGGCTGCTTTCCCGCGCGGCGACTGGGTGTGGGCGATGCGGGAGGCCTGCCGCGAGGTGGCCACCGCGGACCTGGACTACGGGGACCCGCGCGGCAGCGACGTGCTGCGCCGGGTGGTGGCCGGGTACGTGCGGCGGGTCCGCGCGGCCGCGGCCGACCCGGACCGGATCGTGGTGTGCACCGGCTTCGCCCAGGGGCTTGGCCTGTCGCTGCGCGCGCTGGCCGCCGCTTGCGGCGTGACCCGGGTGGCGTTCGAGGACCCCGGCTACGGCCAGGCCGGGACGAGCAGCTCGATCCGGGCCGCGGGCCTGGCCGGCGCTGTCGCGGTGCCCGTGCCGGTAGACGCCGACGGGCTCGACGTGGACGCGCTGGCGGCCAGCGGGGCGCGGGCGGTGGTGGTCACGCCGGCGCACCAGTCGCCGACCGGTGTGGTGCTGACCGCGCGGCGGCGGCATGCCCTGGTGGAGTGGGCGGCCAGGAACGATGCGTACATCGTCGAAGACGATTACGACTCGGAGTTCCGGTACGACCGGGAGCCGGTCGGCGTGCTGCAGGGGCTGGCCCCGGACCGGGTGCTGACGATCGGGACGGTCAGCAAGGCGCTGGTCCCGGCCATCCGGCTGGGCTGGGTGCTGGTGCCGCCCGCGCTGGTCGAGGCGGTGGCGGAGGAGAAGACGCTGAGCGACCGGGGGACGTCCGGGCTCGACCAGCTCGCGGTGGCGGCGCTGCTCGAGTCCGGCCGGTACGACCGGCATCTGCGGCGGATGCGGGCCGGGTACGCGAAACGGCGCGAGGCGCTGATCGGGGCGCTGGCGCAGCACGCGCCGGGGGTGCGGCTGACCGGGCTGGCCGCCGGGTTCCACGCGGTGGCGCACCTGCCGTCCCGGGCCGACGAGGCCGGGGTGGTGGCGGCCGCGCGGGAGCGGTCGGTCGGGCTGTACGGGATGAGCCTGAACCGGTCGGACGGGTCGGTGCGGCCGCCGCAGCTGGTGATCGGCTTCGGTCACGTGGGCGAGCGGGCCATCGAGGCGGGCGTGGCCGCGGTCGGTGACCTGCTGCGCTGAAAGTGGACCACTCATCTGGCCGCCGATTGGATCTGACCGGCGCCGGTGCGCCCCCCTACGGTGGGCGGCAGAGATCAGGAACGGCAGGGCCAACGAGACACAGGGCCAACGAGACACAGGGCCAACGAGACACAGGAGACAGCGATGGGGAAGCTGATCGTCACCGAGTTCATCTCGCTGGACGGGATCATCGAGGACCCGGGCGGCGCGGAGGGCTACGCCCACGGCGGCTGGAGCTTCAGGTCCCCGGCCCCGGACAGCGAGACGTTCAAGTTCGAGGAACTCCAGGCGGCCGACGTGCAGCTGATGGGCCGGGTGACCTACGACGGTTTCGCGGCGGCGTGGCCCGCCATGGAGGAAGCAACCGGCGAATTCGGCCGGAAGATGAACAACATGCCGAAGGTCGTGGTGTCGACCACGCTGACCAGCCCGGAGTGGAAGAACACCACGGTTATCTCCGGCAACGTGGCCGGGGAAGTGGCCAAGCTGAAGGAGCGGTACACCGGGGACGTGCTCGTGCCGGCCAGCGCGACGCTGGTGGAGACCCTGCGCGAGCACGACCTGGTCGACGAGTACCGGCTGATGGTGCACCCGGTCGTGCTGGGCAGCGGGAAGCGGCTGTTCAAGGAGGGTGCCGGCGGCACCGAGCTGGAGCTGGTCGAGAGCCGCAAGATGGGCCCGAGCGTGCTGCTGCTGATCTACCGCCCGGCCGGCCGCGGCGAGTAGGGCACAGGCCCACGGAGTGAAGGGCTCAGCACTGCTTGCGTGCGGTGTCCACGCTGGCCGGGGTTCCGCCGGCCAGAACCCCGGCCGGAATAGTCACAGCTGACTTCTGCTGCGCGTTGGCAGGCCGTACTGCAAGGCGATCGGGTTCCAGTCGCGGAGGAACGCTTCCTTGGGGGCGTGTGCCCGGTTGTCCGCTGCTGGCTCCTCAGGCGGCAGGCTGCCGTCGACGCAGGTGGCCGGCTGGGCCTGACGCTGAGCCCAGGTGAGGTAGTAGCCATCCGACTGCATCGAAAGGCTCAGGGCACTGATGAGGTTGCTCTTCAGGCCGGCGCCGTTGGGCAGGTCGTCGGTGTTAAGGACCTGGGCCTGGTCCAGTTCGGTCTGCCGCTGATCGCGGACCGCCTGGATCTGATCCACATCGGCAGCGAGCCGTGGGCTGGCGCAGTTCTGCGCGTCAGTTTCCGCGCTGGACAGCACCTCGCTGCTGTTCTGGCCAGTGGTCAGCAGATCGTTGACGGAGGTTGCCTCGTTCTGCGCCAAGGCGGGGTTGCCAGTTGCCGTTTGCGTGGGCGGTGGCGAGGCCGGGGACTGAGTCGTGGTTACCGACGGCGCCGGGGAGGATGTCGAGGGCGTGCCGCTAGGAGTGTCCGGCGGGGATGACGAGGAGGGGCTCGTGGCCGGCGAGGATACTGGAGCAGGTCGCGGGTGGTGGGTTAGCACGACC
>DASVBE010000273.1:0-18631 GCA_036375995.1 Streptosporangiaceae bacterium | reverse complement strand
CTAGAAGTGATCCAGCATGTAGGGGGTGGCGGCGAAGGCGGCGTCCAGCGCCGCGTCGGCGGCCTCATCTCCCCCGGCGGCCAGGCCGGCCATCCGCAGCGTGGCCAGCGGAGTGCCGGCGTACAGCGCGGCGAGCCCGCGGGGGCCGAGGCGCAGCGAGGTCCCGGGCCCGGCCCGGCCGCGGGTCAGCGTGCCGTGGCCATCGGCCACCGTCAGGCGCCAGTCCCCCGCGTTGGCCGGGAACTGGGGGTCCGCCAGCGTGAGCGGGGCCGACGCGGTCAGGCCGGCCGGGAAGCCGCGGGCGGCGATCGCGGCCGGGGCGCTGATCACCCGCAGCATCCACTCCTCGGTGCGGCGCAGCCGGGCGTCCGGCTCGGCGGTCAGCCAGCCGATCGGGTCGGCCGGGCCGGCCGTGGCGTGGACCGTCCCGGCGATCGATACGTGGGAGGCGATCAGCGACCACACCGCCCGGGTGGCCGCCGCCGTGCAGGCCACCGCGAAGTACACGGTGATCTCGCGCGGGGCGGACCAGCCGTAGCAGACGAACGCGTCGTCGCCGAGGTAGCAGTACAGGTCCTCGTCGTCGATCAGCAGCGCGGACGTGGCCAGGTCGTAGCTGACCGGCCCGCAGGCCCGTCCGGCCGCGTACGCCCGGCCGATGACCGCGCTGATCTCCGCGGCGTCGGCGGGTCCGGCCCGGCGCAGGGCCTCCTTGCCGTCCTGGCCGTCCGGTCCGGCCTCGGCCGGGAGCAGCCGGCTCAGCGACCGGGACGGGAGCGTGACCTGATACCGGCCGCCGGCGATCTCGTAGCCGAACGACCGGTACAGCGGCGCGGTGGCCGGGTACAGCGCGGACAGCGGGTAGCCGCGGGCCTCGATCTCGGCCAGCACCGCGGCGGTCAGGGCCCGGCCCACGCCGCCGCCGCGGGCCTCGGGCGCCACCTTGACCCCGGCTACCCCGGCCATCGGCACCGCGCGGCCGTGCCACCACTGGGTCATCTCGAGGAACCGCGCGGTGCCCACCAGCACGCCGTCGCGCAGGGCGCCGAAGTACCGGCCGCCGTCGACCGACAGCCGGGCGCTGGCCAGCCGCTGCTCCCCCTCGGCCGCGGGGAACGGCCCGAACGCCCGCCGGGTCAGGTCCAGGTCCGCGGCGTAGCCGTCGCCCCGGTGCAGCGGCCGGACCGTGACAGGGTGGTCAGCCAAGCTTTTCCATGATCTCGTCGGGCACCGAGTAGTTGGCGTACACGTCCTGCACGTCGTCGGAGTCCTCGATGGCCTCGATCAGCCGGAACACCCGCTTGGCCTGCTCCTCGTCCAGCGGCACCTCGACCGACGGCAGGAACGCGGCTTCCGCCGAGTCGTACTCGATCCCGGCCTCCCGCAGCGCGTCCCGCACCGCGATCAGGTCGGTGGCCTCGCTCACCACCTCGAGCGACTCGCCGAGGTCGATGACCTCCTCGGCGCCGGAGTCGAGCACGGCGGCGAGCACGTCGTCCTCGGTCGCGCCCGGGCCCTTGGGCACGATCACCACGCCCTTGCGGGCGAACAGGTAGGCCACCGAGCCGGGGTCGGCCATCGACCCGCCGTTGCGGGTCAGCGCGGCGCGCACGTCGGCCGCCGCCCGGTTCCGGTTGTCGGTCAGGCACTCGACCAGCACCGCGACCCCGCCCGGCGCGTAGCCCTCGTAGGTGATGGCCTCGTACGCGGCGCCGCCGGCTTCCAGCCCGGCCCCGCGCCGTACCGCCCGGTCGATGTTGTCGTTGGGCACGGAGCTCTTCTTGGCCTTCTGCACCGCGTCATAGAGCGTCGGGTTGCCGGCCAGGTCCGCACCGCCGGTGCGGGCGGCCACCTCGACGTTCTTGATCAGCTTGGCGAAGAGCTTCCCGCGCCGGGCATCGACGACGGCCTTCTTGTGCTTCGTGGTCGCCCACTTGGAATGGCCGCTCATGCACGTTCCCTTACGATCTCGGTGAAAAGCTGGTGGATCCGCCCGTCCCTGGTCAGCTCCGGGTGAAACGACGTCGCGAGCACGGGTCCCTGGCGGACCGCGACGATCCTACCCGTGCGCGGCTCGGTGCCCAGGACCTCGACGCCGGGCCCGGCCTGCTCGACCCACGGGGCCCGGATGAACACCGCGCGGAACGGCGGGCCGTCCACCCCGGTGAGGTCGATGTCGGACTCGAACGAGTCGATCTGGCGGCCGAACGCGTTGCGCCGCACGGTGACGTCAAGGCCGCCCAGCGTCTCCTGGCCCTCGATCCGGTCCAGCAGGTTGGTGGCCAGCATGATCATCCCAGCGCAGGAGCCGAACACCGGCAGGCCGCCGGCGATCTGCTTGCGCAGCGGCTCCATCAGCTCGAACACGTCGGCGAGCTTCCACATCGTGGTGGACTCCCCGCCCGGGATGATCAGGCCGTCAACCGCGTCGAGCTCGGCGGGACGGCGCACCGCGACGGCGGTCGCGCCCGTCCCGGTCACCGCCCGCCGGTGCTCAGCGACGTCCCCCTGCAGGGCGAGGACCCCGATAACCGGGCTCATCACCAGCCGCGGCCGGCGTACCGCTGCTCCGGGGCGAGGGTGTCCAGGTTGATGCCGACCATGGCCTCGCCGAGCCCGCGGGACACCTTGGCCACCACGTCCGGGTCGTCGTAGAAGGTGGTCGCCTTGACGATCGCCGCGGCCCGTGCGGCCGGGTCGCCGGACTTGAAGATGCCCGAGCCGACGAACACGCCCTCGGCGCCGAGCTGCATCATCATCGCCGCGTCCGCCGGCGTGGCGATGCCGCCCGCGGTGAACAGCACGACCGGCAGCTTGCCCGCCGCGGCCACCTCGGCGACCAGCTCGTACGGCGCCTGCAGCTGCTTAGCCGCGGTGTACAGCTCGTTGGCGGGGAGCACGGCAAGGGCGCGGATCTCGGCCAGGATGCCGCGCATGTGCCGGGTCGCCTCGACCACGTTGCCGGTGCCGGCCTCGCCCTTGGACCGGATCATCGCGGCGCCCTCGGTGATCCGCCGCAGCGCCTCGCCGAGGTTCGTGGCACCGCACACGAACGGCACGGTGAACTCCCACTTGTCCACGTGGTGCGCCTCGTCGGCGGGGGTGAGCACCTCGGACTCGTCGATGTAGTCGACGCCGATCGCCTGGAGCACCTGGGCCTCGGCGAAGTGCCCGATCCGGCACTTGGCCATGACCGGGATGGACACCGCGCCGATGATGCCGTCGATCATGTCGGGGTCGCTCATCCGGGCCACGCCGCCCTGGGCCCTGATGTCGGCCGGGACCCGCTCGAGCGCCATCACCGCGACCGCGCCTGCGTCCTCGGCGATCTTGGCCTGCTCCGGGGTGACCACGTCCATGATCACGCCGCCCTTGAGCATGTCGGCCATGCCGCGCTTGACCCGCTCGGTCCCGGTCCCCGGCGCCGGGGCGGCACCGGCCGCGGAACCGCCTGCGGAACTGCCGGGACTGCCGGTACTGGCGGGAGAACTGTGGACTGACACGGGAACCTCTCTTAGTGCTGCTGTTGGCTTGATCTCCATGGTAGGCGGTCCGCCGGCAGCCCCGCTGTACGGCCGGTCAGCCCGCCAGCCGGGACACCCCCGGCGGGGCCGCCTCGTCGCCGCCCGGGGCCACCAGCGAGTCGTCGATCTCGAAGAACTGCGGCGGGCTGGCGCTGCCCGCGAGCCGGAACAGCCGGACCAGCCAGCGCCGCCGTGCGGTGCGGGTCGTCGTCACCGCGCTGTTGTAGAAACGGCGGGCCAGGAACACCTGGTGCGCCGCGGCTTCGGTCTCGGCCAGCAGCTCCGCGGCGCCGGCCCGGCCCTCCAGCGAGGCGCGGAAGCCAGGCTGGCCGAAGGCCGCCCGCAGGGTCCGGGTCAGGTCGCTCTCGGCCAGCTCCTGGTCGCCCGGCGGGGCCGTCCTGGCGTCGTGCGCGGCGCCGGCCACCAGCAGGCTGGTGGCCGGGTCGAGGAGCCCGGAGGAGGCCAGCTCCAGCGCCACCGAGCTGCGCCGCAGCAGCGCCGCGTCGAGCGCGGCGCGGGCCGTGTCCAGCCGGGTGTGCATCCGGTCCAGGCGGCCGGCCCGCCAGGAGATGTACACCCCGACCAGCAGGGCCACCGCGATGATGATGATGATCCTGGTCACCGGGTGCTCACCCCGACCGACCCGCCGCCGAGCCGCACCGTCTCGTAGACCTGGACCACCTGACGGGCCACCGTGGGCCAGTCGAAGGCCCGGACCGCAGTGCGGGCCGCCGCGGACAGCTCGGCCCGCCGCGGCGGGTCATCGAGCAGCCGCGCCGCGGCCTGCGCCAGCCCGTCCGGGTCCCCGGTGCCGAACAGCTCGCCGGCCTCCCCGCCGCGCAGCACCATCCGGAACGCGTCCAGGTCGCTGGCCACGATCGGGGCGCCCGCGGCCATCGCCTCGGCCAGCACGATGCCGAAGCTCTCGCCGCCGGTGTTCGGCGCGCAGAACACGTCCACCGAGTGGTACACCCGGACCTTGTCCTCGTCGCTGACCTGCCCGAGCAGCACCACCCGGTCGCGCAGCGCAGGCGGCACCTTCTCCATGACCTCGTCGGCGTCGCCGGGGCCGGCGATCAGCAGCCGCAGCCCGGGGCGCTGCGGGCCGAGGATCGCGAACGCGGCCAGCAGCACGGACAGGCCCTTCCGCGGCTCGTCCATCCGGCCCAGGAAGCCCAGCGCGCCGCCGGGTCCGGGCCAGCCGGGCAGCGGGTCGGCCTTCTCGTACCGGCGCACCCTGACCCCGTTGGGGATCAGCACCGCGTCCCCGCCCAGGTGCTCGACCAGCGTGGTCCTGGCCGCCTCGGACACCGCGATCCGGGCGCTGATCTTCTCCCCGACGTACTCCAGGATCGGCGTGGCCGCGTGCAGGAGCCGGGACCGCGGGTTCGCGATGTGCACCGTGGCCACGATCGGCCCGGTCGCCGACCAGGCGGCCAGCAGGGACAGGCTGGGCGCGGCCGGCTCGTGCACGTGCAGCACGTCGAACTGGCCCTCCTTCAGCCAGCGGCGCACCCGGCTGGCGGACAGGAAACCGAACGCGACCCGGCCCACCGAGCCGTTGTAGGGCACCGGCACCGCCCGCCCGGCCGACACCGCGTAGCTGGGCAGGACGGTGTCGTCGTCCGCCGGGGTGATCACCGAGACCTGGTGGCCGAGCTCGATCAGCGTCTCGGCGAGTTCCCTGATGTGCTCCTGGACGCCGCCGGGCACATCCCAGCTGTAGGGGCAGACCAGGCCGACTCTCACGCCGCCCCCGGCTCCCCGGGCTCGCCGGGCGCCGCCTCGGCCTGCTGCGCCCGGGCGATGGCCGCCGCCAGCCGCTGCTGGTCCAGGTCCGCGGTGAACACGTGCTGCAGCATGTGCCAGTCCGAGGGGTGCTTCCTGATCCCCTCGGCGAACACGTCGGCCAGCCGCTGGGTCATCACCGCGGCCTTCTGCTTGCGGTCGCCGTCGGCCGGCACCTCGATCTCGGGGTGCAGGTACACCCCCCAGCCGTCCTCGGTGTACCACAGGATGGCCGGGACCAGCGCCGCGCCGGTCTGCACGGCCAGTGCCGCGGGCCCGGGCATCATCCGCGCCTTCTCGCCGAAGAAGTCCACCTCGATGCCGCTGCCGGTGACGTCCCGGTCGGCCGGCAGGCAGACCACCTTGCCCGCCCGCAGCCGCTGGGCCAGCACGCCGAACCGGCTGGCCCCGCCGCTGGCCGGCAGCACCTCCATGCCCAGGCCCTCGCGGAACGCGACGAACCGCTCGTACACCGACTCGGGCTTGAGCCGCTCCATCACGGTAGTGAACGACCCCGCGCCCCGGGCGATGATCCATGCGCCGGCCTGGTCCCAGTTGCCCATGTGCGGCAGCGCGAAGACCACACCCCGGCCGGCCTTGATATAGCCGAGCGTGGTCTCGATCTCGCCTTCCTCCTGCATGCCGCTGACCAGCCGCTCGACCGGGATCACCGGCAGCCGGAAGACCTCGAGCCAGTACCGGGCGTACGAGCGCATGGATTCCCGCGACAGCGCCCGCAGCTGCGGGCCGTCCGCGTCCGGGCCGAGCACCCGGCGCAGGTTCGCCTCCAGCGTCTGCACCCGCGGGCCCTGCCGCCGCCAGGCCACGTCGGCCACCCACCGGAAGACCCCGGCGGTCCACCGCTCCGGCAGCTTGCATACCACCGACCAGCCCAGCTGGTAGGCGGTGTCCGCGAGCCGGTCCTTGATTGCGGGCATTGGCTACCCCTTCGCCTGCCCGGCGCTCCCGCCGGGCCCCGTGCCCTGGCCGGCCCGGTCGGCCCCGTCGTCGCGCGCTGGCGCACCGGCCGTTGTCTTTGCCGCCGAGGCGGCGGTGCCCTGGCGGACCGCCCAGACCCGCTGCCCCAGCGTGATCGTGGTCAGGCCGGCCAGGACCCACAGCCCGGCCGGGAGCACGTACGGCACCCCGAGCCCGGCCAGCCCGGCCGCCACCAGGGCGATCAGCAGCCGCTCGGTCCGCTCCGCGATACCGACGTCGCAGCTCACCCCCAGGCCCTGCGCCCGGGCCTTGGCGTAGGACACCAGCGAGCCGGTGACCAGGCAGTACGTGGCGACACCGGCCATCAGCCGGGAATCCCCGCCGTTCACGAAATAGGCCGCCAGGCCGGCGAACACCGCGGCGTCCGCGATCCGGTCCAGGGTGGAGTCCAGGAACGCGCCCCAGGCCCCGCTGCTGCCCTTGATCCGGGCCAGCGTGCCGTCCAGCATGTCGGCGAACACGAACACGGTGCACACGATCACCCCGGCCAGCAGGTGCCCGGTCGGGAACAGCGCCAGCGCGCCGCCGGACACCCCGAGGGTGCCGACGACGGTCACCATGTTCGGGGTTACCGGGGTACGCGCCAGCCACTGGCTGACCGGCGTCAGCAAGCGGGTGAAGAACGGGCGCAGGACGTTCAGCATGGCGACCCGATCTTACTGGCGGCCGCGGCGGGCCCGGCCCAGTGCCGAGCCCATGGGCCTGGGCTGGGCAAGGGATTGCGAACTGGGTCTTGTGATCCGGTAGCCGGGAGGTTAAGGCTGTTCCTGGCAGGGCAGCCGGCGGACCTATTCTCAGGAGGCGCCACCATGGCAGACAGGACAGCGAACTCCGGGGCCGCAGGTCGCACGCCCGCGGCCGGCCAGGCGGACAGCGTGCGGAACGTAGTGCTGGTCGGGCATTCCGGGGCGGGGAAGACGACGCTGGTGGAAGCGCTGCTGGTACGCACCGGCGCGATCCAGCGGGCCGGCCGGGTCGAGGACGGCACCACCGTCAGCGACTTCGATGAGGTCGAGGTCCGCCAGCAGCGCTCCGTCAACCTCACGCTGGCCCCGGTGGTGCACGGGAACGTCAAGGTCAACCTGCTGGACACGCCCGGGTACGCCGACTTCACCGGCGACCTGCGGGCCGGCCTGCGCGCCGCGGACGCTGCCCTGTTCACCGTCTCCGCGGTCGACGGCGTCGACGGCCTGACCCGCATGCTGTGGGAGGAGTGCGCCGCGGCCGGCACGCCCCGTGCCGTGGTCATCACGAAGATCGACCACCACCGGTCCGAGTTCGACGACGCGCTGGCGGCCTGCCGGGACGCGTTCGGCGGCTCGGTCGCACCCCTGTACCTGCCGGTAGCCGGCCCGGACGGCGGGGTCACCGGGCTGATCGGGCTGCTCTCCGAGCGGCTGTATGACTACTCCGGCGGCACCCGCACCGAGCGCGACCCGGACGCGGCCGACGCGGACCGGCTCGAGGAGGCCCGCGGCGAGCTGATCGAGGCGATCATCCAGGAGTCCGAGGATGAGTCGCTGATGGACCGCTACCTGTCCGGCGAGGCCATCGACGCCAAGGTGCTCATCGAGGACCTGGAGAAGGCCGTCGCGCGCGGCAGCTTCTACCCGGTGCTGGCCTCCGCCGCGCCGCACGGCATCGGCCTGGACGAGCTGCTCGAGGTGATGACGGAGGCGTTCCCGTCGCCGCAGGAGCACCCGATGCCGGCTGTCACCACCATCGACGGCACCCCGGTGGACGGGCTGACCTGCGACCCGGACGGCGCGCTGGTGGCCGAGGTGATCAAGACCAACTCGGACCCGTACGTCGGCCGGATCAGCCTCGTCCGGGTGTTCTCCGGCACGCTGCGGCCGGACGACTCGATCCACGTGTCCGGCCACGGCCGGGCCGCCAGCGGGCACGCCGACCACGACCAGGACGAGCGGGTCGGCGCGGTCACCTCGCCGCTGGGCAAGCAGCAGCGCAGCATGACGCACTGCGCGGCCGGCGACATCTGCGCGGTGGCCAAGCTGGCCAGCGCGGAGACCGGCGACACGCTGTCCGCCAAGGACAAGCCGCTGCTGATGGAGTCCTGGGAGATGCCCGAGCCGCTGCTCCCGGTGGCCATCACCGCGAAGTCCAAGGCTGATGAGGACAAGATGTCCCAGGCGCTGTCCCGGCTGGTGGCCGAGGACCCGACGCTGCGCCTGGAGAACAACGCGGAGACCCGCCAGCTGGTGCTGTGGTGCATGGGCGAGGCCCACTCGGACCTGCTGCTCGACCGGCTCAGCAGCCGTTACGGGGTGGCCGTGGAGACCGTCCCGCTGCGCGTGCCGCTGCGCGAGACGGTCGGCAACAAGGCGCAGGGGCTGGGCCGGAACGTCAAGCAGACCGGCGGGCACGGCGAGTTCGGCATCTGCCACATCGAGGTCGAGCCGACCCCGTCCGGCACCGGCCTGGAGTTCGTCGACAAGATCGTCGGCGGCGTGGTGCCGCGGCAGTTCATCCCGTCGGTGGAGAAGGGCGTCCGGTCCCAGATGGAGGCCGGCGTGCTGGCCGGCTACCCGATGGTGGACATCAAGGTCACGCTGTTCGACGGCAAGGCGCACTCGGTCGACTCCTCCGACATGGCCTTCCAGAAGGCCGGCCGGGCGGCCCTGCGGGACGCGGTGAGCAAGTGCCAGGCCCTGCTGCTGGAGCCGGTCGACGAGGTGTCCGTGCTGGTCGCCGACGAAGACGTGGGCGCGGTCATGTCCGACCTGTCCTCACGGCGCGGCCGGGTGCTCGGCACCGAGCCGGTCGGCAACGGGCGGACCCTGGTCAAGGCCGAGATCCCGGAGCTGGAGATCACCAGGTACGCCATCGACCTGCGCTCGATGTCGCACGGCACCGGCTCGTTCACCCGGTCCTACCTGCGCTACGAGCCGCTGCCGGCGCACCTGGCGGAGAAGGTGGCGGCCGAGTCCAAGCCCGACTGACCGCGCCCGGCACTACCAGGCACGGGGCCGCGGCGGCCCGGCGGGCCCGCTGACCATGGTGGTCAGCGGGCCGGCCAGGCGGCGGCCAGCATCGCCCGGGTGTCACCGAGCAGCTCGGGCAGCACCTTCGTGTGCCCGATGATCGGCATGAAGTTCGCGTCGCCGCCCCACCGCGGCACCACGTGCTGGTGCAGGTGCTCGGCGATCCCGGCGCCCGCCACGTGGCCCATGTTCATCCCGATGTTGAACCCGTGCGGGGCCGACACCGACCGGATGACGGTCATCGCCCGCTGGGTGAAGGCGGCCACCTCGGCGGTCTCCGCCGGGGTCAGCTCGGTGTAGTCGGCCACGTGCCGGTACGGGCAGATCAGCAGGTGCCCGGCGTTGTACGGGTACAGGTTGAGCACCGCGTAGACGGTCTCGCCGCGGGCCACGATCAGCCCGTCCTCATCGGGCAGCCCGGGCACCCGGTCGAACGGGCAGCCGTCGCCCTGGCCGGTGTCCGGCGGCTTGCCCGCGCCCTTGATGTAGGCCAGCCGGTGCGGCGTCCACAGCCGCTGCAGCGCGTCCGGCACGCCCACGCCCTGCTGGACGGCGGGCCCGTCGTCGCCTCCTGCCGCGGGCATCAGACCTGGCGTCGCTCGGCGATGGCGGCCGCGATCTCGGCGATGGCCTCGCTGACCGGCACCCCGTTGTTCTGCTCGCCGCTGCGGTAGCGGAACGACACCGCCCCGGCGGCGACGTCGTCGCCGCCGGCCAGCAGCATGTACGGCACCTTCTGCCGCTGCGCGTTCCTGATCTTCTTCTGCATCCGGTCGTCGCTGGTGTCGACCTGGACCCGGATGCCGCGCTCGCGCAGCTGCTCCGCGACCCCTTCCAGGTAGCCCACGTGCGCCTCGGTGATCGGGATGCCGACCACCTGGACCGGCGCCAGCCACGGCGGGAACGCGCCCGCGTAGTGCTCGACCAGGATGCCGAAGAACCGCTCGATCGAGCCGAACAGCGCCCGGTGGATCATGATCGGCTGCTGCCGGGTGCCGTCCGCGGCCTGGTACTCCAGGCCGAAGCGCTTGGGCAGCTGGAAGTCGACCTGGATGGTGGACAGCTGCCAGGTCCGCCCGATCGCGTCCTTGGCCTGGACCGAGATCTTCGGCCCGTAGAACGCCGCGCCGCCCGGGTCGGCCACCAGCTCGAGCCCGGACTCGCGGGCCGCCTCCGCCAGGTCCGCGGTGGCCTGCGCCCAGTCCTCGTCGCTGCCGGCGAACTTCTCCTTCTCGTCGTCGCGGGTGGACAGCTCGAGGTAGAAGTCGCTCAGCCCGTAGTCGCGCAGCAGGTCAAGGACGAACGACAGCAGCCGCTTGAGCTCCGCCGAGGCCTGCTCGCGGGCGCAGAAGATGTGCGAGTCGTCCATGGTCAGGCCGCGGACCCGGGTCAGCCCGTGCACCACGCCGGACTTCTCGTACCGGTACACGGTGCCGAACTCGAACAGCCGCAGCGGCAGCTCGCGGTAGGACCGGCCGCGGGACCGGTAGATCAGGATGTGGAACGGGCAGTTCATCGGCTTCAGGTAGTACCTGGCGCCCTCGAACTCCATCGGCGGGAAGATGTTCTCGCCGAACCACTGCAGGTGGCCGGAGATCTGGAACAGCTCTTCCTTGGTGATGTGCGGGGTGTTGACGAACTCGTACCCGGCCGCCTCGTGCCGCTGCCGCGAGTAGTCCTCCATCACCCGGCGGACCGTGCCGCCCTTGGGATGGAAGACCGCCAGCCCGCTGCCGATCTCGGTGGGGAAGGAGAACAGGTCCAGCTCGGTGCCGAGCTTGCGGTGGTCCCGCCGCTCGGCCTCGGCCAGCATCTCGAGGTAGTGGTCCTGGGCCTCGCGGGACGGCCACGCGGTGCCGTAGATCCGCTGCAGCTGCGGGTTCTTCTCGCTGCCCCGCCAGTACGCGCCGCCCGAGCGGAGCAGCCTGAACGCCGGTATCTGCCGGGTCGTCGGAAGGTGCGGGCCGCGGCACAGGTCCTGCCAGCAGCGCTCGCCGGTGCGCGGGTCGGTGTTGTCGTAGATCGTCAGCTCGGCGCCGCCGACCTCGACCGCCTCCTCGTCGGCGGCCGCGCCCTTCAGGCCGATCAGCTCCAGCTTGTACGGCTCGTCTTTGAGCTCGTCCCGGGCTTCGGAGTCGGTGACCACCCGGCGCCCGAACCGCTGGCCCTGCTTGACCAGCTGGCGCATCCGCTGCTCGATGGCCTTCAGGTCGTCGGGGCCGAACGGGGTGGGCACGTCGAAGTCGTAGTAGAAGCCGTTCTCGACCGGCGGGCCGATACCCAGCCTGGCCTCGGGGAACAGCTGCTGCACGGCCTGGGCCAGCACGTGCGCGGTGGAATGCCGCATGATCATCAGCCCGTCCGGGCTGTCGATCGTGACGGGCTCTGCCTCGTCGCCGTCGGCCAGCGGCCAGGTGAGGTCACGCAGCTGGCCGGGGGCGGTGCCGTGGGCGGCGACCCGCGCCGCGATCACCGTATCCCTTAGGCCGGGAAAGGCCTCAGCGTGGGCGTCGAGCGCCTGGCCGGCCGTGGTGCCCGCTTCCACCACGTACTCGCGGCCGGCGAGGGTGATGTGCAGCTTGCCGTCAGGCACGGGCGGGCTCCTAGGCACGGTACGGCCGCGGCGCGGCCGGGGTATCCCCGAATGCTACCGACTGCGGGGCATGGGTATGCCTGGCTAGGGATTCGTTACGGTGACCAGGCTGCCGTAGGTCAGGAACGGCCACGCCCTGGCCGCGTCGCCGAGCGGCAGCTCCACGCAGCCGAGGCTCTGCGGGAACCCGTAGGAACCGCGCGGGAAGTAGTGCACCGCCTCGCCGGCCCGGAAGTAGGCCACGTACTGCACCGGGTCAGCGTACTTGCTGCCGTCCGGGTTCGTGCCGCGCATGATCTGGAACCGGTAGCGCAGGTAGACCGGGGCGGTGCCGCTGGTGGTCGGCGCGGCCGGGATCCCGGTGTTGGCCAGGGCGCGGAACACCTGGTGGCCGTTGTGCCAGATGGTCAGCGTCTCCGGGCTGTACTTGGTGGCCCGCGCGTAGGTGTAGCCGGCCTTGTTGGCCTGGCCCTTCGCCTCGGCGCGGAACAGCGCGCGCCAGACGGCAGGACCGGGGACCCCGTCCATCGTCATGCCGTGGTCGTTCTCGAAGGCCATCACCGCGCCCTTGACGATCAGGCTGTCCGCGCTGCCGACCTTCCAGAACGTGCGCAGCTCCCGCGGGTAGCCGCGGTTCCAGCTGAACTTCCCGGCCGGGGGGTCGAACGCGGCGGACCGCTGCCCGGCCGCGTCGGTCGCGTCCGGGCTGGTCTCGCCGGAGGCAGGCGTCCAGGTCAGTGGCAGGTAGCTGAGCTCGGCGAGCAGCTGGTCGAGGCGGACCAGGGACCAGGCACCGGTACGGAAGCGGGTGGTGACCTGGTGCGCGAGCAGGCCGCCCGAGGCTGCTCTGACGCCGTCGCTGCCGCCGGGGATCCGCACCGTGACCCGGGTGTGCGGGCGGAACCCGGCCACCGGCGTGAACGTGAGCTGAGTGGGGCTGGGCTGGCTCCAGTGGCCGGGGATGCCCGGGGTGATCTCCGGCGTGGGCGAGCCGGGCGCCAGCGGGGTGGAGAACTGGATGATGACCGGGGCGGCGCCGTTGACGTGCTGGGTGTGCCGGGCCGGGGTGACCGAGACGACCTGCAGCGGGACGGCGGCGGCCTGGGTGGCCTGGCCGCTGCGGCCGTGGCGGCCGGCGTCGGCCGGGCCGCTGGCGCGGGCATGGCTCATCGCGAACCAGGAGCCGGTGGCCGCGGTGGCCGCGATAGCCACGGCGAGCACCGTCACACGGCCGCGCAGCCGTCCGAGCTGAAGCAAGATCTGCTCCTTGCCACAGTGGGCCCCGGGCGGGGCATTTCTCCCGTCATGACATGGCCCGCCCCGGGCGTGCCGGATCCGACTCTAGGCGGCGGGACCTGCCGGAGATGCGGCGGTTTGTAAATCTTTTGGCACGGATTTGGCATCCGTCCGGGCCCCGTACCAGGTCCGTCCCACCGTATGTTACTGAGAGTGATCACTGTCGGCGGCCGTGGCGCGGCCGCGCGGCGGGTAACGAAATGGATCCGCCCCGGCCCGGGTGCTCCCGGGCCGGGGCGGTGCCTGTGGGCTGGGGCCTGGGGCCTGGGCCTGAAGGCCGGGGCCTGAGGCGGCCTGCGCGGCCCCGTGCTAGGCCGGGATGCCGATCTCGCCGATCAGGCCGTCCCGCCCGGGCGTGGCGCCCGCGGTGAAGAACAGCGTGTCGAAGTTGCCCGCGGACGGCGGGCCGCCCGGCGCGGCCGGGCCGTCGCCGAAGATCAGCCCCCACAGGCCGGGCGCGGTGAAGGCCCGCCCGCTGGTCAGCGTGAGCGTGCCGGCGAACCGGCCGGTGACCGGGTTGTACGCGTTGATCCGGCCGTTGCCGTGGTTGCCGATCAGCAGGTCGCCGGCCAGCGGCCCGAAATCGCCAGGCGCCTGGGCCACGCCCCACGGCTGGTCCAGGAGGCCGCCCCGGACCAGGCGCTTGACCAGCACGCCGCCGGGCGTGAAGACGTCCACGAACCCGCCGCCCAGGAACGCGTGCGGCGAGGAGTAGGTGACCACGATCTGGCCGTTGACCGCCGCGATGTTGAAGGGCGAGAAGCTGCGCGGGATGAACCGGTCCTGGAACGCGCCCGGCATTATCAGCTGCTTGAAGTCCGCGCCGAACACGTCGACCGTGCGGTGCGCGACGTCGGCCGCGTACAGCCGGCTGCCGGCCTGGGCCAGGCCGGTAAAGACCGCGCCCGGCACCTTGGTGCCCTGCTCGGCGGTGGTCGACTGAGCGCCGGCCATGGTGGCGCCTACGGTCGGCGCCCAGCCCGCGATCACCCCGTTCAGGGTGGCGAACAGGAACCTGGCCGGGGCGGTGTTCTTGCCGTCGGTCACGGCGAACCCGGGGGTGGCCCCTGTCGACGTGGTATTGAAGGCCTGGCCGGTGGGGCGGCCGCCGGGGATCGAGACCACGAGGCCGACCGGGTTCAGCCTGGCTGAGGCATTGTCCGCGCCGCTGTACAGCGTGGTGTTGGCGTGGCCCTCGTTGGACACCCAGAGCGGGCCGTGCGGGAACTCAGAGACGCCCCACGGGTTGATGATGTTCGGGTCCACCGTCGGCGTCAGCCGCGGGTTGCCCGACGCCAGGTCCGTCCGGACGAACACGTTGGTCTGGTGCGGGTCCGTCGCGGCCAGCCCGGTCCCGGCGGGCAGCACCAGCGCCGCCGCGGCCCCGGCGGCCAGTACCCCGCTCACCCGCCTCGCGTATGCCCCTGTCTCCCGCCGTTTGCTCCCCCGGGTCCCGTCCTCCGTGGGCCATGCGGTCGTTCTCGGCATGCCTCGACTCCCTCGGTGCGGCTGCTGGTGACGTGCTGACGGTGACCAGCACCGCTCCCGGGAGCACGGCCCTGAACCGAACCCCGGTTCAGTGTTCTGGGTAACGAATCCGTCTCAGCGCGCGCTGAGCCAGCTCGCGATGCCGGCGATGACCTCCGGATCCATGTGCTGGGCGGGTTCGTACTCCTCGGGCGACGAGGGGCCGGAGCCGGGGAAGAACAGGTGGTTGTCCGCGTCGTAGACGCGGATGGTGACGCCGGGGCGGCTGCCGAGGGCGGCCCGCCAGCGGGAAAGGTCATCATCAACGGTGGCCTGGTAGTCGCGGCCGCCCTGGACGATGAGCATGGGCTTGCTGAGTGCCGCGGCGGCGGCGGGCGGGTCGTAGCCGCGCAGGTCCAGCCAGTAGGGCGCGGGGACGCCGAACGGCAGCGTTTCCCGCGGTGTGGCCGCGGACAGGCCGGGGTCGTCGACGGCTTTGGCCTGCGCGGTGATCGCGTCGATGGCCGGCTGGAGGGTGGCGGGGCCGCCGGGGTTGACGGTGGCCAGGTAGCGGAACTGGCGGACCGTGGACCAGTGCAGCGGCTGCGCCCCGGCGGCCAGGAGGATCATGCCCGCGACGGCCGGGCCGGCCTCGGCGGCAGCGGCGACCCGGGGGGCCACCGAGCCGCCAAGGCTGTGGCCGGCGAGGTAGAGGCGGGCCGGGTCGATGGCCGGGTGCTCGCGCAGCAGCCGCAGGCCGGCCAGCGCCTGCGGGACGTACTCGTCGGTGAGCGTGAAGTCCGGGTCGGCGACGACCTCCGCCGGATGGGCGTGGGTGACCTTCCCGAAGCGGAGCACGGCGATGCCCGCGGTGGCCAGGCCCCAGGCGAGGTCCTTCAGCGGCTTGTTGCGGCCGATGGTCTCGTCCGGGTCGTGCGGGCCGGAGCCGGCGAGCAGGAGGACGGCCGGGAGGTGGTTTTCCTGGCCGGCCGCGCCCCGCGGCACGCTGAGGACGCCGGTGACGGCCAGCGGCGGGTCGCCGAGGGTGACGTCGGTCTCGGTGAACGCAGCCGGATCGGCGTACGGCGGCGGCTCCCACGGCGCGGTGGGCTCGGCGGCTCCGGCGGGCAGGAACTGGATGCCAGTGATCCAGTGCTGCTCGCCCGCGAGGTCGATGGCGATGGTCAGCTCGCCGCGCTCGAAGGTCACCGGGACTCTGGCGGTGGTCAGGCCGGGGGCACCGGCCTCGGTCAGCGGCGTGCGGACCTCGGTGACCGGCCCGTACGGGTCTACCTCGGCCTCCCATGCCGCCCGCAGGCTGCCGGCCGAGACCATGTCGCGGAGCGGCGGCGCGAAGCGCTCGCAGAGTTCGGCGAACTGCCCGTTCCTGGCCATGTCGATAACGGCCAGCGCCGCGCCGGCCGGGTCAGTGCTCATCGGTGGTGGCCTGCCTTCCATGGTGAGATCCATATGTTCTCAGTGGTGTGAATGATATCAAGTCTGATAACAATGATTAGACTGGGTCGATGACAAGTGCGGACCTGCTCCTGCATCCAGTACGGCTGCGCATAGTCAAGGCGTTCATGGGCGACCGGGCGCTGACCACCAGCCAGCTCGCCGCCGAACTGGGGGACGTGCCGCCGGGCAGCCTGTACCGCCACGTCGCCCGTCTCACCCGGGCCGGGGTTCTCACGGTTGTCGCTGAGCGCCGGGTGCGCGGCGCCGTCGAGCGGACGTACACCCTGCGGCCCGCCGCGGCGCAGATCCAGCCCGGCGAAGCGCGCGCCATGAGCCGCGAGGACCACACCCGCGCGTTCCTGGCCTATGTCGCCGGGATGCTCGGCGACGTCGACGCCTACCTCGCCACCGACCCGCCGGACCCGTCCGCTGAGGCGGGTTACCGGGTGGGCGCCTTGTGGCTCACCGACGACGAGTTCGCCAGTCTCCTGCTCGACCTGCGCCGGGTCTTCCAGCCCCGCCTCGCCAACCCGCCGGGTAACGGCCGTCGCCGCCGCCTGATCTACACCGTCTGCCTGCCCGCTCCCGGGCCACCGCCGGTGAGCGAGCACCGTCCCCCGTAGCCACCTGGGTTCGGAGTCCTGCCCGGTGCCCAGCGTCCGGGCGCGGGCCACGCCGACAGCCCGATGGCCAGCCGATCCAGGCGTGGTAGCGCTCCGGCCGGCGGGCGGCGATCATGCCGGCGCCGGACGCGGCCAGGAACTGCGGGACCGCTATGTCGCTGAGCGGACCGGCGGCCGCACCCTGGCCCTGGCCGGAGTGTCCTGACCAGGCCGGGCCGCCGGTCCCCGGGGCGGCCGCTTAGCGCGGTATGCCCTCCCATGCGAAGCCGTCCGGATCGGTGAACGGCCCGGCCTCCGTGCTGATCGCGATCCGGTGCGAGCCAGTGCCGTCCGGGGCGACGCCGGCGTCCTTCGCCAGCGCCTTGCGCCCGTAGCGGCCCAGGCTGACCGGGCCGCGCTAGGTGCGGCCCGCTGACCAGCGCTTCTCGATTCCTGACCGGTTCCGCGCGGGCCGGCCGCGGCCACGGCGGCTGGCCGCCTGCCCGGCGGGGCTCGTAGGCTCGGCAGGTGCACTGCGTGGCCTTGGCGCTCTGGTGAGGGACCGCGGAAGCGGCGGCGGAGCGCCGCTGAGCTTCGCCGGGTTGCTGCGGCAGTTCCGGACCGAGCTCGCCTGACGCAGGAGGAGCTGGCCGAGGCCGCAGGCCTGAGCCCGCGGTCGGTCAGCGACCTGGAGCGGGGCATCAACCGCACCGCGCGTAAGGACACCGCCGTGCTGCTGGCCGACGCGCTCAGCCTGACCGGGCAGGTGCGGGTGCTGTTCGTCGCGGCGGCCCGGGGCCGGGCGCCGGCCGCGGAGGTTCTGGCGGCCAGGCCCGGCGGGCCGGCGGCGGCCGGAGGGTCCGCGGCCGCCGCTACCCGGAGCCTCCCGCGCGATATCGGCAGCTTCACCGGGCGCGAGCCCGAGCTGGCGCGGCTGCTGAGCACGCTGGCGGGCGTGGCCGGGGTGGCGGACGGGCCTGGCAGGGCGGACGGGGCGAGTGTGCCGGGTGCGGCGGCGGACCGCGGGGCGCTGGGGGGCGGGGCGCTGGGGATCTGCGTCATCGACGGGATGCCCGGCGTCGGCAAGACGACCCTGGCCGTGCACGCCGCGCACCGGCTGGCCGGGCACTTCCCTGACGGCCAGTTCTTCCTCCCGCTGCATGCCCACACCCCCGGCCACCGGCCGGTCAGCCCGCCCGACGCGCTGGCGAGCCTGCTCCTGACGGCCGGGGTCGCCGTGCAGCAGATCCCGCCCGGGACCGAAGCGCGGGCCGGCCGCTGGCGTGATCACGTCGCGGGCAAGAGAATCCTCCTTCTGCTGGACGACGTGGCCGGGCATGAGCAGGTCCGGCCGCTGCTGCCGGGCACTTCGGGCAGCCTGGTCCTGGTCACGAGCCGCCGGCGGCTGACCGCGCTGGAGGACTCTGCGGTGATCAGCCTCGGCACGCTGTCGGAAGCCGAGGCCGTGGCGCTGCTGGCCCGGCTGGCCGGCCGTGCCGACCTCGGCCCCGGAGCGGGTCCAGCCGGGGAGATCGCCCGGCTGTGCGGGTATCTGCCGCTGGCCATCGGGATGCTCGCCCAGCAGCTGAGGCACCATCCGGCCCGGACCGGCACGGAGGTGGCCGCCGGCCTCGCGGCGGCCCGCGACCGGCTGGCCGTCATGCGGGCGGAGAACCTGTCGGTCGCGGCCGCGTTCGATCTGTCCTACGCCGACCTCAGCGACGCCCAGCAGCGGCTGTTCCGCCGGCTCGGCCTGGCCCCGGGTACGGACCTGGACGCCGCTGCGGTGGCCGCCCTCGACGAGACCAGCCTGGGGAACGCCCGCGCCAAGCTCGATGAGCTCTACGACCATCACCTGATCACCGAGCCTGGGCCGGGCCGCTACCAGCTGCACGACCTGCT
>DASVBE010000293.1:0-16558 GCA_036375995.1 Streptosporangiaceae bacterium | reverse complement strand
CGGGCCGTCGTTCCGGACGCTGGCCGGGGACCGGCCCGGCCGGGGCCTATCCTGGCCGCGGGGCGCCTGCCGCGTCCCGGTCACCAGCTGAGGATGGAGCCATTCGGACCGGAACCCACCCTGACGACCGGCCGGGAACCGGCGCGGGGGAGCTGGTGGCGGCGCTCCGCCGGGCCGGGCTGGGCGACGTGAGCGACCGCGCCGTGGACCGGGCCGCCTATTCGTCCGATGCCTCCGCGTTCCGGGTGGTCCCGGCCGCGGTGGCGCGGCCGCGGGACGCCGCCGAGGCGGAAGCGGTGCTGGCGGTGTGCCGGGAAGCCGGGGTCCCGGTGACCGCCCGGGGGGCGGGCACCTCGATCGCGGGGAACGCCGTCGGGACCGGGCTGGTGCTGGACTTCAGCCGGTACATGAACCAGGTGCTGGGCGTCGACGCCGAGGCCATGACCGCCACCGTCCAGCCCGGGCTGGTCCAGGCTGAGCTGCACCGGCAACTGCCGGGAGGGCTGCGGTTCGGGCCGGATCCGTCCAGCCACACCCGGTGCACGATCGGCGGGATGATCGGCAACAACGCGTGCGGCTCCCGGGCCCTGCGCTACGGCCGCACGGTGGACAACGTCCTGGCGCTGGACGTGCTCACCGCGGCAGGCCGGCACCTGCAGCTGGCGGGCCCGGCCGGCCCGCCCGGCCCAGCGGGCGAGGCGCCAGAACTGGCTGCACTGCGGAAGGTCATCAACAGCGGGCTCGCGCCGATCAGGACCGAGCTGGGGCGGTTCGGCCGGCAGGTGTCCGGGTACGCGCTCGAGCACCTGCTGCCGGAGAACGGGTTCGACGTGCGCCGGGCCCTGGTCGGCAGCGAGGGGACGCTGGTCCTGCTGACGCAGGCCACGCTGCGCCTGGTCCGCGAGCCGGCCTGCCGGGTGCTGGCGGTCGCCGGCTACCCGGACATGGCCAGCGCCGCGGATGCCGCGCCGGGCTTCACCGCGCACCAGCCCACCGCCTGCGAGGGCCTGGACTCGCGGATCACCGACGTGGTGCGGGCGCAGCGGGGAGCGGGCGCGGTGGACACGCTGCCGCCGGGCTCGGGATGGCTGTTCACCGAGTTCGCCGCGGGCACCGCCGCCGAAGCCGGGGCCCTGGCCCGGCGCGCGCTGGCGGACGCCGGCACCGGCGCGACCGGCACGCTGCTCGTCACCGACCCGCGGCAGGCGGCTGCGCTGTGGCGGATCAGGGAGGACGGGGCCGGGTTCGCCGGGCGCTCGCCGGACGGCCAGCCGGCCTACCCGGGGTGGGAGGACTCCGCGGTTCCGCCCGGCGAGCTCGGTCGCTACCTGCGCGAGCTCGAGGAGCTCATGCGGCAGTACCGGCTCACCGGGCTGCCGTACGGGCACTTCGGGGACGGGTGCCTGCACCTGCGGCTCGACTTCCCGCTGGGCCAGCCCGGCGGCCAGCGGATCATGCGCGGCTTCATGACCGACGCGGCCCGGCTGGTGGCCAGGTACGGGGGGTCGCTGTCCGGCGAGCACGGCGACGGCCGGCACCGCAGCGAACTGCTCCCGGTCATGTACTCACCCGCCATCCTCGACCTGTTCGGCCAGGTCAAGGCGGCGTTCGATGCGCGCGGCACGCTGAACCCCGGAATTCTCACCGACCCGCGCCCGCTGGACGCCGGCCTGCGTGCCCGCGGCGCCGGCGGCGCGGCCGCGGGCCCGCGGGGCACCGCGAACCTGGCCCTGGCCTACCGCCACGACCACGGCGACTTCAGCGCGGCCGTGCACCGGTGCACCGGGATCGGCAAGTGCCGCGCGGACCTGACCGGCACCGGCGGCGTGATGTGCCCGTCCTACCTGGCGACCAGGGACGAGGAACACTCCACCCGCGGCCGGGCCCGGGTGCTGCAGGAGATGGTCGCCGGCACGCTGGTCACCGGCGGCTGGCGGGACCCGGCCGTGCACGACGCGCTCGACCTGTGCCTGGCCTGCAAGGCCTGCGGCAAGGAGTGCCCAGCCGGGGTGGACATGGCCAGCTACAAGGCCGAGGTGCTGTACCAGGCGTACCGGCGCCGGCTCCGGCCGCGGTCGCACTACGCGCTCGGCTGGCTGCCCCGGTGGGCCCGGCTGGCCTCGCTGGCTCCCCGCACGGCCAGCGCGCTGACCGGCGCCCCGGGCCTGTCCCGCGTGGCGAAGTGGGCCGCCGGGATCGACCAGCGGCGCCAGCTGCCCGCGTTCGCCCGGCGTCCGCTGCGCGGGACCGGCATCGCGACCCCGGCCGGCGGCCGGCCCGTGCTGCTGTTCGCCGACACGTTCACCCGGTACTACGCCCCGCACACCGCCGCCGCGGCGGTCCGCGTGCTGCGGGCCGCGGGGTTCGAGGTGTCGCTGACCAGCCCGGCCGTCTGCTGCGCGATCACCTGGATCTCCACCGGCCAGCTCGGCACGGCCCGGCGGAAACTGCGCCGCACCATCGGGGCGCTGCGGCCCGCCGCGCAGGCCGGGATCCCGATCGTCGGGCTCGAGCCGTCCTGCACCGCGGTGCTCCGCTCGGACGCCGCCGAGCTGCTCGGCTCGGAAGCCGCCGAGCAGGTCGGCCGGTCCGTGCGGACCCTGGCCGAGGTGCTGGCCACCGCGGACGGGTGGCAGCCGCCGGACCTGACCGGGACCACGCTGGTGGCCCAGCCGCACTGCCACCACAACGCGGTGCTCGGCTGGGACGCCGACGAGGCCCTGCTGCGCCAGGCCGGGGCCGGGCTGACCCGGGTGGGCGGCTGCTGCGGGCTGGCCGGCAACTTCGGCGTCGAGCGCGGCCACTACGAGGTGTCCGCGGCGGTGGCCCGCACCGCGCTGCTGCCCGCGGCGCAGCAGGCAGGGCCGGGAGCGGTGCTGCTGGCCGACGGGTTCTCCTGCCGGACCCAGCTGGCCGATCTGGCCGGGCGGCCCGCGCAGCACCTGGCCGAGCTGCTCGACCCCGCGGCGCGGCAAGGCTAACCGGAAACCGGCGGACGCAGGGCAGCCCGCGGCTGGAACATGTTCTCGTGAGCGTGCATCATCGGCCCGGCCGCGGGCACAGCCCGGGCGTGAACCCGCACCCCGCCGCCGGCCGCCTGGCTGGGCGGCGCGGCCTGCTGGCCGGCGCGGCCGCGCTGGCCGCGGTGGCCGCCTCCGTCGTGGTCGTCTCCAGCGCCGCGGCTGACGGGCGGCCGCCGCTGCTCCCCAGCGGCGGCGGCTCCCGCAGCGTCTTGCGCACCAGCGGGCCGGTCCGCACGGTCGAGCTGATCGGCCTGGCCGGGAAGCTCACCGTGACCGGCACCGCGGGCGACCGGGCCGGGCTGACCGGGCCGGTGCAGTGGAACGGGTCCGCGGCCCCGGACGTCACCTCCCGGTTCGACCGGCTCACCGGCACGCTGAAGCTCACCTCGTCCTGTGCGGCGGCCAGCCCGTGCACCGCGGACTGGCGGCTGGCCGTGCCGCGCGGCGCGTCGCTCGTGCTGTTCCAGCCGTCGGGCCAGGTGACGCTCGCCGGTCTGGCCGGCCCGGTGCGGATCGGCGCGGCCAGCGTGGACATCAGCGCGACCGGGCTCCGCTCGCCGTCGCTGGTGGCCTATATCAGCTCCGGGCACCTGGCCGCGGACTTCGCGGCGCCGCCCCGGCGGCTCGCGGTCACGCTCGCCTCGGCACAGGCCACGATCAGGCTGCCGGACTCGGTCCGGTACGCGGTCACCAGCAACGTGACCTCCGGCTACCTGCAGAACGGGATCCCCACCTCGGCTACCGCGGCCCGCACGGTCAGCGTGCGGATCACCTCCGGCGAGGTTGCGCTGCTGCCCGGATGACCTGGCCGCGGGCGCTACTGCCCGGACCGGGCATTACCTAGCATGGGGGCATGCAGCGGCAAGAACGCACCCCCTGCCCACCGCCGGAGGCCCGGTGACCTCGCCGGGCGGCCGCCGGACCGCCATCCTGACCGTTGACGACGACCCCGGGGTGTCCCGGGCGGTAGCCCGTGACCTGCGGCGGCGATATGGCGAACAGCACCGGATCGTGCGGGCCGAGTCCGGCGCAACGGCGCTGGACGCGCTGCGTGAGATCAAGCTGCGCGGTGAGCTGGTCGCGGTGATCCTGGCCGACTACCGGATGCCCGAGATGAACGGCATCGAGTTCCTCGAGCAGGCCATGGACATCCATCCCGGCGCGAGGCGGATCCTGCTCACCGCCTACGCGGACACCAGCGCCGCGATCGACGCGATCAACGTGGTCGACCTCGACCACTACCTGCTCAAGCCGTGGGACCCGCCGGAGGAGAAGCTGTACCCGGTGGTCGACTCGCTGCTGGAGACCTGGCTGCAGTCCGATCACCGGCCGGTGCCCGAGACCCGGATGGTGGGGCACCGGTGGTCCGCGCGGTCGTCGGCCGTCCGCGAGTTCCTGGCCCGCAACCAGGTGCCGTACCGCTGGTACTCCTCCGACGAACCGGAAGGCGAGCGGCTGCTCGCGGCGGCCGGGGCCGACCTGCACCGGCTGCCGGTGGTGATCACCCCGGACGGCGAGGCGCTGATCGAGCCGACCGACAGCGAGCTGGCCGGGCACGTCGGCCTGGCCACCGCGCCGGCCAAGGATTTCTACGACCTGATCGTGATCGGCGGCGGCCCGGCTGGCCTGGGCGCCGCGCTGTACGGCGCGTCCGAGGGGCTGCGCACGGTGCTGGTCGAGCGGACCGCCACCGGCGGGCAGGCCGGGCAGAGCTCGCGGATCGAGAACTACCTGGGCTTCCCCGACGGGGTGTCCGGGGCGCAGCTCACCGACCGGGCCCGGCGCCAGGCCGCCAAGTTCGGCGCCGAGGTGCTGACCACCAGGGACGTGGTCGGCCTGGACATCAGGGGGTCGGCGCGCAGCGTCCGGTTCGCGGACGGCACCGCGATCAACGCGCACGCGGTGATCCTGGCCACCGGGGTGTCCTACCGGACGCTGGACGCTCCCGGGGTGGATGAGCTCACCGGCGCCGGGGTGTACTACGGGTCCGCGCTGACCGAGGCGGCGGCGTGCACCAACCACGACATCTTCATCGTCGGCGGGGCGAACTCGGCCGGCCAGGCCGCGGTCTACCTGGCCCGGGCCGCCCGGTCGGTGACGATCCTGGTGCGCGGCGGGTCGCTGGAGCGGTCCATGTCGTACTACCTGATCCAGCAGATCGCCGCGATCCCGAACATCAGCGTGCGGGTCTGCACCGAGGTGATCGGGGCGCAGGGCGACGGCCACCTGGAGAAGCTGACCCTGCGGGACAACCAGACCGGCCAGACCGAGACGGTCGACGCCGCGGCGCTGTTCGTGTTCATCGGCGCCGCCCCGCTGACCGGCTGGCTGGACGGGACGGTGGCCAGGGACAGCCGCGGTTTCGTGCTGACCGGCCCTGACCTGTTGTCCGCCGGGGACGGGAAGCTGCCCACCGGCTGGCAGCTCGACCGGCCGCCGTATCACCTGGAGGCCAGCGTGCCCGGGGTGTTCGTGGCCGGCGACGCGCGGGCCGAGTCGGCCAAGCGGGTCGCCTCCGCGGTGGGTGAGGGCGCGATGGCGGTCATGCTCGTGCACCGCTACCTGGAGAAGCTGTGACCGCGGAGACGGCGTCCGGGCCCAGCGGGGCCCGGCAGATCCCGGGCCCGTGCGACCCGGACGAGCTGCGCACCCTGTTCCTGTTCGAGAAGCTGTCCGCCGGGCAGCTGGACGAGCTCTGCCGGGAAGGCCACATCGAGGTCATCCCGCCCGGGCCGGTGTTCGCCGAAGGCGACCCGGCGACCTGCTTCTACGTGCTGCTCGACGGCGGCCTGGTGCTGTCCCGCCGGGTCGGCGCGGACGACGTCGAGGTGGTCCGCAGCTCGGACCGCGGCGTGTACGCCGGCGCGTTCACGGCCTACTTCGGCGACCGGGTCCCGCAGGTGTACACCGGGTCGCTGCGGGTCACCGAGCCGTCCCGGTTCTACGTGCTGGACGCGGACGTGTTCGGCCGGATCATGCGGGACTGGTTCCCGATGGCCGTGCACCTGCTCGAGGGGCTGTTCTTCGGGAACCGCAACACCCAGCTGGTGATCGGCGAGCGGGAGCGGCTGCTGGCGCTCGGCTCGCTGTCGGCCGGGCTGACCCACGAGCTGAACAACCCGGCGTCGGCCGCGGTGCGGGCCACCTCGGCGCTGCGCGAGCGGATCGCCGGGCTGCGCCAGAAGCTGCGGCTGATCGCCGCCGGGCCGTTCTCCCCGGCCCAGCTCGAAACCCTGGTCGGGCTGCAGACCGAGGCCGTGGAGCGGGTGGCCAAGGCCCCGGCGCTGAGCCCGATCGAGGCGTCGGACGCCGAGGACGAGCTCTCCGACTGGCTGGACGACGCGGGCGTGCCCGGCGGCTGGGAGCTTGCCCCGGTGTTCGTCCAGGCCGGCCTGGACACCGCCTGGCTGGCCAAGGTCACCGCGGCGGCGGACGCGTCCGTGCTGCCCAGCGCGCTGCGCTGGCTGCACTATGCGGTCGAGACCGAGCTGCTGATCAACGAGATCGAGGACGCGACCAACCGGATCTCCACGCTGGTCGGCGCGGCCAAGCAGTACTCCCAGCTGGACCGGGCCCCGTACCAGGTGGCGGACGTGCACGAGCTGCTGGACAGCACGCTGATGATGCTCGGCGCCAAGATCGGCGACGGCATCACCGTGGTCCGGGACTACGCGCCCGGCCTGCCCCGGATCCCGGCCTACGCCGCCGAGCTGAACCAGGTGTGGACGAACCTGATCGACAACGCGGTCGACGCCATGGGCGGCACCGGCACGCTGACCGTGCGGACCGCACTGGACGCCGACCGGGACCAGGTGCTGGTCGAGATCGGCGATACCGGGCCCGGCATCCCGCCGGAGATCAGGAACCGGATCTTCGAGCCGTTCTTCACCACCAAGGACGTCGGCCAGGGCACCGGCCTCGGCCTGGACATCTCCTGGCGGATCGTGGTGAAGAAGCACCACGGCGACATCCGGGTCGAGTCGGCCCCCGGCAGCACCCGCTTCCAGGTCCGGCTCCCGCTCACCCCCGCCGAGGGCGAAGTCGGCTAGCCGGGGCGGGGCCAGTTAGCGAGCCAGCTAGCCGCCGGCGGAGCCGGCCAGCGAGCGCAGGGCCGCGCCGCTGCTTTCCCGACGAGCGACGCCGGCGCGAGGCGGGAAGGCAGCGCCTCTCCAGCGGCCCTGCGCTCGCTGGCTAGCACGGCTAGCGGCCGGCCAGGATGTCGTTGATGACCTTGGCCGTGGCGGAGGCCGGTGAGGCCTCCAGGCACAGCCGCTCCATCACGGCCAGGTAGTGCTCGACGGTCTCCCGCTTGTCCAGGTACAGCGCGCTGGTGAGCTGCTCCAGGTAGACCACGTCGGGCAGGTCGAACTCGGCGAACCGCAGGATGCTGAACGGCCCGCCCGCGGCGGCGTGGCCGCCGGCCTGGAAGGGGATGACCTGGATCGTGACGTTGGGCCACTCGGTAGCTTCCAGCAGGTGCTTGAGCTGCCCGCGCATCACACCGGGGCGGCCGACGGACCGGCGGAGCACGGCCTCGTCCAGCACGACCCACAGGTGCGGCGGATGCGGCCCGGTGAGCACGTCCTGGCGGGCCATCCGCAGGCTGACCCGGCGCTCGATCTGGTCGGCCGGCTCGTTGGCGTGGCCGAGCAGGGTGACCGCGCGGGCGTAGTCCTCGGTCTGCAGCAGGCCGGGCACGAACTGGATCTCGTAAGCCCGGATGCCGGTCGTGGCCTCCTCGAGGCCGACGTACGCCTCGAACCAGGTCGGCAGGATGTCGGAGTAGTCGTGCCACCAGCCCTGGGCGCTCGCGTCCCGGGCCAGGCTCCGGATCGCGTCGCGCTGCTCAATGTCGGTGACCCCGTAGAGGGTCAGCAGGTCGGAGATGTCACGGTCCTTGAAGCCGACCCGGCCGGTCTCCAGCCTGCTCATCTTCGAGCCAGACGCGCGGATGACCTGACCGGCGTCCTCGAGAGTGATCCGCTTGGCCTCGCGCAGGCGGCGCAGCTGGGCGCCCAGAAGAATGCGCAGCACAGTAGGGCCGCCGCTGCCGGGCGGAGCGGTCAGCGGGCGTACCCCGGGTCGCCCGTTGAGCTCAGGCGTAACCATGTTCTCCCTTTCCGGGGGTATCCGGATCCCGGCAGTGTTTCATGATTCTGGCGGGTTCCGCCATGCTTCCGCCGGGACGAATCGAGCCTGCCCGTAAGGGCATTGCCCAGAGTGGCCAGACGGGCGGGGCAGGGTCACGCCGCGTGTACTGTGGCGGCGTGGACGCGGCGACAAAGGCGACGGCGCGCACCGCCGCCGGGCCGCCGGCCGGCCCGCCCGCGGGGGCCAGGATTCACGCCCGGGCCGGCCTGGATGTCCTGTCCTGGCCCGCGCTGGAGCAGGCCGGCCTCGACGCTATCGTGACCACCCGCCACGGCGGGGTGTCGTCCGGCCCGTACGCCTCACTCAACCTCGGCCTGCACGTTGGCGACCAGGCTGACCTGGTACTGGAGAACCGCCGCCGGGCCGCCGCCGCGCTCGGCGCCGCCCCTGATGACGTGATCTGGGCCGGGCAGCCGCACGGCCGGGTCGCCGCCGTGGTCACCGCGGCCGACCGGGGCCGCGGCGCGTTCACCGGGCCCGGCGCCGTCACTGGGCCCGGCGCCGTCACCGGTCCTGGCGGCCGGCTCGCCGTGCCGGATGCGGACGCGCTGGTCACCGCGGACCCGGCCGCGGTGCTGGCCATCCTGGTCGCGGACTGCGTGCCGATCGTTCTCTACGACCCGGTGGCCCGGGTGCTGGCCTGCGTGCACGCGGGCTGGCGCGGCACGGTCGCGCGGGTCACCGACGCGGCGCTGGCCGCGATGGCCTCGCTCGGCGCGCGTCCCGCGGACGTGCGGGCCGGCCTGGGCCCGGCCATCGGCCCGGACCGCTACCAGGTTGGCGACGACGTGGCCGGCCCGGCCCGGGAAACCCTGGGCGGCGACGCGGACCGGGTGCTGCGGCCGGACGGCACCGGCCGGTGGCGGCTCGACCTGCCCGGCGCGAACGCCCTGCTGCTGGCCGCGGCCGGGGTGCCGGCCGGGCAGATCTACCCGGCCGCGGAGCGGACCGGCGGGGACGGGCCATTCTTCAGTCACCGGGATAAGCAGCCAGGGGGCCGGTTCGCCCTGCTGGCACGGCTTCAGCCAGGACGAGGACAGTGAGCGCGCAAGCACCGTATTCCTATCAGGGTTTTGAACTTGATCCCGCGCGCGGCCTGCTGACCTGCCGGTACGAGGCGGGCGGGCGGGAGTTCGCGGAGCGGGTCGGCTTCGGTCCCGGTGGCCGGTGGGACGCGCCGGGCGTGCGGGCGGCGGCGCGGCTGGTGTTCCTGCTGGCCGGGGTGTCGTATTACAAGACGACCGCGGCGCCGGTCATCGATCTCGGCGAGACCGCGGTGACCAGCGCCGAGCGGGACTTCCTCCGCTCGTTCTACCTCGACGGCCTGGGCGAGTTCGCGTTCCGGAACGGGCTGGACCTGTCCGGGCTGGAGATCGTGGGCCCGGTCCTCGGCAGCCCAGCGAGCGCCCGGAGCGAGCCAGCCAGCACAGCGCGGCCCCTGGTGCCGTTCGGCGGCGGCATCGACTCGATCGTCACCGTGGAGATGGTCCGCGACCGGGCCGACGCCGCACTGTTCATCATGGGGCGGCCGGATGACCGGTTCGCCGCGATCGAGGCCCCGGCCGCGGTGACCGGGCTGCCGGTCGTCCGCGCCGACCGGGAGATCGACCCGCTGCTGCTGCGGTCCCGCGAGCTCGGCTTCCTGAACGGGCACGTGCCGATCACCGGCATCCTGTCCGCGATCGCGCTGATGGCCGCGGTGCTCGACGGCCGGGACGCGGTGATCATGTCCAACGAGTGGTCCGCGTCCGCGCCGACGCTCGAGCGTGGCGGCAAGCCGGTCAACCACCAGTACTCCAAGAGCGCCGCGTTCGAGGCCGGGTTCCGTGACGTGGCGGCGGCCGCGCTGGGCGGCTCGGTCAATTACTTCTCCGCGCTGCGGCCATTCTCCGAGCTGTGGGTGGCGCGGAGATTCGCCGCGCTGGAGCCGTACCACCCGGTGTTCCGCAGCTGCAACCGCGCCTTCCAGATAGATAAGGCCAAGCGGCTCGACCACTGGTGCGGCCGGTGCGACAAGTGCTGCTTCATCGACCTGATCCTGGCCCCGTTCCTGACCCCGGATCAGCTCGGCCAGGTGTTCGGCGGGCGGGAGCCGCTGACCGACCCGGAGCACCCGGACGGCTCGCTGGCCGGGCGGTTCCGGACGCTGCTGGGCACCTCGGCCGGGGCCCGGCCGTTCGAGTGCGTCGGCGACATCGACGAGAGCCGGGCCGCGCTGCTGCTGGCCGCGCGGCGCCCGGACCGGGCCGGGCCGGGGCTCTTGCAGACGCTGGCCGCCGAACTGGCCGGCTACCCGGCGCCGCCGGACCCGGCGGTGCTGCTCGCGCCGATCGGCGCCCACTTCATCCCGGAGAGCTATGCGCCCGCTGATCTCCTGGGCTGACCTGCCCGGCCGCCGCGTCGGGGTGTGGGGCCCGGCGGGCGTGGAGGGCCAGGCCAACCTGCGCAAGCTGGCCGCGCTGGGGGTCGTGCCCGCGGTGCTGGTGGACGACTCGCCGGCGGGTGCCGGCGGCGGGCCCGGCGGGCCGGCCGTGCTGGCCACCGCGGACGGCGGGCTGGACGCGCTGGCCGCCTGCGACGTGGTGGTGAAGGCGCCGGGGATCAGCCGCTACCGGGAGGACGCCCGGTGGCTGGCGGGCCGCGGCGTGGCGATCGCGGGCGGGCTCGGCCTGTGGCTGGCCGGCCTGCGGCTGGCGGGATGGGCGGACGGGCACGTCATCGCGATCACCGGCACCAAGGGAAAGAGCAGCACCACGGCCATCGCTGGGCACCTGCTGACCCGGCTCGGCTACCCGGCGATGACCGGCGGCAACATCGGCTCGTCCCCGTACGACCCGGGCCTGGTCGCGGCGGGACCGCCGCCGCGGTACTGGGTCATCGAGGTGTCCAGCTACCAGGCCACGGACCTGCCGGTGTCGGCGCCGGTCACCGCGGTCACCTCGCTGCACCCCGATCACCTGCCCTGGCACGGCGGGGTCGAGCAGTACTACGCCGACAAGCTGTCCGCCTGCTCGCAGCCCGGCGCCGAGGTCACCGTGGCCAACGGCGACAGCGGCCTGCTGCGCGAACGGGCCGCCCTGCTCGGCCCGCGGGTCGAGTGGGTGAGCGCGGACGACGACCCCGGCGCGGACTGGATGGCCCCGCTCGGCCTGCTCGGCGCGCACAGCCGCCGCAACGCGCTGATCGCCCGGGCCTGCCTGCGCGCCGCGGGCGTGCCCGAGGCGGTGGACGACGACGCGCTGCGGACGGCCGCCGCGGGGTTCGCCCCGCTGGCCAGCCGGCTCCAGGTCATCGGCACGGCGGGTGGCGTGACGTTCGTCGACGACAGCCTGTCCACGAACGTGCTGCCGACGCTGGCCGCGGTCGGGGCGTTCCCCGGCAGGCGGATCGCGCTGATCGCGGGCGGCCACGACCGCGGCATCGACTACGCCCCGCTGGCCGCCGGGCTGCACGGCCGGGACGTGCCGCTGCTGGTGCTGGCGCTGGACGAGAGCGGGCCGCGGATCCAGGCCGCGATCGAGGCGGAGCGGCCGGGCAAGGTCGAGGTGGCGGCAAGCCCCGGCCTGGCCGCGGCGGTCCGGCAGGGCTGGGAGTGGGCCCGGCCGGACGGCGTGGTGCTGCTCTCGCCCGCCGCGGCCAGCTTCGGCACGTTCCGCAACTACGCCGACCGGGCGGCCGCGTTCGGCCGGGCGATGCGCGCCTGCACCGACGGCGACCCGGCCCCGGACCTGGGACCGGCGGGATAGGCCCTGGCCGGCCGTGCGCTGCCGCCCGCCCTGCTCCGCGACCTGGCCGCGGTGCTGGGCGGGAACCACGTGCTGACCGGCGACGCCACCGCGGGCTACGTCACCGACTGGACCAGCCGGTACCGCGGCACGACCCCGGCGGTCCTGCGCCCGGAACGCACCGAGCAGGTCGCCGCCGTCCTCGCGCTGCTGTCCGGGGCCGGGATACCGGTCGTCCCCCAGGGCGGCAACACCGGCCTGGTCGGCGGCGGCGTGCCGCTGCACGGCGAGGTCGTGCTCAGCCTGGCCCGGCTGACCGGGCTCGGCCCGGTGGACCAGGACTCCGGCCAGGTCACCGCGGGCGCCGGGGTGACGCTGGCGGCGGCCGCGGCCGCGGATCCCGGTCTGGACCTGGGCGTGCTCATCGCCAGCCGGGACAGCGCGACGGTGGGCGGGGCGGTGGCCACCAACGCGGGCGGGCTGCGCGTGCTGCGGTACGGCCCGATGCGCGCCCAGTTGCGCGGGGTGCAGGCCGTGCTGTCCGACGGGACGGTGGTCGAGCACCTGGGCGGTCTCGTCAAGGACAACACCGGCTACGACTACCCGTCGCTGCTGGCCGGCTCGGAAGGCACGCTGGCCGTGGTGACCGCGGCCCGGCTGCAGCTGGTCCCCCGCCCGCGCGACCCGGTCACGGTCCTGGTCGCCGCCGCCGGCGGACTGGCCGAGGTGCACGGCCTGGCCCGGAGCGCGGTCCGTACCGTGCCCGGCCTGCTGTCCGCGGAGTTCCTCACCCAGCCGGGCCTGGACGTGCTGATCGCGCACGCGGGGCTGGCGCCGCCGCTGCCCGCCCCGGCCCCCGTCTACCTGATCCTGGAGGCAGCTGGCCGGGGCGCCCTGGACGACCTGGCCGGGCTGGTCGGCGACCGTCCGGTCGCGGTGGCCGAGGCCGCCGCGGACCGGGCCCGGCTGTGGGCCTACCGGGAGCGGATGCCCGAAGCGGCCGGGTTCCTCGGCCCGCCGATCAAGCTGGACGTGTCGGTGCCCGCGGCCGCCTGGGTGGAGCTGGCCTCGTCCGTGGCCTTTGTGGTGGCCGGCGCCGACCCGGACGCCACGGTCATCGCCTACGGCCACGTCGCGGACGGTAACGTGCAGGTCAACATCGTCCCGGCGGCCCCGGCCGACGGCCGGCACGAGGACGCGGTGCTGAACTTCGTAGCCGAGCTCGGCGGGTCGGTGTCCGCCGAGCACGGCATCGGCGCGCTGAAGGCCCGCTGGCTGCCGCTGGCGCGCTCGGCGGCCGAGCTCGACCTGTTCGCCCGGATCCGCGCCGCGCTCGACCCGGCCGGCCTGCTCAACCCGCACGTCCTGCCGCGCCAGCCAGGCTGACCGGCGCTGGTTCCGGCCGCCTGACCCCCGCGGCCGGCACCAGCACTCCCCTCCCCGCCACGCCCCAGCGCCGTGCGGCGGGCTTCACCTGGACTTCGGTGCCGGCCCGGGGGCAGATTGCCGCGGATCGGTAACAGGCGGAGAAAGTTCCGGCCGGTGGTTAGCGGCGTACCCGCCGCCACAGGGGCCGGGGGATCAGCCGCAGCACCACCGCCATGATGCGCAGCGAGCCCGGCACCCAGACCGTGGCCGCGCCGCGCCCGATCGCGGCCGCGACCGCCGCGCCGACCTGCTCCGGGGTGCTGGACATCGGCGCGGGCGGCATCCCCGCGGTCATCCGGCCGATCACGAACCCGGGCCGGACCAGCACCACGCTGACGCCGGTGCCGTGCAGGGCGTCGGCCAGGCCGCGGCCGAACGCGTCCAGGCCGGCCTTGGCCGCGCCGTACACGAAGTTGGCCTTGCGCGGCCGGACCGCCGCGATCGAGGAGAGGATCACGATCGTCCCGTGCCGCTGGCCGCGCATCCGCTCCGCGGCGGCCAGCACGGTGGTGACGTGCCCGGTGAAGTTGGCCTGGACCAGCTGCCCGGCCAGGACCGGGTCCCGGTCCAGCTCCTGCTGCGGGATCAGCACCCCGGCGGCGGAGATGACCAGGTCCACGGGGCCGTCCCGGAACACCCGGTCGATCAGCGCCGGGTGGCCGTCCGGCTCGGTCGCGTCGAACGGCACCGTTACGACCTGGTAGGGCAGCGCCTTGCCCGCGGCGGCCAGCCGCTGTTCGTCCCGCCCGGCCAGCAGCACCTCCGTGCCCGCCGGGGCGCGCAGGGCGGCCAGGATGGCCAGCCCGATCTCGCTGGTCCCGCCGAGCAGCAGGATCCGGGCCGGCCGGCCCAGGGTGTCAAGCATTGCCACCGCCTCGTGGGGTCAGTGTGGTTCCGGTCATTGCTTCAGGCCGATCGCGAACGCCACCAGCCAGGCCAGCTCGGCGGCGGCCATCAGCCGGTCGCGCGTGATCAGGTCCTCGATCGGCCGGGTGTCCCCGCGGCGGGCCAGCACGCTGAACCTGGCCAGCGCGGCGACCAGCGGCACGGCGCTGATCAGGTGCCAGGTCCGCATCCCCGGGCCGGGCTCGCCCAGCGCCCACAGCACGTAGCAGACGGCCATCGCCCCCGCGGTGACCAGGCCCGCGGCGCGCAGGTAGCTCTCCCGGTAGAAGCGCATCGCGGGCCGGTGACGGGCCGCCTCGGGGCCCAGCGACCGCAGCTCGGTGCTCCGCTTGGTGATCGCCACCATCAGCGCGCCGAGGCTGCAGACCAGCAGGAACCAGCCGGACGGCCGCACGTGCGTGGCCGCCGCCCCGCCCAGCACGCGGAGCAGGAACCCGGACGCGACGAAGCCGAGCTCGACGAACGGCACATGCTTGAGCCGCAGCGAGTACAGGAACGACAGGGCGAGATACCCGGCGACCGCGGCGATCAGCCACGGCCCGCCGATCACGGCCCCGGCGGCCAGCGCCGCAGCCGTGGCGGCCACCGCGAGCAGCACCGCGTGCCGGGCGGGCAGCGCGCCGGACGCGATGGGGCGGTTCCGCTTAACCGGGTGGCGGCGGTCGCGTTCCGCGTCCACCGTGTCGTTGACCAGGTAGACCGCGGAGGAGGCGGCCACGAAGGCGGCCACCGCGACCAGCGCGTAGCCGAGGCCATCGGGCCGGCCCAGCGAGGCCCCGGCCAGCGGGGCGGCCAGCACCAGCAGGTTCTTCGGCCACTGCCGTGGCCGGGTGGCCCGGAGGGCGGCCCACAGCCAGCGCCTGGCCGACGGGGGCCTGGCCGGCGCCTCCGGGTTGGCGACCGCGGCGGGGACGGGGGAGGTCACCGCGCGTAGACCGCCGTGAAGTCGCGGTTGGCCACGGCGTAGTAGCGGGTGGCGGGCTGGATCTGGGTCGGCAGCAGGTTCACCGGCACCGGGTTCGCCGGGTGGTGCTGGGGCTGGTAGGTCATGTAGGACATCCAGTCGGGGTTGATGTCGAGTTCCATCGCCGTGACACAGCCGGCCCGCTGCAGCAGGCTGGCCAGAGTCCGCACGTCCAGCGCCGGCCCGTAGACGAAGATGATCCGCCCGTCCGCGGTCACGCCGATGCCCGAGCGCCACACGAAGTACCCGCCCCCCAGCGTGGCGCCCCAGCTGGTCTCCACGTTCTGGTCAACGGACGGGGGCACCCGGCCGTTGACCACCACCGGGCGGAGGTTCTGGCGCACCCCCGCGACCTTCCCGGTCAGCCGCAGGCCATGCTGGCCCCAGACGCCGATCTTCAGGTCGCCGTTCTTGTAGAAGACCATCGAGGCGATGCCGCGCTGCAGCACGCCGCGGGTGGTCCCGTTGAGGAAGAAGCCGCCCTGCGAGGATGCGACCTTGAACCCGCCGTTGAACGTGGCCAGCAGGCCGCGGCGCTGGCCCGGCGGGATGTCCGGCTGGGCCTTGCCCCAGTTCCCGGCCCCGGGGTCTTCCGAGCCCGGGCGCAGCTCGAACTTCAGCAGGTGCGGGTTCATCGACGCGATGCCCGCCACGTAGGACGTGTGCACCCTGTCCGGCCGCAGGTAGGTGCCGTAGATCGCGGGCACGCCGTGGACCCTGGCGAGGATCCGCCAGTGGCCCTCGCCCTTCACCGGCTTTCCCGCCGGGGAGGTCAGCTTGTCCGGCCGGCCGAACCCGGGCCCGGTGAACTGGTGCTTGCCCTTGTGATGGTGCTTATGCCCGCTGGTCCCCGCGGTGGCCCCGGTGGTGGGCATGGCCAGCGAGAACGACGGCTCGCCGCCGACCTTGGGAGGGGTGTACATGACCCATTCGGCGAAGGTCACTGCCGGGCCGAGGTGGTGGTCCCTGGCCCACTCGGCCAGCCGCTCGGACACCGTCCCGCCGCCGGGCACGGTCAGCGCGTGCTCGACCGACCAGCCGGTCCAGCCGAGGAAGGCGAGCAGCACCAGGGCGATGATGCGGAACGCCGGCCGGCTGCGCAGCTTGCGCCGGACCGGCGGGCCGCCGCCGGCTCCGCACCGGGGACGGCGCGGCGGCCGTCCCGGTGGCCCGGGCGGACCGGGCACGAGCAGTCCGGGCCCGTGGACCACGTCCGGCTGCTCACCCAGCCCTGAGGGCAGGGCGGCGCCCGGGCCTGGCCCCTGGGCCACCGATCTGCGCACGCATCTCCTTCCGGCCGGGCTCAGCCTCGGCGCCGCACACGGCAGACCAGCGCGGCTGTTACCTGGCTCTGCGGGACG
>DASVBE010000266.1:0-33376 GCA_036375995.1 Streptosporangiaceae bacterium | reverse complement strand
GGCCGGTGAGCCGTCCCGGTCGCGGCCTGCGGCCCGGCGCCAGGCGGCGCCGGTGCGGGTCAGTGTGCCGGGCTGGCCGGCCGGGGCCTGCTGGCGGGTCTGCGCGACCGCGGCCATGACCTTCTCGCGCAGCTGCGGGGGCGGCGGCTCGGCCGCGGCCAGCGCCATCCGGGTGGCGGCTTCCCGCAGGCCGCGGGCTTCCTGCGCGCAGGCCGGGCAGCGGGCCAGGTGGCGCCGGATCCGGTCGCGCTCCGCGTCGTCCACCGCGTCGAGCGCATACGCACCGGTCAGCAGATGGGGATCAGGCCGCAGCTTCATCACGCCACCCCCAGGCAGTCGCGCATCCGGATCAGGCCGTCCCGGATGCGCGTCTTGATCGTGCCGATCGGGGTGCCGAGCAGCCCGGACACCTGCCGGTACGTGTAGCCACCGTAGTAGGCCAGGGTGATCGACTCGCGCTGCAGGTCGGTCAGCGTGCCCAGGCAGCGGCGGACCCGCTCGCGGTCCAGGTTGCTCTCCACCGCCTCGGCCACCTCGTCCGGGGCGGGCACCAGCGCGGCGGCAGCGGACTTCTGGTCCCGCTGGGCCTCGGCGGTGGCCGAGCGGACCCGGTCGATGGCCCGCCGGTGGGCGATCGTCATGACCCAGGTCGTGGCGCTGCCCCGGGACGGGTCGAAGCGCGACGCGGTACGCCAGACTTCCAGCAGGACCTCCTGCGCGACCTCCTCGGACTGCGCCGGGTCCCGCAGCACCCGGCGGATCAGCCCGTAGACCGGGCCCGCGAGCCGGTCGTAGACCTGCTCGAACGCGGCCTGGTCGCCCCGCGCCACCTGCGCGAGCAGGCCGCCCAGGTCCGGCTCGGCGGACGGGCCAGCGTCGCGGCCCTGCCGTGGCCCAGGCTCGCGCACCTCCCTGAAATTCATGACCCCTATTCGAGACCATCCGGGCCCGGGATGGCAGGTCGGCGCCGCTTTTTCCGGCGGGATTCTCGGCCGGGGTCAGGGCCTGTCTCGAGGTCCCGGGTCGATCAGGGAGCGGGCATCCCGCGCCCGGCTGGCAAGGCAGCGGAAGAACCGCCCATCGCGGAGCGATGGGCGACGACGGCAACGCCGCCAGGCGGGATGCGGGGGCCCGCGAGCCGGCCTGGGGCCTCGAAGCAGGTCCGAGGGCGGTGCCGGGCGGATTCAGCGGAGGCGCTCGGCCAGGCCGGCGAACAGCGGGCGGACGGTGGCCTCGTCGATCAGCCCGCCGATCCTGGCCACCAGCCAGGGGGCCCGCTTGCCGACCCGGTTGATGCGCAGCCGCAGGTGCAGCCGGGTGCCCGCGGCGCCGTCCGGCGTGCCGGCCGGGGACAGGACCAGCGCCCAGCTGGCGACCAGCACCGACTCCGGGTAGGGCGGCCCGGACTCCGGCCAGCGGTAGCCGTTCTCCCGGTCGCGCGCGGTCAGGTAGACCAGCGCCCACGGCGGGTCGACGATCATGGCACGGAACAGCGGCTCGCCCGGGCCCCAGTCCGGGATCTCGTCGCCCGGCGCCAGGTCCTGGAAGTCGGAGTCCAGGTAGCGCAGGCCGCGCCGGCCCCGCGGCACGGCCCGCTCCAGCCAGCCGGGCAGATACCAGCCGGCGCGCTGCCTGCCCAGCTGGACCAGCCACGGCCAGACCCGCTCCGGCGGGGCGGGCAGGGTCACCGCCCGGTCCATCACCACCTGGGCGCCCCGTACCAGATCGTCCCCGGGCAGGGCCCGGTCAAGTTCCGCCCGGGTGACCCCGGAGCGCCGTCCGGCCCGGATCAGCGCGGCGGCCAGTCCCCCGGCTCCGGCGGTGACCAGTCCGAGCCCGATCGGAGTAGCTCTGCGCACCACGCCAGTCTGCCCCGGCCGGCTCAGACCGGCCAGCTCTCCTCGCGGTAGCCCATGTCCCAGAACATCCACTCGTACCGGCTGGTGGTCAGGAAGTGCCGGTGCACCAGCGCCCGCTCGGCCGCGCCCAGGCCGGGGCCGAGGCCGTCGGCGATGTCCAGCACGGCGCGGGCCACGTCCCCGAAATCCTCGCTGGCGTACGTGCTGATCCAGCGCTGGTAGCGCGGGCTGGGCGAGCCGCGCCGGCTCAGCTCCTTGCCCACTTCCCAGTAGATCCAGTAGCAGGGCAGGATCGCGCCGATGCCCTCGGCGTAGGACCCGCCGCGGACGGCCGACAGAAGGTAGCTGGTGTAGGCCACGGTGGCCGGGGCGGGCTCGGCCCGCTCCACCACGTCCGGGTCCAGGCCCAGGTCGGCAAGCAGGAACTCGTGCAGCTTCTGCTCGTCGGCGATGATGCCGACGGCGTGCCCGGCGAACAGCTCGGTGCCCGCGTTGCCCGGCGCCCGGCTGGCCACCGCGGCCAGCGCCCGCGCGTAGTCCTTGAGGAACAGCGCGTCCTGCACCAGGTAGTAGGCGAACGCGGACTCGGGCAGGGTGCCGTCGGTCAGCCCGGCCAGGAACGGGTGGGCCAGGATCGCGTCATAGACCCTGGTGATGCCGCCCCACAGTTCCGCGGTGAACGCCCGGCCGGTCACTGTGCCACCATCACTGTGCCACCATCACTGGGCCACCGTACCGGCCGCGTCCGGCTGGTGGCTCTCCCGGCGGACCGAGAAGAAGTCCGAGCGGAACCCGAACCTGGCCACCAGCATCAGCAGCACCCCGAGCAGCACGATCCCGATCACCGACTCGACCTGCGAGGCCGGCGCGTCCATCAGGCTCAGCACCAGCACCCAGCCGAGGAAGCCCGCGGCGGCCAGCGGCAGCACGCCGAGCACGACCGCGTTCCGCGCGCCGCGGGTGATCAGCCGCCGGTAGTACACCACCAGCGTGAGCGCGGTGAGGATGTAGAAGATCGAGAACAGCAGGCCGGTGACGGCGACCACGTTGTCGAACGCGTTCTGCACCGAGGACGAGGCCAGCAGGTACACCCCGCTGATCCCGACGATCAGCAGGCCGCAGATGACGCTGGCCAGCACCGGGGTGGCGAAGCGGCGGTTCACCCGGGCCAGCACCGGGGGCAGCACCCGGCGGCTGGCCATGCCGTACACGATCCGGGCGGACAGCACGATGCCGGTGCCGGTGGTGGCGACTACGGACAGCGCGATGGCCAGCGCCATCACCTTCGCCCAGCCGCTGCCGCCGAGCACGTGGGCCACGTAGACCAGCGCCGAGTCCGAGTTGGCCTGCAGCTTCGCAGGCGACACCACGCCCTGCAGGCCGATCTGGCAGCCCACGTACAGGACGGTCAGCAGGCCCACCGCGAGCAGGGCGGCCCGGCCCGGGTTGATGTGGCTGCGGGTTGTTTCCTCGTTGACGTACAGCGTGCCGTCCCAGCCGCCGTACACGAACACCGCGGCCAGGAACCCGCCCACCGCGTCGCCGTGCCCGCCGATCCCGGACGGGCTGAGCCAGCCGGAGGTGACCGGGAACGTGCCGGGGTGGTGCCCGAGCACCACAACCAGGCCGGCCACCGCGAAGCCGAGCAGGATCGCCCACTCGGTCACGCCCATCGCGATCTGGGCCCGGGCGGTGATCTTGATGCCGACGATCGCGATCACCAGCATGACCAGCCCGACGGCGGCGGCGATGGCGAAGTCCTTGCCGGGGGTATCGGTCCCGCCGAACACGGTGATCAGCGACGGGCCGATGACTTCGACCGCGCTGACCGTGCCGATGATGTAGGCCACCACCATCAGCCAGCCGGTCAGGAAGCCGAGGTAGGGGTTGATGGCCCGGCCGACCCACTCGAACGACGCGCCGGCGTGCGCGTTCCACATGTTCAGCCGGCGGTACGCGTTCGCGATGATCAGCATCGGGATCGCGGTCAGGAGCAGGATCGGCCCGCTGCCGTAGGCGGTGGTGGCGGCCAGCGAGGCGAGCGTCAGCCCGATCGTGGCGGCCGGCGCCGAGGAGGCCATCCCGATGACGGTGTCCTGGACCACCCCGATGGCGTTGGGCTCCAGCCCGGTTACGGGCCCCGGGGCCCGGTCCGCCACCCCGGCTGACGTCTCCGCCATCTGCCCTCCAACGTCTCAGTCGCGGTGCTCAATGGTGTGCGCCATTGACCTGGATCAGACCCGGGCGGTGTCCTTGCGGAACCGCCACATCGCGCCGGCCGCGAAGATGGCCAGCCAGACCACCGCGTTGGCGATCCAGGCCGGGTGCGGCGCGGTGTCCAGCAGCGGGGCATGCACCAGCTGGTTCAGCCCGTACAGCGGCGTGTACTGGGCGATCTCCTGGACCACGTGCGGGTACTGGCTGAGCGGGATGAACAGGCCGCCGGCGAACGCGAAGATCACCAGCACGAAGCTGAGGATCTGCATGACATTCTCGGTCGGCAGCAGGTAGCCCATGAAGAGGCCGAACGCGGCGAAGATCAGCGACCCGACCCAGACCGACAGGGCCGAGACGACCCACACCCAGATGGGCATGCTGGGCTTGCCGGTGATCCCACCGACCACGAACACCGCGGTCAGTGAGCTGAGCCCGAGCACCATCGCGGTCAGCATCTTGACCGCCACGTAGGCCGCCGGGCTGAGCGGGGTGATCCGCAGCTGCCGGCTCCAGCCCAAGGACCGCTCGATCGCCACCATGGCCCCGCCGGCGGTGGTGGCCAGCACCGCGCCGTACAGGGCCAGGTTGATCAGCACGAAAGCGGACACGTTGCCGGGTCCGGACGGGTTGCGATCGTTCGCGTAGGCGCTATTCAGGCCGAACAGCAGGAAGAAGAACACCGGCAGGACCATGGTGAACAGCACCGTGCGCCGGTTGCGGAGCAGGCGGCGGATCTCCAGGCGGAGCAGGGTCAGGTTGAACCCGCCCGCGGCCGGCGCACGCCTGGTCAGGTCCGCGGTGAGCGGCTGGCTGGTCATCGCTGGCCTCCCGGGCTAGTCGCCGCCACATCCGCCCCGTCGCCGGTCAGGGCGAGGAAGGCGTCCTCCAGGCCGCGGGTGGTGATCTCCAGGTCGCGGGCCGGGGTGTCGTTGAGCAGGTACCTGGCCACCGCGTCGCTGTCGCTGCAGTGGATGATCACCGTGTCGCCGCGGATCTCGACGGAGTCCGCGCCCTTGATCCGGCCCAGCGCCGCAGCGTCCGCGCCGGCCAGCGTGGCCCGCACGGTCCGGCCCGAGGCCATCGCTTTGACCTCGGCCGCGGTCCCGTCGGCGACCTTCAGCCCGTGCGAGATCAGCACGATCCGGTCCGCGTAGGCGTCGGCCTCGTCCAGGTAGTGCGTGGCGAACAGCACCGTGCGGCCGCGGGCGGTGTCCTCCCGGATCGCGGCCCAGAAGCTGCGCCGCCCCTCCACGTCCATCCCGGTGGTCGGCTCGTCCAGGATCAGCAGCTCGGGGTCGGGCAGCAGGGCCATGGCGAACCGCAGCCGCTGCTTTTCGCCGCCCGAGCACTTGCCGACCAGGCGGTCGCCGATCTCCGCGATGCCGGCCCGGCGCAGTACCTCGTCCACCGGCCGGGGGCCGAGGAACAGGCTGGCGGTGTACCGGGCGGTCTCCGCCACGGTCATGTCCGGCAGCAGGCCGCCGGTCTGCAGCACGGCGGACACCAGGCCGCGGGAGATGGCCTGCCGTGGCGCCAGGCCGAACACGGAAACATCCCCCGCGGTCGGCTGGGACAGGCCCAGGATCATGTCGATGGTGGTGGTCTTGCCGGCCCCGTTCGGGCCGAGGAAGGCGACGACCTCACCCTGGCCGATGGAGAGATCGAGGCCGCGGACCGCCTGAACGGTCCCGAAATGCTTGTGCGCCCCGTGCAGGCTGATGGCGTCGGCCGGGGCGCTGCCGGGGCGGGCGCCCGGGGCCTGGCTCGCTTGCATAGTCACTTCTGGTGGTCCCATCGCTGCGGGCGAAACGGAGAAGCCGCCGACATCCTTCGCAAAATGCCCCGCTCCGTCAAGCGCGTTACCCGGCGCGCCGCCGAGCCAATCCCGCGCGCCTGCGGAATCCCGGTGCGGGCCATGATGGATCACGACCGCGGTCGGCGGGCCCGGCCCCAGGGGAGGCAGCAGATGGACCTGAAGCGCTGGCTGGACGCCGCGGCGACCGCGGTCGCGGACTGGCAGGCGGGCTTTGCCCCGTTCACCGCCCACCCGTCCATGCACGTCAGCGACGAGCAGCTGGCCGGGGTGTTCGCCGAGTTCACCGGCCGGCTTGGGGCCGGGAACTACCCGTACTTCCACCCGGACTACGCGGGCCAGATGCTCAAGCCGCCGCATCCGGTCGCGGTGGCCGGCTACCTGGCCGCGATGCTGATCAACCCGAACAACCACGCGCTGGACGGCGGCCGGGCCACCTCGGAGATGGAGAAGGAGGCGGTCGCCCAGCTGGCCGCGATGTTCGGGCTGCCCGCGCACCTGGGCCACCTGACCTCCAGCGGCACGATCGCCAACCTGGAGGCCCTGTACGTGGCCCGGGAACTGAGCCCCGGCCGGGCCATCGCGTGCAGCGAGGAAGCGCACTACACGCACGCGAGGATGGCCGGGCTGCTCGGCATCCCGGCGGTCAAGGTCGCGGTGGACGGCGCGGGCCGGATGGACCCGGCCGCGCTGGACGAGGTACTGGCCCGCGGCGAGGTGGGCACCGTGGTGGCCACCGCCGGCACGACCGGCCTGGGCGCGATCGACCCGGTGCACGAGATCCTCGCGGTGGCCCGCCGGCACGAGGTGCGCGTGCACGTCGACGCCGCCTACGGAGGATTCTTTACGCTGCTTGCGGGGCGGGCCGACCGGTCAGGACTGGATCCGGCGCCGTGGCGGGCGATCAGCGCCTGCGACTCGGTGGTCGTCGACCCGCACAAGCACGGCCTGCAGCCCTACGGGTGCGGCGCGGTGCTGTTCACCGACCCGTCGGTGGGGCGGTTCTACCTGCACGACTCGCCCTATACCTACTTCACCTCGGACGAGCTGCACCTGGGCGAGATCAGCCTGGAGTGCTCGCGGGCCGGGGCGGCGGCCGCCGCGCTGTGGCTGACGCTCCGGCTGCTGCCGCCGGAGCGGGACGGTCTGGGCGAGGTGCTGGCCGCGGGCCGCCGGGCGGCGCTGGACTGGGCCGCCCTGCTGGCCGCCGGGGACGGGCCGCTGGCCCCGTGCCAGCTAGCGCTGTACCAGCCGCCGGAGCTTGACATCGTCAGCTACTTCCCGGCCGCGGGCAGCCTGCCGGAGATCGACGCGGCCAGCGCCCGGGTGCTGGCCGCGGGCATGGCCGCCCCGCAGGACCCGGTGTTCGTCAGCACGCTGCGGGTCACCGCGGAGGCGTTCGCCCGGCGCCACCCCGGGATCAGCGCGGACGCCGGCGGGGCGAGGATCCTGCGCAGCGTGCTGATGAAACCGGAGAGCGAGACCCGGGTGGGGCTGCTGCACGAGCGGCTGCAGCGGCTGGCCCGCGGGGACTGACTGTGCTAGCCGGCTCGCGGTCGTGGGACGGGGCCCGCGCGGCAGATCCCGTAATCCTTAAATCCCGGCAAGCCAGAGCTGTACCGGGCCGTCGGCGGGGACGGTCACCAGCAGCCTGCCCTCCTCACGGAGGTGGGCGACGTGCGCCGCGGTCTCCGCGAGGGCCGCACGGCGCATGAAGCCGGTGATCTCGGCCCACCCCCGGGACCAGGTCAGCCGCTCGGTGACCTGCCACAAGGTCAGCCCGGGCGCGGCCGCGACCACCGCCACGACCTCGTCCGCGCGCTCGTCGTGGTGCGCGGCCAGTGCGGCGGCGCGGGCCGCGATGCCGCGGAACCGGTACTCGTGCGCGGGCAGCGCCTCCGCGCTGTCGTAGCGGTCCAGGCCGGCCAGCGAGGCCAGGTACTCGCGCAGCGGGGAGACCGGCGCGTACGGGGTCAGCCCTATGTTCGGGGTGATCCTGGGCAGCAGGTGGTCGCCGGTGAGCAGCAGGTCGTGGTCGGCGTCGTAGAGGCAGATGTGCCCCGGGGTGTGCCCGGGAGTCCACACCACCTGGATCCGGCGGCCCGGCAGGTCCAGCCGTTCGCCGTCACGGAGCAGCCGGTCCGGGTCGGGCAGCCGCAGGTAGCCGGCCGCCTCGGCGACCCGGACGGTCAGCTCCGCGGCCACCTCGGGCGGCACCCCGGCCCGCTCCAGCCAGGCCTGATCGCCGTCAGTGCCGCCGTCGACCAGCGCGCGCCCGGCGCGGCCGCCCGCGCTGGCCTCGGCCGCCATCCGGGACGGCAGCGCGGCCACCTCGGCCTCGTGCATGGCGATCGGCGCCCCGGACACGTCCCGCAGCCGCGCGCTCAGCCCGTGGTGGTCCGGGTGCACGTGGGTGACCACGATGCCGGTGACCGCCTCCGGGCTGGTCCCGGCCTCCTTCAGCCCGCGGGTCAGGTCCTGCCAGGTCTGCTCGTCGTCCCAGCCCGGGTCGACCACGATCAGGGTGCTGTCGCCGTGCAGCAGATAGCACAGCGTGTAGCGGAGCGGGCTGTCCGGGATCATCACCGGCAGCGACCACACCCCCGGGGCCACCTGCTCGGCGGGCGGCAGCCGGCCGTCCCGCCAGGCCTGGCGCTGGGCCAGGCCGGTCACGGTTACCTGGCCGCCGCCGTCTCCACCTCCGCCGCGTGGTCGGGAACGTACGTCTGCATCTCCCGCGGCGCCCGGATGTAGCCCTTGGACGGCGGCCGGGGCGGCAGGTGGAGCGGGACCCGCTGCACGTCGTGGTACGGGATCGTGCTCAGCAGATGGGCGATCATGTTGATCCGCGCCCGCCGTTTGTCGTCGCTCTCGACGACATTCCATTGCGCCTCCGGGATATCGGTGTGCACGAACATCTCATCCTTGGCGCGTGAGTAGTCCTCCCACCGGGTGACCGATTCGAGGTCCATCGGGGAGAGCTTCCAGCGTCGCATCGGGTCCTGCAGCCGGGACCTGAACCGGTTTTCCTGCTCGTCGTCACTAACCGAGAACCAGTACTTGCGCAGCAGGATTCCGTCCTCGACGAGCAGCCGCTCGAAGATCGGGCACTGATGCAGGAACCGCTGGTACTCCTGGTTGGTGCAGAACCCCATCACCCGCTCGACCCCGCCGCGGTTGTACCAGCTGCGGTCGAACAGCACGATCTGGCCGGCCGCGGGCAGGTGCTCGATATAGCGCTGGAAGTACCACTCGGTCTTCTCCCGCTCGGTCGGCGCGGGCAGGGCCACGATCCGGGCGATCCGGGGGTTGAGGTACTCGGAGACCCGCTTGATCGTGCTGCCCTTGCCGGCCGCGTCCCGGCCCTCGAAGATCACCACGATCCTCGACTTCTCGGTGCGCACCCACTCCTGGAGCTTGACCAGCTCGGCCTGGAGGCGGAACAGCTCGGTCTCGTACAGCTCCTTGTTCATCCGCTTTGTCTTGTGGGCGTCGTGGCCGTGCTTGCCGGCCTTGCCGTCCTTGCTGGCCTTGCCGTCGCCGCTCGCCTTGCCGACCTTGCCGACCTTGCCGACCTTGCCGTCCTTGCCGGCCTTGTCCTTCGTGGCTGCCTTGCTGTTGCTCGCGGACATCGCCGCACCTCCCAGCGCTGGCTTACCCCGTTATCGTCGCATTTCCCGCGGAACCGGTCACGGCGTCGAGAACGACGGCGTCGAAGCAGGTCCGGTCGCCGGTGTGGCAGGCCGCGCCGGTCTGGTCGACCCGGACCAGTACGGTGTCGCCGTCGCAGTCCAGCGCCACCGACTTCACCCATTGCTGGTGGCCGGACGTCTCGCCCTTGACCCAGTACTCCTGGCGGCTGCGCGACCAGTAGGTGCACCGGCCGGTGGTCAGCGTGCGGTGCAGCGCCTCGTCGTCCATCCAGCCGAGCATGAGCACCTCGCCGGTGTCGTACTGCTGCGCGACGGCCGGGAACAGCCCGCTGGCGTCGCGCTTGAGCCGCGCGGCCACCGCCGGGTCCAGCGCGGAGCCGGTCACCCTCTCGCCCATCTGGCATGTCTCCGTTCAGTGTGGCTGGGGCAGTGTGGCTGGGGGGTGGCGGACCGGGTAGCCGGCCGCGGCCAGCGCGTCCTTGACGCCGGCCACGGTCAGCCCGCCGAAATGGAAGACGCTGGCGGCCAGCACCGCGTCGGCGCCCGCGGCGATGGCCGGGGCGAAGTGCGCCGCCTCGCCCGCTCCCCCGCTGGCGATCACCGGCACGGTCACCGCGGCCCGCACCGCGGCGATCATCGCCAGGTCGAAGCCTTCCTGGCGGCCGTCGGCGTCCATCGAGTTCAGCAGCACCTCGCCGGCCCCGGCCGCGGTGGCCTGCCGGGCCCAGGCGATCGCGTCCCGGCCGGTGCCGCGGCGTCCGCCGTGGGTGGTCACCTCGAAGCCGCTGGGCTGGCCAGGGCTGCGCCGGGCGTCCAGGGAGATCACCACGCACTGGGAGCCGAATCGCCCGGCGGCCTCGGTGAGCAGCTCCGGCCGGGCGATCGCGGCGGTGTTCAGCGAGACCTTATCCGCGCCGGCCCGGAGCAGGCGGTCGATGTCCTGCGTGCTGCGCACCCCGCCGCCCACGGTCAGCGGGATGAACACCTGATCCGCGGTGCGCCGGACCACGTCGTACATGGTCTCCCGGCCGCCGCTGGACGCGGTGATGTCCAGGAACACCAGCTCGTCCACGCCGGCCGCGTCGTAGGCGGCGGCCAGCTCGACCGGGTCGCCGGCATCCCGCAGGTCGCGGAAGCCGACGCCCTTGACCACCCGGCCGGCGTCCACGTCCAGGCAGGCGATGACCCGCACGGCGAGCGTCATGCCGCAGCCACCGCGGCCAGGGCGTCCGTCAGGGTGAAGGACCCCTCGTACAGGGCGGTGCCGATGATCGCGCCATCGACCCCGGCGGCGCGCAGGCCCGCCAGTGCAGTCAGGTCGGCCAGGCTGGACACGCCGCCGCTGGCGATCACCGGGCGGGTGGTCGCCGCGCACACCTGGCGGAGCAGTTCCAGATTCGGGCCGCGGAGCATGCCATCGCTCGCCACATCGGTGACCACGTAGCGGGCACAGCCGTCGGCCTCCAGCCTCGCCAGGGCCGCCATCAGATCGCCGCCGTCCCTGGTCCAGCCGCGGGCGGCCAGCCGGGAGCCCCGGGCATCCAGGCCGACCGCGATCCGGTCGCCGTGTTTCGAGATGATGCCGCGAACCCAGTCCGGGCGCTCCAATGCGGCGGTGCCGATCACTACCCGCTGGGCGCCGGTCGTCAGCGCCGCCTCCAGCGCATCGTCGTCGCGGATGCCACCGGACAGCTCGGCGCTGATGTCCAGGCCGGCGATCAGCCCGGCCAGCAGCTCAGCGTTGGAGCCGCGGCCGAAGGCGGCGTCCAGGTCGACCAGGTGCACCCACTGGGCGCCCGCGTCCTGCCAGCGGCGGGCGGCGGCCACCGGGTCGCCGTAGGCACGCTCCCGGCCAGCCTCGCCCTGGATCAGCTGGACGGCGCGGCCGCCGGCCACGTCCACGGCGGGCAGCAGGGTGAACGGCTCCGTCATGACAGCGTCCCCAGCCAGTTGGCCAGCAGCGCGACGCCGGCGTCGGCGGACTTCTCCGGATGGAACTGAGTGGCGGACAGCGGGCCCTGCTCGACCAGCGCAGCGAACTCCTGGCCATGGCTGGTGGTCGCGGTCAGCGCGGGAGCAGGCGGGATCGCGGTGACCGCGTAGGAGTGCACGAAGTAGAACCTGGTGCCCGCGCCGAGCCCGGCCAGCAGCGTGCTGCCGGCCGGGGCGCGGACCGTGTTCCAGCCCATGTGCGGCAGCACCGGGGCGGTCAGGCGCTGCACCACGCCGGGCAGCACGCCGCAGCCCGCGGTGCGCTGGCCGTGCTCGACGCCCTCGCGGAACAGCACCTGCATGCCCACGCAGATGCCGAGCACCGGCCGGGACGAGGCCAGCCGCTTGGCGATGACCTCGTCGCCGTGCACCGCCCGCAGCCCGGCCATGCACGCCGCGAACGCGCCTACCCCCGGCACCACCAGCCCGTCGGCAGCCAGCGCGGCGGCGGTGTCCGCGGTCACGGTCACCTCGGCGCCGGCCCGTTCCAGCGCCCGCTGCGCGGACCGCAGGTTGCCCGAGCCGTAGTCGAGCACGACGACCCGGCGGCGCGGGCCGGTCACAGCACGCCCTTGGTGCTGGGGATGCCGCCGCCGCGCGGGTCCGGGGCGGCGGCCGCGCGCAGCGCCCGGGCGAACGCCTTGAACTGGGCCTCCACGATGTGGTGCGGGTTGCGCCCGTAGAGCACCCGCAGGTGCACGCACAGGCCCGCGGCGGCGGCCAGGGACTCGAAGAAGTGCCCGGTCAAGGTCGTGTCATAGCTGCCGATCAGCGGCGGCATCCGGTCCGGCTCGGCGTGCACCGCGTACGGCCGCCCGGACAGGTCGACCGCGGCCTGGGCCAGCGTCTCGTCCAGCGGGATCAGCGCGTCGCCGAACCGGCAGATCCCGGCCTTGTCGCCGAGCGCCTCGCGGAGCGCCTGGCCGAGGGTCAGCGCGGTGTCCTCCACGGTGTGGTGCGCGTCGATCTCGGTGTCGCCCTCGGCCTGCACGGTCAGGTCGAGCCGGCCGTGCTTGGCCAGCTGGGCCAGCATGTGGTCGAAGAACGGCACGCCGGTGGCCACCTTGGACACGCCCGCGCCGTCCAGGTCCAGCTCGACCAGCACCCGGGTCTCGCCGGTAATCCGCTCCACCCGCGCGGCGCGGCTCACGCCGGCACCCGCTCGGTCTGCTGGAGGACCGCGGTCAGCGCGGCCCGGAACGCGGCCATCTCGGCGGGCGTGCCGATGCTGACCCGCAGCCAGCGCTCCGGCCCGGTCTCCCGGATCAGCACGCCGCGGTCCAGCAGCGCCTGCCACACCGCGTGCCGGTCACCGAACTCGCCGAACAGCACGAAGTTGGCGTCCGAGTCGGCCGCGGTCAGTCCCTGGCCGCGAAGCCAGGCAACGGTGGCGTCGCGCTCGGCGCGCAGCACGTCGACCGTGGCCAGCAGCTGCGGTGCGTGGGCCAGCGCCGCGCGGGCGGCCGCCTGGGTCAGCGCGGACAGGTGGTAAGGAAGCCGCACCAGCAGCAGCGCGTCGACCACCGCGGGGTCCGCGGCCAGGTAGCCGACCCGGGCGCCGGCCAGCGCGAACGCCTTGGACATGGTCCTGGTGACGGCCAGGTTCCGCCAGTGCGGCAGCAGCTCGAGCGCGCTCGGCGTGCCGGGGCGGGCGAACTCCGCGTACGCCTCGTCCACCACCACCAGGCCGGGTGCGGCCGCGCAGACCGCCTCGATCGCGGCCAGGCCGAGGGCCGTGCCGGTGGGGTTGTTCGGCGAGGTGAGGAACACCACGTCGGGCTGCTCCCGGCGGATGTGCGCGGCGGCCTGGTCCGCGTCCAGGCCGAAGTCCGGGTCGCGGGCCGCGGGGATCCACCGGGTGCCGGTGGTCTTCGCGATCAGCGGGTGCATGGAGTACGACGGCTCGAAGCCGGTGGCGCTGCGGCCCGGCCCGCCGTACGCCTGGAGCAGCTGCTGGATCACCTCGTTGGAGCCGTTGGCCGCCCACAGCTGCGGGCCGGCCAGCCCGTGGCCGAGGTAGGCGGCCAGGTCGGCGCGGAGCGCGCGGGCGTCCCGGTCCGGATACCGGTTCAGCCCGGCGGCGGCGCGGGCCGCCGCGGTGCCGATCGCCGCGGCCAGCTCGGACGGCGGCTGGTACGGGTTCTCGTTGGTGTTCAGCCGGACCGCCACGTCCAGCTGCGGCGCCCCGTAGGGCGTCATCCCGGCCAGGTCGTCCCGGACCCGGGGCACCCCGCTGGTCACTGTTCCTCCTCGCTGGGAATCCGCGCGCGGACGGCTTCGACGTGGGCGGCCAGGTCCTCGGCGCCGCCCAGGGCGTCGATATGCCGGGCGACCGCGGCCAGCCCGGGCCGGTCGTACTCGACCAGGTGGATGCCGCGCAGGAAGGACAGCACGGACAGGCCGCCGGTGTGCCGCGCGGTCCCGCCGGTGGGCAGCACGTGGTTGGACCCGGCCAGGTAGTCGCCGAGCGACACCGGGGCGTACGGCCCGGCGAAGATCGCGCCGGCGTTGCGGACCCGGCGGGCCACCGCGCCGGGCTGCTCGGTCTGGATCTCCAGGTGCTCGGGCGCCCAGGCGTCTGACACGGCCAGCGCCGCGTCGATGCTGTCCACCAGCACGCAGGCGGCCTGCCCGGCGAGCGCGGTCCCGACCCGCTCCCGGTGCCGGGCCGCCGCCACCCGGGCGGCCAGCGGGCCGGCCACCCGGCTGGCCAGCCCCTCGTCGGTGGTGATCAGCAGGCAGGCGGCCAGCGGGTCGTGCTCGGCCTGGGCGACCAGGTCCGCGGCGACCAGGTCCGGGTCCGCGGTGCGGTCGGCGATGACCGCGATCTCGGTCGGGCCCGCCTCGGCGTCGGTGCCGATCGTGCCCATCAGCAGCCGCTTGGCCGCGGCCACGTAGACGTTGCCGGGGCCGGTCACCACGTCGGCCGCGGCGCAGTCCGCGGTCCCGTACGCGAACATCGCGATGGCCTGGGCCCCGCCGGCCGCGTGCACCTCGGTGACGCCGAGCAGTGCGCAGGCGGCCAGCACGGCCGGGGCGGGCAGGCCGCCGTGCGCGGCGCTGGGCGGCGACGCCACGGCGATCTCGCTGACCCCGGCGACCTGGGCGGGGATGACGTTCATCACCACCGACGACGGGTACGCGACCAGGCCGCCGGGCACGTACACGCCGGCCCGGCGGACCGGCACGTACCGTTCCGTGACGGTCGAGCCCGGGGCGAGCTCGGTAACCGGCTCGGCGGGCAGCTGGGCCTCGTGGACCAGCCGCGCCCGGCGGGCGGCCTCGGCCAGCGCGGCCCGCACGGCCGGGTCCAGCGCCCGCTCGGCGTCCGCCAGCGCGGCGGCCGGGACCCGGGTGGTGGCCAGGTCCACGCCGTCGAACCGGGCGGTGTACTCGCGCACCGCGGCGGCGCCGCGCTGCCGGACGTCCTCGCACACCGGCCGGACCACCTCGGTGGCCTTTTCCACGTCGACCGCGGCCCGCGGCAGCACGCCGGCCAGCTTCCCGCCGGACAGCCCGGCCGGATCCGTCCCGCGCAGGTCGATGATTCTCAGCACCGGCCCAGCCTAACGGCCCGCCGGATGGGCATACCCCGTCCCACCAGCCACTCCTGTCTGTCGTGAACACGATGAATTACCGGATCGCGGCCATTTCCCGGTGGTATTTACCGGCGCCGCGGCCTGATCACGGGAATGGCTACTCGATGATCTTGGAAATGGGGAGTTCCAGGATGTCGTGGGCGCCGGCCGCGCGCAGGGCCGGGATGAGCGTGTTGACCCCGCGCTTGGGCACCACGGCCTCGACCGCGTGCATGTCGCCGCGGGCCAGCGAGGTGATCGTGGGCGAGGCCATCGCGGGCAGGATGCTAGTGACCGCCGCCAGCTCGCTGGCCGCCACGTTGAGCTTGACCAGCACGTTGCGGCGGGCCTGGATGGCGCCGCGGAGCAGCAGCGCGATGTCCTCCATCGCGGCCCGGCGCTCCAGGTCGGCGTAGGAGTCCTGGCAGGCGACCAGCTCGGTGTAGCTGACCAGCAGCGTGGCCAGGATCTTCAGCCCGTTGCGGCGCAGCGAGGAGCCGGTCTCGGTGAGGTCCACGATCGCGTCGACGATGTCAGGGACCTTGGCCTCGGTGGCGCCGTAGGACGGGATGACCACCGCCTTGACCCCACCACCGGCCAGGAACGCACGGGTCATGGCCGGGAACTCGGTCGAGATCCGGATGCCCTCGGGCAGGTCGGAGACGTCCTGCCAGGGCGCGGTGGCGGGCACCGCGAGAACCACCCGGACCGGGTCCGAGGTGGCCTTGGAATAGTGCAGCTCGCCGAGCGAGGCGACGTCCGCGCCGGTCTCGGTGATCCAGTCCCGGCCGGTGATGCCGAAGTCGAACAGGCCCTGCTCGAGGTAGGACGGGATCTCCTGCGGCCGCAGGAAGCGGACCCGCTCGATGCGCGGATCGTCGATGGTGGCGTGGTAATCGCGGTCCGATGACCGGCGGACGGTCAGGTCGGCGGCGTCGAAGAGGTCGAGGGTCGCCCGCTCGAGGGAGCCTTTGGGCAGCACCAGGGACAGCACGGCAGGAACCTTTCACTGGTGGCAGGGGCGTAAGGCGGCCCCGCCAGACGGAGGGAAACCGGGGCAGCGGCCGGCCACGTCAGCCCGGCCGCTCAGATATGGCCCGCGATGCGGTGCGGGACGTACGGCTTCTCCAGCTGCTCCGTCTCCTGCTTGGTCAGCTCCACGCCGAGCGCGGCGACCGCGTCCTCCAGATGCGAGGGCTTGGTGACCCCGACGATCGGGGCGGTGATGCCCGGGCGGCCCAGGATCCAGGCCATGGCGACCTGCGCCCGCGGGATCCCGCGGGCCTTGGCGACTTCCCCGACCTGCTCGTGGACCTGCTGGTCCTCGGCCACGTACAGGTTCTGGCCGAACGGGTCGGTCTCGCTGCGCGCGGTGCTGGCGTCCCAGTCCCTGGTCAGCCGGCCGCGGGCGAGCGGGCTCCACGGGATGACCCCGACGCCCTGGTCCCGGCACAGCGGCAGCATCTCGCGCTCTTCCTCGCGGTAGATCAGGTTGTAGTGGTTCTGCATGCTGACGAACTTCGTCCAGCCGTTGACCTCGGCCACGTGCTGGGCCTTGGCGAACTGCCAGGCGTACATCGACGAGGCGCCGATGTACCGGGCCTTGCCCGCCTTGACCACGTCGTGCAGCGCCTCCATGGTCTCCTCGACCGGCACCCGGCGGTCCCACCGGTGGATCTGGTAGAGGTCCACGTAGTCGGTGCCCAGCCGGGCCAGGCTGTGGTCGATCTCGGTCATGATCGCCTTGCGGGACAGCCCGGTGCCGTTGGGCCCCTCGCGCATGGTCGAGAACACCTTGGTGGCCAGCACGATCTCGTCGCGCTTGGCGAAGTCCCTGAGCGCCCGGCCGGTGATCTCCTCGCTGGACCCCAGCGAGTACACGTTCGCGGTGTCGAAGAAGTTGATGCCCGCCTCGATGGCCTGCCGGATCAGCGGGCGGCTGGCTTCCTCGTCCAGCGACCAGGGGTGACCGCCGCGGCCCGGCTCGCCGAAGCTCATGCAGCCCAGGCAGATCCGGGACACGTCCAGCCCAGTGCGGCCCAGCTTCACGTACTCCATGCCCGCTCCTCGGTCAGCGTCGTCAGCGTCCGGCCCGCCCCGACGATGATATGCACCGCGCGGGGCGGGCCGGGCCGGGCCTCTAGCCGGCCCGGGCGATCAGGCCCTGCCAGGGGCGCAGGACCGTGGCCTCCGCCCCGGCTGGGGGCGGGTCACCGGTGCGGAAGAGAACCTCACCCGCCGGGCTCGTCAGGCTGGCTGGGGTATCGGCCAGATTGGCCGCCACGAGCAGCGGGCCCGCCTGGTAGACCCACAGGCCGCCGTCGAGGACGAGCTGCTTGTAGCGGGCCAGGTCTGGGGTGGCCTCGGCCTTGCGCAGGCGGATCAGGTCGCGGGTGAAGGCCAGGATCGACTCCGGGTCGTCCCGCTGGGCGGCCACGTTGCAGGCGGCCGTGTCGCCGAGGGGAAGCCACGGCTGGGCCGCGGTGGTGAAGCCGCCGGATGCCGACGCGTCCCAGTGCATCGGGGTCCGGGCCCGGTCCCGGCTCAGCTGGCCGCCCAGGCCGCCCGCGGTCATCGGGTCACGTTCCAGCTCGGGCGGCACCGCGACGTCGGGCAGGCCGATCTCGTCGCCGTAGTAGAGCACGAACGCACCGGGCAGCGTCGCCATGATCAGCAGGGCGAGCCGGATCTTGCGCTCGTCGCCGCCGCACCAGCGGGTGGCGAAGCGGCCGACGTCGTGGTTCGAGGCGGTCCATACCGGGCAGGCAGTGGCGGGCAGGGTGGCCGCGGTGTCCGCCGCCACCGCGGCCAGCGCCGCGGCGGTGAAGTCCGCGAACACGAACGGGAAGTTGAAGCCGAGCTGGAGCTCGTCGTCCTGGCCGTAGAACGGGGCCAGCTCCGCGGCGCTGCTCACCCAGGTCTCGCCGAGCAGCAGCCGGGGCGGCTGGTACCGGTCCGCGATCGCGCGCCAGTCCCGGTAGACGCCGTGGACCTCGGGCTGGTTAGTGTTGAAGACCGCCTGCAGGCCGTAGGCCCCGGACAGCCGGGTCCCGCCCGCGCCCAGCGGCGGGTTGTCGCGCAGCAGTGCGTCCTTGTACAGGCCGTGGGCCACGTCGATGCGGAACCCGGCCACCCCGCGGCCGAACCAGAACTCCAGGATCTGCGCGAACGCCTCGTGCACCGGCGGGTGCCACCAGTTCAGGTCCGGCTGGGCGGGCAGGAAGTTGTGCAGGTAGTACTGGCCAGTCGGCTCGTGCCAGGTCCAGGCCGGGGCGCCGGTGAAGTCGCGCCAGTTGTTCGGCGGGCCGCCGTCGCCGGCCGGGTCGGCCCACACGTACCAGTCGCGGTGCTCCGCGCCCTTGCCGGACAGTGCGTCCGCGAACCACGGGTGCGCCGAGCTGGTGTGGTTGGGCACCAGGTCGAGCAGCACCCGCATGTCCCGCGACCCCGCCGCGCCGATCAGCTCGTCCAGGTCGGCCAGGGTGCCGAGCTCGGGGTGCACGCCGAGGTAGTCGCTGACGTCGTAGCCCCAGTCCTGGTCCGGCGACGGCATCGTCGGGGACAGCCAGATGGCGTCCACGCCGAGCCAGGACAGGTGATCGAGCCGGCTCAGCAGGCCGCGCAGGTCGCCGTACCCGTCGCCGTTGCTGTCCTGCCAGGACCGGACGTACAGCTGGTACAGCACGGCGCCCTGCCACCAGCGGCCGTCCGGAGCATGGTCCGGGGCGTAGTCAGGCATGATCCTCCTTTGCTGCGGGCGGGGGCGGCTTGCCCCGCCAGGCGGGCGAGCTGACAATGAGAGCGTGCTCAACACAGTCGAGCTGGTGCTGGTCGTGCTGCTGCCCACGGCGGCCGGCTACGCACTGCTGGCCAGCTTCGGCGTGTGGGGCCGGCTCGCGGACCGGCGCTACCGGCGGCGGTACGCGCTGCGCCCGGCCGCCGAGCCGATCGAGCGGCTGACCGCGAACCTGCGCCGGCTCCGGGTCCAGCTGGACCAGACCGAGACCCGCACCGGGCTGACCGCCAAGCAGGCCCGGCTGACCGCGCTGCGCGGCGCCTACCTGGACGCGCTCGGCGAGGCCTGCGCGCGGCTCGGGGTCCGCCCGCCGGACGGCGGTGCCCGGGCGCCGCTGGCGGAGATCTACCGGGCCGAGGCGGCACTGCGTGAGCGCGGCCTGGACGTGCGGGAGCCGCTGGCCCACTGAGCCGCCTGGCCGGGGGCGGTCCGGCCCGGCACATACGATCGTCGGGCGGTCCGGCCCGGCACATACGATCGTCAGATGGTCTGTGTGCTCGCCGTCTCCGACCAGGTGGCCGAGGGGCTGTACGCCGATCTGCGCCCGGTGCGCGGCGCGGACCTCATCCTGGCCTGCGGTGACCTGCCCTTCGAGTACCTGAGCTACCTGATGAACGGGCTCGACGTGCCGCTGGTCTTCGTGCCCGGGAACCATGATCCCGATCTCTCCGGCTACCGCCAGTCCCGGGCCGGGCTGCCGCTGCGCGCCGGGCTTCCGGCCAGGAACCCGTGGCCGGACGGTGCCCTGAACGCCGACGGCATGATCGTCGAGGCGGCCGGGCTGCGGGTGGCTGGGCTGGGCGGCTGCCTGCGCTACTCCGCCGGGCCGAACCAGTACACCGACGCGCAGCAGGCCCGCCGGGCCTGGGCGCTGCGGGCCCGGGCACGGTGGCAGCGGCTGCGCGGCCGCCCGCCGGTCAACGTCCTGCTCACCCACGCCCCGGCGGCCGGGCACGGGGACGGCCCCGACCCGGCGCACCACGGGTTCACCGCGCTGCCCGCGCTGGTCGCCGCACTGGCGCCGGAGGTCATGCTGCACGGGCACGTCCTGCCGCACGAGAGCACCACCGGCGGCCGCCCGCTCGGCCGCACCCAGGTACACAACGTGACCGGCCATCACCTGCTGGACATCTCCCCTGGCCGGCCGGCCCGCAGGCACACCAGGGAGCAGAGCGGAGGCTGCCGTGGCTGACACCGGGTTCCCGCGCGCGGACGTGGAGAACGACTTCGAGCGGGCCCGCCGCCGCCAGGTGCTGGCCCGGCTGGGCCAGCGGCTGCGCCGCGAACCGGATGACGTCAACCTGATCCTGCCGTTCGACGAGGTCGTGGCCGCGCTGGGGCGGCGCGGCGAACGTTCCCTCGGCCTGCAGACGATCCGGCTGGAGTCCGTGGTCGGGACGGTAGACAACAGCCAGGACTTCGACCGCCGGTTCCGGCCCACCACCGGCCGGGTGCGCGAGCGGTGGGAGCGGCTGGCCCTGGCCCAGCGGCGGGGCGAGTACGTCCCGCCGATCGACGTGTACCAGATCGGCGACATGTACTTCGTCCAGGACGGGCACCACCGGGTGTCGATCGCGCTGGCCACCGGGCAGAAGGTGATCGACGCCTACGTCACCGAGGTGCTGACCGCGATCCCGCCGGCCGGCGCCCGCAGCCGCGCGGACATGTTCCTGCGCGGCTACGAGCGCACGTTCCGGGACCGGGTGCCGCTGCCCGAGCAGGCCTACGCCAAGATCACGTTCACCAGCCCGTTTGCCTACGCCGAGCTGGGCGGCGCGGTCGAGGCCTGGGGCTGCCGGGCCATGCAGGACGCGCGCCGGTTCATGGACCGCGCGGAGATCGCACGCCGGTGGTACTCCGAGGAGTACCGGCCGGTCGTGCGCATGCTCCGCGCCGCTGATCTCATCGGCAACCGCACCGAGGCCGAGGCCTACCAGCGGGTCGCGCGCGAGCGCTACCGGCTGATGCGGACACACGAGTGGAACGACGAGATCATCGAGCGCCTCCGCGAGGAGGTCAGGTAGCCGCGGGCGCACCTGCTCCCAGGGTCAGGTTCTGGCCGGTGTCCGGGTCGAAGATGTGCATCGAGGACACGTCGGCCCACAGCTCGGCGCTGTCACCCTCCTTGATCTGGGTGGTCGGGTCCAGCCGCGCAGTCACGGTCTCGCCGGAGCCCGCCTCGGCCGCCCCGGAGTCCGCGGCTAGGTCGGCCAGCTGGTCGGTCTTCGCGGTCAGCCCGCTCTCCTGGGTGAAGTAGATGAATACGTCCGAGCCCATCGACTCGACCACGTCAATGGTGGCCCGGAACTTAACGCCCTTGGCCTGGTCAGCGGCCTGGACCAGGGACGCGTCCTCGATTTCCTCGGGGCGGATGCCCACGATGACCTGACGGTCCGGGTTGCTGCTCTCCAGGGCCTGGCGCAGCTGCGGTGACAGCGGCAGCCGGCCGATCGACGTGCTCACGCCGCCCTCCTCCAGCGTGCCCGCCATGAAGTTCATCGCCGGCGAGCCGATGAAGCCGGCCACGAACAGGTTGACCGGTTTCGTGTACAGCTCGTGCGGCGAGCCGACCTGCTGCAGGATCCCGCTGCGCATGACCGCGAGCCGGTCGCCCAGGGTCATCGCCTCGGTCTGGTCGTGGGTGACGTACACCATCGTGGTGCCCAGCCGCTTCTGCAGCTTGGACACCTCGGTGCGGGTCTGCACCCGCAGCTTGGCGTCCAGGTTGGAGAGCGGCTCGTCCATCAGGAAGACCGCGGGATCGCGGACGATGGCCCGGCCCATGGCGACCCGCTGCCGCTGGCCGCCGGACAGGTTGGCCGGGCGCCGCTCCAGGTGCTGGGTCAGGTCCAGCACCCGCGCGGCCTCGTTGACCTTCTCGTCGATGGTCGCCTGCGGGGTCTTGGCCAGCTTGAGCGCGAAGCCCATGTTCTCCCGCACGGTCATGTGCGGGTACAGGGCGTAGCTCTGGAACACCATGGCGATGTCACGGTCCTTGGGCGCGGCGTTGTTGACCACTTTGCCGCCGATCCGCAGCTCGCCGTCGGTGATGTCCTCCAGCCCGGCGATCATGTTGAGGGTGGTGGACTTCCCGCAGCCAGACGGCCCGACCAGGATCACGAACTCGCCGTCGGCGATATCCAGGCTGATCTTGTCGACCGCCAGCGCCCCGTCAGGGAATCGCTTGGTCACGTTGTCGAGAGTGATTTCAGCCACTGTGTTGCTCCTTGGGTTCTCAGCTAGCCCTTGACCGCGCCAGAGGTAAGTCCAGCGACGATCCGGCGCTGGAAGAACAGCACGAAGATGATGATCGGGATAGTAATGACCACCGCCGCGGCCGCGATGGGCCCGGTCGGCACGGTGAACTGCGAACTGCCGCTGAAGTAGGCCAGCGAGGCCGGCGCCGTCCGCGAGCTGAGCGTCGAGGTGAACGAGATCGCGAACAGGAACTCGTTCCAGCAGGCCAGGAAGACCAGGATGGACGTGGTGACCATGCCGGGCGCCGCCAGCGGCGCGATGACCCTGGTGAACGCCTGGAACGGGGTGGCCCCGTCGACCTTGGCCGCCTTCTCCAGCTCCCACGGGATCTCCCGGAAGAACGCGGACAGCGTGTAGATGCCCAGCGGCAGCCCGAAGGCCACGTACGGGATGATCAGGCCGGGCCAGGTGTTGTACAGCCCGATCGCCCGCAGGATGGTGAACAGCGGGGTGACCAGCGAGATCGCCGGGAACATGGCGATCAGCAGGGCCATGCCGATGAGCACCGCCTTGCCCGGGAAGTTCAGCCGGGCCACCGCGTAGGCCGCCATCGAGGCCAGCACCACGGCGATGAACGTGGCGATCAGCCCGATGCCGATCGAGTTCAGCAGCGGGTGGACGAACTGCCCGGTCGACAGGATCTCGTGGTAGTTGCTCCAGGTCCAGGCGCTCGGGATGAACGACGGGTTGAGGATGGCGGCCGGTGTCTTGAACGACAGCGACACCATCCACAGCACCGGGATCAGCGCGAGCGCGATCACGACGACGTTCGCTACGCCCCACTCGACCTTCCGGACGGGGGTGGTTGCTGCGGCCATCAGCCGTCACCTCTTCTCGATGGCAGTGCCGGGCGCGGCGGTGCCGAAGCCCTTGATGAATATGAACGCGATGATCGCCACACAGATGAAGATGAGGATCGAGATGGCCGACCCGATGCCCAGGTTCAGCGCGATGAACAGGTTGTCCCAGCCGAGGATGGACACCGATCCGGTGCCGTTGTTGCCCCCGGTCAGGATGTAGATGTTGTCGAAGATCCGGAACGAGTCCAGGGTGCGGAACAGCAGCGCGACCAGGATGGCGGGCTTCATCAGCGGCACCGTGATCCGCCAGAACCGCTGCCAGCCGGTGGCGCCGTCGACCATCGCGGCCTTCTGCAGGTCCTCGGGCACCAGCGAGAGCCCGGCCAGCAGCAGCAGCCCCATGAACGGGGTCGTCTTCCAGATCTCGGCCAGGATGATGACCGCGATCGCCGAGACCTGGCTGGTCAGCGGCGCGCTGTTGTTGAACGCCGCGGACAGGTAGCCCTGGCTCGGCGTCCAGGCGTACTGCCAGCCGTAGGCCGCGGCCACCGTGACGATGCCGTACGGGATCAGCGCCGCGGTGCGGACCGAGCCCCGGCCGAAAATCGTCTTGTGCATCAGCATGGCCAGCAGCATGCCGAGGACCAGCGAGACCGTCACCGAGAAGACCGTGATGATCAAGGTCACCTTCAGCGCGTTCCACCAGTACGGCGAGGACAGCACCGCGCCGTAGTTGGCCAGCCCGACGAACTTGATGTCCTGCGGCAGTTCCAGGTTGTACCGCTCGAGCGACAGCCAGACGGCGTAGCCGACCGGGTACGCGGTGACCGCGATCATCACGATTACCGCGGGCGCGCAGAGCAGCCAGCCGAGCCTGCGCTCGGCCCGCGCGCCCTCCGACAGTTGCCGTTTGTGGCCGGCGGGTCGCTGCCCGGCTGCCGCGCCGGCGGCTACCTCAGTGCTCGTACTCATCGGCCCTTTCCTTCCTTGGCGGCCGGCCGGCTGACGGCCCGGGCGGCGGGACAGCCCATGGCGGGACAGCCCGCGGTGGGCCGGCTCATGGCACCAGGCCCTTCGACTGGAGCCCCTGGTTGATCTCGCTCTTCATTGAATTGAGCGTGCTCTGCGGGCTGATCGAGCTGGCGGGCGAGATCAGGTGCGAGATGTCGATGGAGACGACCTGGTAGACCGGCGTCTTCGGGCGGACGCTGGCGTTCTGCAGTGACGTCAGGATGTCCTGGTGGAAGGGGTAGTTCTTGGCCAGCGCCGGGTCGTTGTACAGGCTTTCGATGGTCGGCGGGACACCGCCCACGTTGGCCCCGATGATCTGGTTCTGCCGGTCACGCAGGCACAGCGCGGCCTGGAAGGCCAGCGCCTTGTGCGTGCTGAAGTGGCTGACCGCCAGGTCGATCCCGCCGATGGTGACCCTGGCCGGCTGGCCGGGGATGACCTGGGGGTACACCGCCCACTTGAAGTGCTTGAACAGCGTCGGGTTGTCGGCCTTCATGGCCGGGTACACGAACGGGTAGTTCAGCTGGAACGCCGCCGTGCCCGCCTCCATGGCCAGCCGGTTCTCGTTCTCCATCTGCACCGGCAGGGACGGGTCCGCGGCCGGCGAGGTGGCCAGCTGGTGCATGATCGACAGCGCCTTGAGGGCCGGTGCGCCCAGCGTGACCTTGGTCGCGTCCGGGTTCAGCACGGTGCCGCCCGCGCTGGCGTTCATCGTGTTGAACCACACCGTGCCGCCCTCGTACTGGGCGCCCTGGATCTCGATGTAGTGCGGCTTGCCCTGCTTGGCCAGGTTCTCCGCATCCTTGATCATCTCGGCCCAGGTCTTCGGCGGGTTCGGCACCAGGTCGGACCGGTACCAGAGCAGCTGGGTGTTGGTGTTGTCGGGGACCGCGTAGAGCTTGCCCTTCCATATCGCGGTCTCCAGGGCGGCCTTGAGCGTGCCGTTCTCGGCCTCCGTCCGGTTCGCGCCGGTCCACGGCTCGATCCAGCCGGCCTCGGCGAACTCCGCCTCCCAGGTGACGTCCAGGCCCATGATGTCGATCGTGGAGTCGTCCGCGGCCAGCCGGCGGACCAGCTGGGTCCGCTGGCCGTCGGCGGCGTTGGGCAGCTGCTGGTAGGAGATCGTGTACTTGCCGCCGCTCTGCTTGTCGCAGTTGCTGATGGCCTGCTGGGTCGCCCCGGAGTTGTCCGGATACAGGTAGAAGGTCAGCGTTACCGGCCCTTTGGACGCGTTCGCCGTGCCGCAGGCGGCCAGGCCCGCGGCGGCCAGCCCGGCGCAGGCCAGGCCGGCCAGCACCCGTCGCGCCCGGGATGCGGGCCAGGGCCAGGGCCGGGCCCGGGACCGGCGCCTTGATGTGCTCAGCCGGCGGTCGCCACTGCTCATCATTCCTCCAGCGCGTTGTCGGAACCGGTGCGCCGGGCGCTGGCTCGGGGCCGGCCCGGCGACGGCGCTTCCCTGTCTGCCCTGACCTCGGCGAAGCTAACCTCGGGACCACCGTCCCTGGCCGCCACGCCGTTCACGTAACCTCCTTGTTTCCCCAGCTCAGGCCGGCTCCCAGCAGGCCGCCCACGGGGGTCAGACGGGCGGGCTGGCCGATGCGGCCAGTGCTGGCCCGCGGCACTACCCGGAGCGGGAGCTGCTGCCGCAGCGGCCGTACCGGCAGGCCGCGGAGCAGCGCGCACAGCCGCCGGGCACCTTCCGCGCCGCTGCGCTCCAGCGGCTGGTGCACGGTGGACAGCTGCAGCAGCGCGGCGGCCTCGATGTCGTCGAAGCCGATCACGGACAGCTCGCGCGGCACGTCGACGCCGCGCTGCTCGGCGGCGGACAGCACGCCTATGGCCTGCGCGTCGGATGCGGCGAAGATCGCGGTAGGCGGGTCCGGCAGGGCCAGCAGCTCGCCGGCCAGCTCCGCGGCCACGCCCGGGCCGTGCGCACCCAGCCGGACCAGGGCCGGGTCGAATCCGGCGCCGGAGTCGATCAGCTCCTGCCGGTAGCCGTGCATCCGCCGCTTGGACGAGGCGTGGCCGAGCTCGTCCTCGGCCCGGCGGGCCACGATGTCGCCGACGAAGCCGATCCGGCGGTGGCCCAGGCCCAGCAGGTGGGCGGTGGCCAGGCGGCCGCCGGCCACGTCGTCGATGCCGGTCTGCGGCACGCCGGCGGCCACGGTGTCCACCGTCACCAGCGGGATCGGGCCGCGCCGGAACGCGGCCAGGTGCTGCTTGGCCAGGTAGACCGAGACGACCATCACGCCGTCGGCCCGGTGCCGGGCGGTCAGCGCGGCCAGGTGGTGATCGCGCTGCTCCGGCGTGTCCGCGTTGCACACGATCGTGTCGTAGCCCTGCTGGTCCAGCACGGCCAGCGCGCCCGCCAGCCGGGCCACCGTGGACGGCCGGGTCAGGTGCGGGACCACGATGGCCACCGTGCGCGGGGTGCCGCGGGACAGCGCCGCGGCCAGGTGGCTGGGCCGGTAACCGAGCCGCTCGATGACGTCGAGAACGTTCTGCCGGGTGGCCTCGCTGACGTGCAGCCCGCCGTTCAGGACCCGGGAAACGGTGCCGGTGCCGACTCCGGCGAGTGCTGCAACGTCCGCGATCGTAGGCCGATCCGGCGTGCGCACAGGCACCTCCCACAGCGGAACCGCCTTCGTTGGAAACGATTCCAATCTGGATTGGATCATTGTCACTCGGCCGAAAACCGGCGTCAAGGGCGCATTTACCCGCCCCTCACCGAGCCGGGGCGCGCCGGGACGGGTGGCCGCGGCCCGGCCGGTAGGCTGCGCGCCAGCGGTCCCCGCTCCGGGCGGGGCCCTGCCTGAGGGAGATGTCATGCCTTTGTTCTCCAAGCCGGCCGGGCCGGGCGCCACCTGGGAGCCGGAAGCGGCTGAGGGCCGCCTGGCGCACACGGCCGGCTCCGCCGCCGGCGGTGTTTTCACCTCCGATCTGTCGGTCTCTGAGTACGTTCTGCTCGGCGAGGCGGGCTTCGAGCCGCTCGGTTTCGTGGTCGGGTCGTCCATCTACCACGTCGGCATCCAGGTCGGCCGCTGGTCGCAGAACCAGGAACTGACGCTGATCACCCAGGCCATGTACAACGCCCGTGAGCTGGCCATATCCCGGATGCGCGCCGAAGCGGACCACCTGGGCGCGGACGGCATCGTCGGGGTGAACCTGCGGATGCAGATGTACGCCTGGGGTCAGGACGTGCTGGAGTTCGTGGCCACCGGCACCGCGGTCAAGGCGCTGGCCGGCACCGGCGCGCACCGCGCCCCGGACGGCGGGGCGTTCACGTCCGACCTGTCCGCGCAGGACTTCTTCCGGCTGCTGGCCAGCGGCGCCGTGCCGGTCGCCTTCGTGCTCGGCACCTGCGTGTACCACGTGGCGCACCAGTCGATGATGCAGAGCCTGCGCCAGATGGGGCAGAACCAGGAGATGATCCAGTTCACCCAGGGCGTCTACGAGGCCCGCGAGCTGGCCCTGGTCCGGATGCAGGCGGAGGCGGCCGAGGCCCGGGCGTCCGGCATCGTCGGGGTCACCGTGGAGGTGGCCAACCACGTGTGGGGCGCGCACGCGACCGAGTTCCTGGCCACCGGGACCGCGATCCGCCGCCTGTCGGAGGACCACCACCTGCCCGAGACCACCCCCAAGCCGACGTTCACCCTCGGCCTGGACCGGTGATCACGGTGCTGGAGATGCGGGCTCAGTGCGAGCGATGCGGGGCCGCGCTGGCCGCCGACGGCGACGCGGCGATCTGCAGCTACGAGTGCACGTTCTGCCCGGCCTGCGCCGCGGGTATGGCGAGCATCTGCCCGAACTGCGGCGGCGAGCTCGTCGGCCGCCCCCGCCGGGCGGCCGGCTGACCTGGTAGTGACCCGGCCGGCCACGGGGCCGGCCGGGTCACTGGTCGGTGCGGGCTGCCGGTCCCGCGCTAGTCGCCGCTGACCGGCAGCGGGTCGACGGCCAGCGCGTCCTCGCCCTCCAGCAGGGCGGGGGCCCGCTCCAGCACCCGGGGCCGCCAGGCCATCAGCGCGAGCGCGTACACGATGCCCGCCAGGATCAGCAGCGCGGTCAGCCAGGGCAGGTTGTTCAGCGGACTGGGCTGGCCGGGCCGCAGGTCACCCCAGACCGGGATGGCCAGCACCGCGATCCCGATCACCGGCGTGACCACCCACAGCCACACGCCCTTGTGGATGCCGTTCCGCCGGAACTTCACCCAGTCCACCACCAGGGCCACGTTGGCCATCAGGTACATGATGATCAGCCCGAGGATGCCCCAGGTGGACAGCAGGCCCACCGCCGTGCCCGGGTCGGTGAACGCGGTGGACGCCACGCCCAGGATGATGCTCGGCGCGACGAACGCGATCGCGGCCGCGGCCGGGGTGCGGAACCGCGGGCTGACCGCGGCCAGCGACCTGGTCCACAGCCCGCCGCGGGCCCCGGCGAAGATCACCCGGGCGGTCTGCGTGTTGGCCGCCACGTACGAGCTGGTCACGCTGGACAGGAAGACCCAGGTGATGACCGGGGCGAGGAACGGTATGAAGGCGTGCGCCGCGGTCTTGAACGGGTTGCCGTCCCCGGCCAGCGCCCCGGCGTGGTGCACGCCGAACGCGGTCACCAGCGCGTAGGAGCCGAGCACGTAGATGATCCCGCTGACGACCACCGCGCCGATCACCGCCAGTGGCACGTTGCGCCTGGGGTCCCTGGTCTCCTCGGCCAGCGGCGCGGCCGCCTCGAACCCGCCGAAGGCCAGCACCGCGAGGCTGAACGCGACCAGCACGTCCTTGCCCGCGCCGCCGGACGGCCAGCTGAACGGGGTGCCGCTGAGCCCCTCGGCGCCGCCGCGGGCCAGGATCGTCACACTGATCGCCAGCAGCAGCACGACCTCGAACACGTACAGCGCGACCGTGACCCGGACGCCGAACTTGAGCCCGACCACCACCGGGGCCACCACCAGCACGCCGTACAGGATCGTGACGATCTGGGTGAAGCCCCAGAAGTGCACCGAGGAGAACACCTCGCCGGTGATGTAGCTGCCGACGAAGATGTAGATCCCGCCGAACGCGATGACGTAGCCGAGCAGGGTGATCACCCCGACGGCCACCGAGACCTTCGGCCCGATGGCGCGCGCGATATAGGTGAGGAACGACCCCGCGCTCGGGTACACACCGGAGAACTGGGCCAGCGTGCTGGCCGTGGCGCCCATGCCGACCATGCTGATCAGGAAGATCAGCGGGGCGGACACTCCGGCCAGGGCGACCATCACCCCGGTGGTGAAGAACAGGTTGAAGGCGGGGGCGATCTGGGCCAGGCCGGGCATGAGCACGCCGAACAGGCCAAGCTGCCCGCGCTCCAGCTTCCCGTCGCTCCGCACGTCGGTGGCGGCCATCAGTTTCCCTTTCCGTGCGCCCGGACGAACTTCAGGAATGCCTCGTTGAACGGCGCGGGGTGCTCCCAGACGCAGGCGTGGCCGCCCGGCGTCGTGGCCCACTCCGAGCCCTTGACCGCCTCGTGCAGCCGCCGGGAGAGCGACACCGGGATGAGGATGTCCTCCGCACCGGCCAGCACGAGGGTGGGTACGCTGATCTCGCCCAGCCGGGCGGTGGTGTCGTGGGTCTGGATGGCGGACAGCTGGGCCAGGTAGGCGTGCACCGGCTGGTCCATGAACTTCATCGCGGTCTCGAACTCGGCCGCCTCCTCGGCCCGTTCCTCGAAGAACGAGGTCGTGAAGGCCCACAGGGTGACGTCCCGCATGATGAACGGGACACCGAGCACCGGCGCCATGTCCGCCCACATGCTGAACATCCGCGAGCAGAACGGCCCGGGCGCCGCGTAGGTGCAGCCGAACGTGACCGACTGCAGGTCGCCGGGGTAGGCCAGGGCGTACTGCTGGGCGATCATGCCGCCCATCGAGACGCCCATCAGGTGGAAGCCGGTGATGCCGAGCTCGTCGACCAGCGCCTTGGTGTCCGCGGCGAACAGCTCCGTGGTGTACGGCCCGGCCGGCTTGGCGCTGCCGCCGACCCCGCGGTTGTCGAACCGCAGCACCCGGTAGCCGGCCCCGAGCAGGTCATCCATCTGCAGGACCCAGGTTTCCAGGTCGTCGGCCAGCCCGTTGACCAGGACGATCGTCTCCGGGCCGTCGCCTTCCAGCCGGTAGTTGAGCTCGGTTCCGTTTACTTTCGCGATCGGCATGAGGCGGCCTCCGGCGGTCGGACCGGGCCGCGGACCGGGCCCGGCAGGTTATTCAGGACAGGCGGGTGTCGGCGGGTTCAGCAGGGTTGCCCGCGGCCGCGGCCGCGGCCAGGTAGGCCGGGCCGCGGCCGCGGGCCGGGCTCAGATCAGGGACTCAGATCAGGGGCTCAGACCGGCGGGCCCGGACCGGAGGGTTCAGTGCACGGGCTCGGCCGAGCGCAGCCGGATCCGGGCGTGCAGCTCGGTCAGCATGTTCTCGGTCAGCGAGAAGTGGATGGCGGCCATCTGCGCGGCCTGCTCCTGGTTCCCCGCGATGACCGCCTCGGCCAGCGCCGGGTGCTGCCTGATAGCCCGGTTGCGCACCTCGGGCGAGTACGGCTCGGCGTCGAAGCCCAGGCTGACCTCCCGGCGGATGCGGGCGGACAGCTCGGCCAGGTGCCGGTTGTGGGTCGCCTTGGCGATCGCCTGGTGCAGCGCGAAGTCCGCGACCCGGCCCGCCTCCCTGGTCGGCGCCTTGGCGTAGCCCTCGACCGCGCGCCGGATGGCCGCGATGTCGGCGTCGTCCCGGCGCTGCGCCGCGGTCCGCGCGATCAGCTGCTCGATCAGCTGGCGGAACTCCAGCAGCTCGGACAGGTCGTCCCAGGCCGGAAGAAGGGTCCGGCGGATCATCTCGTCGGTGTCCGGGCCCTTGTCCGCGGCGATGAACGTGCCGCCCCCGCGGCCCCGCCGGGTCCGCACGTAGCCGGACGCCTGCAGCCGCTGGATCGCCTCGCGGACCGTGGTCCGGCTCACCTCGAGCATGCTGGCCAGCTCGCGCTCGGTCGGCAGCCGCTGGCCGGGCACGAACTCTCCCAGCGCGATCGCGGTCACGAAGCGCTCTGCGATCCGCTCGCCGGCCGTCCGGATCGCCACCGGCGACAGCAGGGCGTTGAACGGCTCGGCGGCTAGGGTGTCGGTCATCTGCCCGCCTCTCCCTCTCCGAAGATCACTGACGTCAGGACCTGGTGGTTTGCCTGGCCGCCGGGACCCGGCGCAGGTCGCTGACCAGGACCAACTGTCCTATGGCCTGATGTTTAGACCATATTGGAGGCGGTTGGACACCGTGTCAATACGAACACCTTGAATCAGCAAAGGTCGCGGGTGTCCCTGGCTTGCGCTGAACGTGCTGCTCCTGGTTCCGTGGCGCGCTTCCAGCCATCCGTAATCCTTATGTGACATTCACCACATCGGCGGGATGATCTTCGCGGCGGCGCCGCGGCTACGGCGCCGGGCCCTGGGCTACGGCACTCGCGGAGGGCCGCGCCCTCCAGCGGCCCGCAGCGAGCGGCTGGCACAGCGCGGGTCACATCGCAGGCCAGCTGTGCGCCGGCTCGTTGGAGTGCATGTGCTCCAGGTAGCAGAGGGTCATCTCGCGCAGCGCCGCGGCCCGGTCCAGGCCGCGGGACCCCTCCAGCGCGCGGACCGCGGCAGCCTGCCAGGTCGCGCCGTTCAGCCCGGTCAGGCAGCGCTGCTCGATGATGCCCAGCAGCCGGTCGCTGACCGCGCTGTCCGCCTTCCAGAGGGCCAGCCCGTGGCGGGCCAGCGGCAGCAGGTGGCGCAGCACCAGCTCGGTGACCGGCACCTCGCCCAGGCCGGGCCAGAACAGCCGGGCGTCGATGCCGTCCCTGGCCCCCTCGGTCAGGTTGTCCCTGGCCGCCGCGAACGACATCCGGGTCCACACCGGGCGCTCCTGCTCGGCCAGCGCCCGGACCAGGCCGTAGTAGAACGCCGCATTGGCCATCATGTCGGCCACGGTCGGGCCGGCCGGCAGCACCCGGTTCTCCACCCGCAGGTGCGGCAGCCCGTCGTCGGCCGCGTACACCGGCCGGTTCCACCGGTACACGGTGCCGTTGTGCAGGGTCAGCTCGGCCAGCTGCGGCGCCCCGCCGTCTCGCAGCACCGCCGCCGGGTCCTCGTCGTCGCACAGCGGCAGCAGCGCCGGGAAGTACCGCAGGTTCTCCTCGAACAGGTCGAACACCGAGGTGATCCACCGCTCGCCGAACCACACCCGGGGCCGCACGCCCTGCACCTTCAGCTCGTCCGGCCGGGTGTCGGTGGCCTGCTCGAACAGCGTGATCCTGGTCTCCTGCCACAGCTGCCGGCCGAACAGGAACGGCGAGTTCGCGGCCAGCGCCACCTGCACCCCGGCGACCGACTGGGCCGCGTTCCAGTACGTGCCGAACTCCTCCGGGCTGACCTGCAGGTGCAGCTGGAGACTGGTGCAGGCGGACTCGCCCATGATCGTGCCGAGGACGGTGTCGAGCCGCTCGGTCCCGTCGATGACGATCCTGATCTCCTCGCCGCGGGCGGCGAAGATCTGCTCGTTGAGCAGCCGGAAGCGCGGCACCGCGGACATCGAGCCGCCGGTCACGTCGGGTTCCCCCAGCGTCGGCAGGATGCCGACCATCGCCATCCGGCAGCCGGCCGTGCGGCACGCCCGGTCGGCACGGGTGAGTACGTCCCGGACCTCGTCCTCGAGCCCGGCCAGCGCGTCGCCGCCCAGCGGGCGCGGCGGGATGTTCACCTCGACGTTGAACCGGGCCAGCTCCGTCGCCCAGGCCGGGTCGCTGAGCAGCCGGAGGACCTCGGCGTTACGCAGGGCCGGCGCGGCCTGGAGGTCGACCAGGTTCAGCTCCACCTCGAGGCCGACCCGGCGCTCGGTGGTCTCCACCGGCCAGTCCCGCAGCATCAGCGCTAACGTGTCCAGGCACCCCCGGACTTTGGCCCGGTAAATACGGCGGTCCGCCGGGCTGATGGCGATCGCCGGGACATCTCTGCCCATAAGGGGCCTCCGGGCGGCAGACTGGGCAGCAGAAGCCGTTGTCCTACCTTGACACGTTCTGCCCCGTCTGACCAGGCCAGACTTACGGGCCGGCGGCTGGCTGGGCTAGCTGCAGTGCTGCTGCAGGTACGTCGCCAGCCCGCGGAAGGCCGGGCCGGCCGCCCCCGCGAAGTCAGGCCCGGCCGCCTCGCGCTCCACCTTGGCCAGCGACCCGCCGTGCGCGGTGGCTGCGGCCAGGCCCTGGTCCTGGCCGGCCAGCACGGTCATGAACCTGGCCGCCTGCGGGCCGCCCTCCCGGCCCAGTGTGGTGAAGTCCGCGGCGGCCTGTTTCAGGTAGCTGACCGCGGCGTGGCGGTCGTGTTTCAGCTGCCGGGCCTGCTGGCGGTGAGCCC
>DASVBE010000192.1:0-26706 GCA_036375995.1 Streptosporangiaceae bacterium | reverse complement strand
GCGGCTGATGCGATGGATCGGGCTCGGACCCGCGCCCGGGGCATAGCCATCTGCGGCATGGCTGCTGTCGCCTCCTGATCACTGGCCAGGCCGGCAGCTGCGGCCAGCCTTGAGCCAGCCAGCCGGCCGCGGCCATGCAGGGCCGGTTCAGCCGGGCTGGAAGACAGGTCCGGCGGTCGCAGCCAGCGACAGCCCGGCGGAGCGCCTTCCCGCGCTCGGCTGGGTGCCTCATCAAACGAGCCGTCCACCTCGATCTCGGCTACCAGGTGCGCCGGATAGCGGCGCAGCTCGGACCTGTCCCGGCGGTCCACCACCTCATACGGCTGCTGCTCGGTCATCTCGGCCTCCGCGCAGGGATTCTGTGCTCAGCAGCCACGGCCAGGTGGCGGGCGCCAGGCGCGGCCGCATGTGGCCGATGGCGGCTGGCGCGGTAACGACACACCTAGTGCCGCACCGCGCCAGCGCCGTGATCAGGGCGCGGCTAGAACCGCAGAACGGTCGCTGCGGTGCCCAGCGTGAGCCCTGGGGAGAACAGCTTCGTTCCCAGCGTGGCATTCAGCGCCTTGGCCGCGATCGAGGTGAGCTTGACGACGATTCCCTTGGCAGTGACCATGTGCTTGCCTGCGGTGAGCTTGGCGTGCGACAGGTCAAGGTTGAACAGCGGCACCCGCGCCTTGGGGTTGCCGTTCACGATCCCGGTCAGGTTCCCCCGGGACAAGTTGATGGTGAACTGGCTGACCTGGATGGTCTTGCCGTTGGCGACGTTGGCGAAGAAGATCCCGCCGGCGTGGTGGATCTTGCCCCCGAGCGGGCTGAGGCTGACGCGGCCGCCGGTCACCGGGAAGGTGAACCGTACTGCCGGGCCGCTCTTGGCCAGGACCAGCGACTCGGTACCCGGTGCGGTGGCAATCGGTACGATCCCGTTCTTGAGCAGCGCAGAGGCGATGCCGGGCGCGGTGGTGACCGCGGTGGCCCCGCCCCGGAGATGCACGCCCGCAGCGGCCTGAGCCCCGCCGTGCGACGTTGCTGCTGACGCCGCCGTCACCGCGGAGCCCGTGACCAGGCCTGCGATCGCGGCCACGACGGCCAGATGCCTGAAACCTCGCATGTCCTCTCCCTTCGCCCCGCAGGGCACTGTCTAGGTTTCGTAAAATCTTTGTGAAGGAAAGGTATGCCGAGTGCGGCAATATTGTCAAATCTCTGTCGAAGTACTGTAGAGTGTCATGCATGGAAGCTGCTGCGGGCGGTCCCCTGCTGCGCATTGGCGAGCTGAGCCGGCGCGTGGGGGTCAGCGACCATCTGCTGCGGGCCTGGGAGTCCCGTTACGGCCTGTTGCAGCCGGTGCGCTCGCCGGGCGGCTTCCGGCTGTACTCCGAGGCGGACGAGTCGCGGATCCGCACGATGCAGGCTTACCTGGCCGACGGGCTGTCTGCGGCGGAGGCTGCGCGCGCCGCGCTGGCCGGCGCTGGTGCCGTCCCCGGCGCCGGCTTGCCAGCTGCCGTGCCTGCTGGAGGGGGGCACGCTGCCGCGCTCCGGCAGGCCATGGACGCGTTCGATGAGCCGGCCGCGCAGGCTGTCCTGGACCGGGTGCTCGCCGACCTGTCCGTCCCGGCCGTCCTGCGCGATGTGGTGCTGCCTTATCTCGTCGGCCTGGGCGAGCGCTGGCAGCGCGGGACGGCCAGCATCGCCATGGAGCATTTCGCCAGCAACGTCATCCGCGGCCGGCTTGCCGGGCTGGCCCGGGGCTGGGGCAGCGGGCACGGGCCGCAGGCCCTGCTGGCCTGCCCGCCCGGCGAGCAGCATGACCTGGCGCTGATGATGTTCGGCATCGTGCTGCACCGCAACGGGTGGCGGATCGGCTACCTGGGGGCCAACACTCCGGTCGAGGAGCTGGAACGGGCCGTCGGCCTCTCCCGGCCCGACCTGCTCGTCCTCGCCGCTACCCGGCCCGGGGCCCTGGAGCCGCTCCGGACCGGGCTGGCCGCCCTCGCCGGCCGCGTCCCGCTCGCCCTGGCCGGGGCCGGCGCCACGGCGCAGTTCGCGGCCGCGGTAGGCGCCCGGCTGATGGCGGGCGACCCGGTGACCGAGGCCGAGCGGGCCGGGTGGCCGCGGTGAAGGTGCTTGTCGCCGGCGCGTCGGGTTTCGTCGGCAGGCGGCTGTGCCCGGCCCTGGCTGCGGCCGGGCACGACGTGGTCGCCATGACCCGCCGGCCCGCCTCTTACCCGGGTGCGGGGCGGCCAGTCCACGGGGACGTGCACGACCCCGCCACCCTGGGCGCCGCGCTGGCCGGCTGCGAGGCGGCCTATTACCTTGTCCACTCGCTCAGCGATCTGGACTTCGAGCGCAAGGACGCCGCCGCCGCCGTGGCGTTCGGCCACGCGGCGGCGCGGGCCGGGCTGCGGCGCATCATCTACCTCGGCGGGCTCGGCGACGACAGCGATGCTCTGTCGGCCCACCTGGGCAGCCGCCGCATGGTTGAGAAGCTGCTCGGATCGGCCGGTGTCCCGGTGACCGTCATCCGGGCCGGGATCATCATCGGGCACGGCGGCATCTCCTGGGAGCTGACCCGCCAGCTCGTGGAGCACCTGCCCGCCATGATCACGCCGCGGTGGGTCGCCACCCGCACCCAGCCGATCGCGGTCGACGACATCGTCCGGTATCTGCTCGGGGTGCTGGCCCTGCCGCAGGCCGAGGGCCGGGTCTTCGAGGCCGGCGGCCCCGAGGTGCTCCAGTACGCCACCATGCTGCGCCGCGTCGCCGCCATCGAGGGCCGGCCGCTTCTCATCCTGCCCGTGCCGCTGCTCACCCCCCGGCTGTCATCCCTGTGGCTGACACTGGTCACCGACGTGGACACCGTCACCGGCCAGGCGCTGGTCGACTCGATGACCAACGAGGTCATCGTCCGGGACCCATCGCTCCGCGACCTGATCCCGTTCGACCCCATGCCCTACGACGACGCCGTCCGCACCGCGCTCAGCGAACGCCGCCAGGCTAAGCGCGGTGACCGGTGACCGCCAGGCGGCGGTGCCGGTGGCGGAGCGGCAGCATCCCAGCCCCGCGGGGATTCCCGCCCGCGCCGCTGCCCGGCCCGGTCGCCCCAGCCCTCAGCGGGCCGCCGGCGCGCGCCCGGCGCGGGCCGGTCCTGGCCGCCACCGGCATCGGCGGCACCGCCCTCCTGGGCCTGTCGCTATCCACCCGGCCCGGCTCCCCGCGGTTCTACATCCTGACCATGGGCCTGGCCGGCACCTGGGCGGCCGGCGCCCTCAGCTCCGGGCCCTTGCCGCTGGGCAGGCCGGGCTGCCGGCGCGGCGCCCGCTCGGTCGTCATGCCCGTGCTCACCGGCGCGGCCGCCTTCGGGCTGTTCTACGGCGCCGCCCGGCTGGCCCGGCACATCCCCCCGCTGAACCGGGCCATCGGCACGGTCCTGGGCTACGCGGACCGCGGATCGATGCCCCTTGTCCTGCTCACCGCTTCCGCCAACGCGGTGGCCGAGGAAATGTTCTTCCATGGCGCGCTCTGGTCGGCCACGCAGCAGTCGCACCCCATCGCCGCCACCACGCTCGCCTACGCCGCCACCACCGCTGCCACCCGCAACCCGGCCCTGGTGCTCGCCGGGACCGCCACCGGCATCCTCTTCGGCTTCCAGCGTCACACCTCCGGCGGCATCCTCGCCCCGGCGCTCAGCCACCTCACCTGGTCGATCCTGATGCTGACCTGCCTCCCGCCGCTGTACCGCACCCCCTCCGGCCGAGCGGGCCGGCGGGCAGGCCCGCGTAGTGGCGCACGGTGGCAGCGAATCCTTCTGGGCCGGCCACGGTCACCGTCAGGCTAGGGTGGCGGATCATGCCGAGCGGGTCGATGCCGGGCACTGGTTCGCGCAGCAGCAGGCAGGCGCCGCGGGCGGTGGTGGTGCCGAAGGTCAGGCCGTGGTCGGCGAGCGAGAGCCGCGGGCCGATCGCCCGGTACCAGCGGTAGGGGCCGGTGAGGTAGACCGCCCGCACGTTCGCCGCCGGCGTGCTGCAGGCCCATGGCCCGAAGCAGGCGACCAGGCAGTCGGGGGTGATTGTGACGTGGGCCGTGGCCGGGGTTACCCCGAGTGCGGCGAGGGGCAGCCGGAACCGCGGGTCGAACGCCATCTCGAACTGCCCGGCTGCCGGGGCCGGGGCGGCGGTGGGCTCGGGCAGGCCGTCCAGCGCCGCGGCGAGGCCGGCGGCGGTGGCCGCGTCCCAGCCGCCCGAGCCGCGCCAGCGCACCCCGCCAGCCCGGTCTACTAGGAACAGCCAGATCGTGCCCCGGTCGGCGATGCCCAGCGGGGCGGTGACCCGCCGGAGGTCGGTGTAGAGGGTCAGGGTGCGCCGCCGTGTCTGCTGGTCGCGGATGGCTGCCGCCATCCCGCCGTCGATGACCGGCCGGGCGGGCTGCCACTGCAGCCCGATCGCCGGCAGCTCAGCGAACCGCAGCCACGGCATCGCGGCCGCCCGCTGCTCCAGCCAGGGAACCCACGAGTCGACCAGTTCCTGCTGCTGGCGCCGGAAGGCGACGATGACGACGTTCCATTCGCCAGGCAGCCCGGCCGGCAACATCACTTCGCGCCCGTCGAGGTCACGCGCTGTCAGCCGCGGGAACGAGATCCCCGTCGTCGTCTGAGGGTATGCCAGGCCGGCCGGCGGCCCGGGGCGAGGCTCCGGGCGGCCGGGCAGTGCCGCGGTCACCGCCCTCGCTCCAGCACGAGCTGGTGCACATCGAGGTAGCCGGCCCGGAATCCGGCCTCGGCGTAGGCAAGGTACAGATACCACATCCGCCGGAACTGCGGGCTGAAGCCGAGCGCGGCGATGCCGGCTTCGGCGGCGTGGAACCGCTCGCGCCAGCTTGCCAGCGTCCTGGCGTAGTGGGTGCCCATGGCCAGGTCGGAGGTGATCTGCAGGCTGGTGCCCGCGAGCGAGCCCGCGATCGCGCGCATCGACGGGATCTGGCCGCCGGGGAAGATGTACTTGTGGATCCAGCTCTGCCCGGAGTGGGTGGCCAGCATGCGGTCGTGTGGCATGGTGATCGCCTGGATCCCGGCGCGCCCGCCGGGGCCGAGCACCGCGTCGATGACGCGGAAGTACTCGTCCCAGTAAGGCGCGCCAACGGCCTCGATCATCTCGACGCTGACAACAGCGTCGTAGCTGCCCCGCGCGGCCCGGTAGTCGCGGAGCTGCACGTCAATCTGGCCGGCCAGCCCGGCCTCGGTAGCCCGGCTTATGGCACGCTCGCGCTGGGCCGGGGAGATCGTCAGCGATGTCACGCGGGCGCCGCGGCGGGCGGCGCGCAGTGCGAGCTCGCCCCATCCGGTGCCGATCTCCAGCAGCCGGGTGCCGGGGCCGGTTCCGGTCAGGTCGAGCATCCGGTCGATCTTGCGCCCCTGGGCCTGCGCCAGCGTGTCACCGGGGCCGAAGAACGCGCTTGAGTAGGTCAGCGTGGGGTCGAGGAAGAGTGCGAAGAAATCGTTCGACAGGTCGTAGTGGCTCTCGATGTTGCGCCGGGAGGCCTCGGCGGTGCCCTCCTGCTCGGGCCGCCTGCCCGGGATGTAGAGGCGGCGCAGCCGCTGCAGTGGCCCGGGCACCAGCTCGGGCAGGTGCGCGGTGAGCACCGCGAACAGGGCGGGCAGGTCGGTGCAGTCCCAGTCCCCTGCCATGTAGCTCTCGGCGAATCCTGCGGTACCGGAGGAGACCCGCGCGAAGAAGGCGGCTGGCCGGTGCACCACCGCGGCCGGCGCGCCGGGGCCGCCCGCTCCGAGCACGTCCCCGCCGGGCAGTTCGATGCGGATGGGCAGGCGCGCGGCCATCCGGGCGATGAGCGCGCGGGCGACTGCCGCGCGGGCCGGTGAGGCCGGCACGGGCGGCAGCTGGGGCCAGCTGCCTCCCGTGGCCTGGGCGGGCACGGGGGATGCGCTGGCGGCCTTGGTCATGACGTTCATTGGACGCCCTCCTGGGGCTTGAAGGCCGGCCGCGGGAACAACGGGACGCGGCGGGCGAGCAGCCGGATCGCCTGCCAGCGGATGAGGAGACTGACCCGGGCCGATGACCAGCCGAACCGCAGGGAGTAGCCGAGTACGGCCAGCGTGCCGGCCGGGCGGCGGCTGCCGCGCACGGTGGCGACCAGGATCGGCTCGCCGTCAAGGTCCAGCCGGACGCCGAGCCGGAGCCGTTCGGCTGGCTCGGGCAGCCGCAGCCGGTAGGAGCCGGCTACTGGCAGGAACGGCGAGACGTAGAATTGCTTGGCCGCTTCCGCGAGGCCGTCCTCGCCGGGCCGCAGCAGGTAGACGTGCCGCTGGTGGTAGGTGTTGTGCACCTCGGCGAGCACTGCCTGCAAGCGCGCCCTCGCGTCGTAGCACCAGAACACGCTCAGCGGGTTGAAGGCGTAGCCGAGCACGCGGGCGCTGGCCAGCATGAGCACCGTGCCGCCGGCCAGGTCGATGCCGTTGCGGGCCAGGTACCCGGCGACGTTGGCCTTGATCGACGGGGCCGCCGGGTCGCCGAGGTGGTCTCGCACCTCGAACCTGGCCAGCGGCCGCAGCGGCGGGGGCAGCCGCGGCAGGTTGTCCAGATCGGCCAGCCAGAGGTAGCTGCGATAGGTGAATGACCGGCGGACCGGTCTGGTCCGCGCGTGCGTGATCACGCAGGGGTAGATCGCCGGGTCCGGGGAGCCCTGCGCTGTGCGGGTGGCGCCGTGGGTCACCAGTCCACCCCCAGCGCCGCCGCCGCGGCGATACCGGACCGGCAGCCGTCCTCGTGGAAACCCCAGCCGTGGTACGCCCCGGCGTAGGCCAGCATGGGCGAGTTGAGCTCTGGCAGCCGGCGCTGTGCCGCCACCGATTCCGGTGTGTAGAGCGGGTGGGAGTAGGTCATCGTGCCGAGAACCCGTCCCGGGGCTACCTGGTCGGTCTTATTCAGGGTTACCAGGTAGCTCACCGGCTCGGCAAGCCGCTGCAGCCGGTTGAGGTAGTAGCTGACGTGCACCTGGTCGGCGGTGGCGGCGCAGTCGGTGAGCAGGTAGTTCCACGACGAGCGCAGCGACCGGCGGGCCGGCAGGACGCTTTCGTCGGTGTGCAGTACGGTGACGCTGCGGGTGTAGCGGAACGCGCCGAGCACCTCGCGCTCGGACTTGGTCGGCTCGGCGAGCAGTTGCAGTGCCTGGTCGGGGTGGGCCGCCACGACGGCCGCCTCGAAATGCGCGGCCTGGCCGTCATCGGTGACGATCTCGACGCCCTCGCCGGACCGTCGCAGCGCCCGGACCGGCGTTCCTGGCCGGACGGCTGTGAGTTCCTTGGCGATCTTGTCGACGTAGGTTTTCGAGCCGCCGGTCACTGTGCGCCAGGTGGGCGTGCGGCCGACCGACAGGACGCCATGGTTGTCGAGGAACTCGAACAGGTAGCGGGCTGGGTAGGACAGCGCGCTAGCCGGCGAGCAGGACCAGACCGCGGCCACCAGTGGGACGACGAAATGCCCGGTGAAGTAGGGGCTGTAACGGCCGGCGGCCAGGAACTCGCCTAGCGTCAGCGAGTCGGGCGCGCCGGAGTCAACCAGGCGCCGGGCCGCGCGGTAGAACGACGGCACCGTCGCCAGCATGGCCAGGTAGCCGGGGCGGGTCAGCGCGCCCGCGGCAGGCACCAGGCCGCGCAGCCCGCGCGAGCCGGCGTACTCCAGGCCGCAGCCCTGGCATCGCACCGACATGCTCATCTCGGCGGGCTGCGTCTGCACTCCGAGTTCGCCGAAGAGGCGGATCAGCGAGGGGTAGTTGCGGGTGTTGTGCACCAGGAAGCCGGTGTCCAGGCCGAGCAGCCGGTCGTCGTGGGTGGCGACCTCGTGGGTGTGGGCGTGGCCGCCGAGCCGGCCGTCGGCCTCATACAGCGTTACCTGATAGCGGTTGCGGAGCAGGTAGGCCGCCGTCAGCCCGGACACGCCGGACCCGATCACCGCCGCCCGGCGCTGACGGGCGTGCTTGTTCATGGTGCAGTTCCCCTCATCGTGAAGGCCGCTCCCGCACGTGACCAACGGCACATCCGGGGTTAGCTCACTGACTAGCGATTTAAACAATACTAAATTACACTAAGAATCATCGCCGGGCAAAGGCTGGCCAGCGAGGCACGGTGGCCCCGCCGGGCCAGCGCCCGGCACGGTACGGCGGAAGGATGACCATGCAGCTGCGGGAGGCCGCTGACGCGCTTGGCGTGCATTACCCGACCGCTGACGGCTGGGTGCGCGACGGCCCGGGCCGAGCTTGACCGGCTGGCCGGCGCGATCCCCGTGCTAGAGCTCTGCGACCAGCCCCGGCGCTACGGGATATCGGAGCCGCCTGGGCGGCGAACACCGCCTCCATCGCCCAGGAGCACCGGGCGACTGCGATCAGGCGAGCGGCTGCTCACCTGAGTCTGAGCCATATGAAAGGAGAAAGTCGTGGCTACCTATGAGGACACCATCCAATCGAGCTGGACCGCCGACGAGACGTTCGGCTACCTGGCCGAGTTCTCCAACGCCGAGCAGTGGGACCCGGGCGTGCTGGAGGGCTCGCAGCTCGATCCAGGCCCGGTGCGGGCCGGCACGAGGTTCCGGATCGTCGTCCCGTTCGGCGGCCGCCGGCTTGCGCTGATCTACCACGTCACGAGCTACTCGCCCAGCGACCGGCAAGTCGTCCTTGAGGCCCGCAGCCGGCTGCTCCGCGCGGTCGACACGATCACCGTCACCCCCCCGGCCGCGGGCCCTTCAGCCGAGGGCTCGGCTGTGCGCTACCGCGCTGAGGTCACCCTGCGCGGGCCGTTCGGGCTGGCCGACCCGCTGCTGGCCCGCGGCTTCCGGGCCGTTGGCGACCGGGCCGCAAGAGGCCTGGCCGGAGCGCTCTCCCGGCCGCCCGGTGCGCAGGGACCAACAGCACCGGCAACCGGCCAGCCGGCCGCTGCCCACGGCAAGCCCACCGGGACCGTGCAATGAACGGCAGCACACACGCCATGAGCCGCGGGCGCTCGCATGCCAGCCGCCTGATCGGCGGCGTCACCGACGCCGTACTGGAGGCGAGCGTGGCCGGCAGCTTCTCCCGGCTCGGGTACGCCGCACGGTCACGGCTGCTGCCAGAGTTCACCGACTCCCCGGCCCGCTCACTGTCCGGCCAGACCGTCCTGCTAACGGGCGCGACCTCGGGCATCGGGCTGGCGGCGGCGATCCGGCTGGCGGCCCTCGGAGCACGGGTCTCGTTCCTGGCCCGCTCGCACGACCGGGCGATCCAGGCCAGGGAGCGCATCGCGGCGGCGAGCCCGGACCAGGGACTGATCGAATTCGATCTCGCCGACCTCACCGACCTGGACTCCGTCCGGGCGTTCGCCGCCCGCTGGGCGCAGCGACACGACCGGCTGGACGTGCTCATCCACAACGCGGGCGCGCTCTATCCCAGCTACCGGACAGCCCCGTCCGGCCTGGAACAGACGGTTGCCGGGCAGCTCGTGGCGCCGTTCCTGCTGACCAGCCTGCTGCTCGGCGGGCCGCTGCAGCGCGGCCGGGTGATCACCGTCTCGTCCGGCGGGATGTACACGCAGCCGCTGAGCCTGGCCGGCCTCAACCCGCCGCCGGCCAGATACCGGGGCACGACCGCCTATGCGAGGGTCAAGCGGGCGCAGGTGGAACTGTCGCGGGAATGGGCGCGGCGCCAGCCGGGGGCTGGCACCGCCTTCCACTCCATGCATCCCGGCTGGGCCGCCACCCCGGGACTGACCGAGGCGCTGCCTCGCTTCGCCCGGCTGATGGGTCCACTGCTGCGCACCCCGGAGGAGGGCGCCGACACGATCGTCTGGCTGGCCAGCGCCGACCAGGGGCTGCTGGGAACCGGGCGATTCTGGCTGGACCGCCGGACCAGGCCGATCCACCGCTTCCCTGGGCCAGGCGCGGCCGATGAGGCCGAGGTGCGACGCGTCTGGGAGTGGACGGCCACCCAGGCCGGCTGTACCGAGGCCGTGCCCGGCGGCCCAGTGATTGACCGATCCGCATGATCACCCCGGCGGAGAGACACGACCGTTACGACGCCTGCGTTCCGCAGCTCCGGCCGGTTCGTGCCACATTTTACTGGCGAAGCCGCAGGTCAGGGTGGTGCAGGCACCGGCCTGCTGGCCGGGACCAGCCGGGTACGGGGGGTGCGGCGCCTGGCTGAGCCTCGGGCCGAGCAGGTGTCTGCCCGCCGGGCTGAGGCCAGGATGAGGCCGCGGAATGCGGCATCGGCTACTCGGTCCAGATCAGCTCGGACGCACCCGCCGGTGAACTCGCTCACCTGCTGGAAGCAACCGCGGGTATCGCATCTGCTGGCTGTGGCTGGCTGGCCAGGGCTGACCAGTCCCCTGCCTGTACTGCGGCGCGGGCCGCTGGGTCGAGGACGAGACCCTGCTTGACCGCTGTCGTAACGGCGGCGAGGTCCAGCGGGTGATGGCCGATCACGGTAGCGCCCACAACGCGCTGGGCGGCGAGGACCAGCCGCCGGCAGGACGGCGCTCCGGGATCCCCGGCGAGGATGACCTCGTCCCCCGGCCCGGGTTCCTGCTGGCCGACGGCAGCCAGCTCGAGGCCGATTCCCTTGACGATCGTGGCGGGGAGGCCGGCGGTCATCCGCTCGTCGCCACCCAGCGCGTTTATCGCCGCTACCTCGGCTTGCTTGACGGCGACCGGCCACAGGCCCGGGATCTGGCCGTGGTGCTCGGCGACGTCACCGGCCGCGAATACGCCGCAAACGCTGGTCTGCATGCGGTCATCAACGAGCACGCCGCGGCTGACCGCGATACCAGCGGCTGCGGCCAGGTCCGCGTTGGGCTGGATGCCCACGGCCGCCAGGAGGATGTCGCAGGGCATCGACGTGCCGTCGCCCAGCACCACCCCCCGCACCCGTCCGCTGCCCTGCACCGCGGCCGCCTGCACGCCGAGCCGGGCGTCGACTCCGAGCCCGCCGAGGTGCGCTCGCACGAGCTCACCGGTTCGCTCGTCGAACTGCCTGGCCAGCAGGCGCGAGCCGCGCTCCAGCAGCGTGACATGCAGGCCGAGCTCCCGCAGCGCGCAGGCCGCCTCGAGCCCGAGCACACCGCCGCCCAGCACGATCGCCCGCCGCGCGTCATGCTGCTGGGCGAAGCTGCGGATAGCCATCGCGTCGGCGGCTTGCCGCATGACGAATGAACCCGGTATCCCGAAGCCGTCGATCGCGGGCAGGGCGCTGGAGCTGCCCGTGGCCAGGATGAGCCGGTCGTAGTGCAGCATGTCGCCAGTCCCAAGCCGTACTCGCCGGGCGGATGTGTCGATCGCAGTCGCGTAGGTATTGAGCCAGGCGGTGATGGCGTGCTCGTCGTACCAGGACTCCCCGAGCAGGTACAGGCCCTGCATGGCGGACCGGCCGTAGACCAGGCGGTAGATGCCCATCCGGTTGTAGAGCACCTGTGCCTCGCTGCCGACGAGGTGGATCTCGCAGTCCGGATGGCCGCGGCGGAGGAAGTCCGCCGCGGTAACCCCGGCGATCCCGTTGCCGATGACCACGGCCGAGGTGAGGGAGCGGTCGTAGGATGCTGGCCGCGGCCTGGCCCGTATCTGCTCACCGGGCTCGGGGGCGAGCGAGACCTGCACAGACCCGGACATCACCCGGGCGCAGCAGGCCATCCGCGTGTTCGGCGCGTGCCCGAGTCGCCGGAGGGTGTTCTGCTCTTCCTCGCCCGGCGGGGTGAGGTCCGCCAGGCCGCTGGTGACCGCTACCGGATCGGCGCCGCAGACACCCATCCGGCAGCCTGCCTCGATCTGCTGCCCGGCCCGTTCGGCGGCCTCGAGCAGGCTGGTCCCGGCCTCGACGTCGACCGCCGTGTCATCGGGGGCGAAGCGGACCTGGACGAGGCTTCGTCTCGCCCTGGCCGCCAGTGCCCGGGCGGCTGTCCTGCCGACCTGGACGGGCGCCGTCCGGTCCGATGCTTCATGCTCGAACCGGCGGCCCGCCGCGTACGTGCGGGTGACCCAGACCAGGGCCAGGGCCCAGACGATGCCGCAGACCGGCCAGCGGGCCCAGCCGACGTCCACGCCGGTCACGGTGCGGAACGAGGCCGCGAGCACGGCGCCCGCATACCAGTAGTAGATGCTGATGGCCACCGCCGGGTACAGGGCGGTCAGCAGCCGCGACGTGACCGGCAGTAGTGCATCGAGCAGGTAGAACGAGGCGATGCTGCCGGCCAGGAACAGCGCCAGCCGCTCGTAGACCTGCGCGGTCTCCAGGGTGGCGGAAGTGGTCAGCGTGAAATAGCCGAGCACGAAACCGGGAAGGCCGGCTGCGAACAGCTTGCGCGGGGACACCCAGCGGCTGTCCGCGTCGCGCAGGTCGGCCTGGTAAGCGGCCTGCGGCTGGAAGTCGTAGCAGTTCTTCGTGCAGCCCACGCACGGCCGGCAGTGGCTGTTCGGCACTCTGACGAAGGGGGTCTGGCCATAGGCCCGCTGCAGGGGCAGCAGCGGGCAGATGCTGCTGCACCAGCCGCTCTTGCCGGTGAACAGCACACCGCCCAGGAACGCACTGGCGATCGTAACGGCCAGAAGTATCCCCGTAGCCCGGCCGCTGGTGTTGAAGACAGCGATCCGGGCGCTGGTGATGCCGAAGAAGAGCACGAGCGCGATAGCGAAAGCGTGACGGCGCAGCCAGGCCGGAGGCCGATACGCCCGGGTGAAGCGGAATACCCGCGGGGCCTGGTTCACGGCCGAGAGCGGGCAGATGTTGCGCCACAGCCCAGGCGCCACGAAGAAGACCAGCGGCAGAACCGGGACGATGACCTTGAAGAAGGTGAACAACGCACCTGCCGGGCGGACGAACAGGCCAATGACCAGCGCGAGGTAGGCGGCCACGCTGACGGCCCGGACAGCACGCCAGGCCCGGATGGGCACGCGCCTGGGCAACTGTGTGTAGTTGCGGAACACCGGCTGCCCTGGCGTGGGGATGGGCCCGAGGAACACCCGGCCAGCGACGCGGCCCGCGGCCGGAACCGGCGTGGTCATGACTGCACGCCGGAGCCCGGGCGGGCACGTGCCTCGGCCCGGCGCAGCCGGCCAGCAAGGATCCGCCCCAGATCCATCAGCAGGCAACGGCCCAGGTCCGGGTGAGCCGCAAACAATCTCCCAAAGCTGGCCGGCGGCATCTCGGCCAGCACGGCCGCGGTGACCGCGCGGACGCCCATCGACCGGGGCTCACCATCGAAGAATGACACCTCGCCCACCACGCTGCCCGTCTCGAGCAGGCCCGCCCGGCGTGACCGGCCGAACCTGCCCCGCGGGGCCAGGACCTCGACTGTCCCCTCCAGGACCAGGTAGAGCGACCCGCCCTGGCCGCCGGCGTTGAGGACGCTCTGGCCGGGGCTGAACCGCCGGGCCTGGGTGAATTCCAGGATCGCCGTCCAGTCCGCCTCGGAGGCATCCGGCAGCAGCACGTCGGCGGCCTGCGCCCGGTCCGCCTTCTCCGCCGGGGTGGGGTAATCGAAGAAGCGCGCCCCATGATCCGGAGCCATCTGGTGACCTCCAGGGAAAGCCGGAGCGGCGGTCCGCGAAGACCGCAGCCGCAGCCGGGGCGGCCGCGCAATCTCACGCTAGGCACCCGGCCGCCTGGTCACGAGGGCCCTAACACCTCAATGACCGATGTGCTAACCCGCGGCGGCCGGTAGGGCCAGCACCTGCAGAAAGAGCGGATGACATCGGATGCCGGCGGCACGGGCGCAATACCTGGTTGTGTCGCAATATGTGGGGTAAGCACCGTTGACGACATGCCGTACGGCGGCGAAGTCTTGAACGGTGATGTCGCGGGTCAGCTTTGTGATCTTTGACGGGTTCGAGCTCCTTGACCTGGCCGGGCCGTTCGAGGTCTTCCAGCAGGCCAATCGTCTGTCCGGGGGCTACGACTGCGAGGTCGTTTCCCGTGTGGCCGGGCCGGTGCGGTCAGACAGCACCCTGGCGGTGCATGCCGGGTACGGGGTGCACGATCGTGACCCGCGGGGCATTGACACGCTGGTAGTCGCGGGCGGCCGCGGGGTTGACGCGGCCCGGCAGGACGCGGCTCTGGTCGGGTGGGTCGGCTCGGCCGGTGCGGCGGCGCGCCGGGTGACCTCGGTATGCAGCGGCGTGTTCCTGCTCGCCGCGGCCGGCCTGGTTTCGGGCAGGCGCGTGACCAGTCACTGGAGCCGCGCCGCGCAGCTCGCCCGGGAGCACCCGGAGCTGATCGTGGACTGTGATCCGATCTTCATCAGGGATGGCCGTGTCTGGACGTCGGCGGGAGTGACCGCCGGGATGGACCTGGCGCTCGCCCTGGTGGATGAGGATCTGGGCCGGGACGTGGCCCTTGCGGTCGCCCGCGAGCTGGTGCTGTTCCTGCGCCGTCCTGGCAGTCAGTCGCAGTTCAGCGTCCCGCTCTGGTCGCCGCAGCCCTCGACTCCCCCGATCCGGGCGGTGGTGTCGGCCATCCACGCAGATCCCGGCGTCCGCCATACCATCGGCGATCTGGCCGGTCACGCCCGGATGAGCCCCCGCCAGCTGCAGCGCCGGTTCACCAGCGAGATCGGCATTCCCCCGGGCGGCTACGTCGAACGGGCGCGGGTCGAGGCCGCTCGGCGGGCCCTGGCCCAGAGCGCCGATCCGCTCGAGTCGATCGCCCGCCGCTGCGGATTCGGCACCGGGGAAACACTCCGGCGGGTTTTCCATAAGCACCTGGGCGTCAGCCCGTCCGATTACCGCAACCGGTTCCGATCACCGTGGGAGGAATGAATGACGACTTTCGGGCTGCTCATCTTCGAGGAGGCCGAGGAGCTGGACTTCTGCGGCCCGTGGGAGGTGTTCACCGCCTCATCGATGCTCCGGGATTTCTCCGACCAGGTGATGCTCATCGCGGAGCATCCCGGTCCGGTGCGCTGCGGCAAGGGGATGCGGGTCATACCCGACCGGACGCTGGCGGATACGCCGCCGCTGGATCTGCTTCTGGTCCCCGGGGGCTACGGCACCCGCAAGGAGGTCTCGAACGCCAAACTGATCAGCTGGATCGCCCAGATGTCCGCGACGGTCACCTGGATCACCAGCGTCTGTACCGGCGCGCTGCTCCTGCATGAGGCCGGCGTGGCCCGGGGCCGGCGGGTGGCCACCCACCATGCGTTCGAGGACAGCCTGCAGGCGCGCGGTGACGTGACAGTCGTCCGCGATGCCCGGTATGTCGTCGACGGGAACCTGGTCACCAGCCAGGGCGTTTCCGCAGGAATCGACATGGCCCTGTGGGTAACTGGCCAGATTTACGGACGCGACCACGCGCGGGCCGTCCGCAGGTACATCCAGTATGAACCCGCACCCCCTTACCTGGCCGACGAGCCGCTCCCGCGGGCATAGCACTCTGGGAAAGCAGCCCGTCTAGCCGCGCGCTGCCACTAGCTTGATCGCCGGGTCGAGGAATCGCTCTGCCGCGTCGTCCCAGCCGATGACCGCCGAGGTGACCAGGTCGGGCTTGAGCTGCCCGGTGGCGATCAGGGCCACGACTTCGGGCAGCAGTGCCGCGGAGTTGGCCCGGCCGATATGGAACTTGATTCCCCAGGTGTAGAGCTTGCCCAGGGCGAACGGGATCTCTGCCGGCGAGGCGTAGTACGACACGCTGTGCAGCACGCCGTCGGGTTCGGTCGACACGATCGCATGCCGGAGGGCCGCCGGACGCTGACCGCAGTCGACCACAATGGGCCAGCGGCCACGCCGGCGCTCGAATGTGCTGAGCACGCCCACGGCGCCGACCGACTCGGCGGCGGCCAGCACGTCGGCCGAGTCGCACTCGAAGGTGACCGTTCCCGCGCCGAGCGCGACGGCCGCCTGGGCCGCGTAGATGGCGATGCTCGGCGAACCATGGCAGACCACGAGGACGTCGGCGCCCGGCCGCTCGGCCAGGTGCGGCGCCACTGCGCGATAGCCGTCGCTCACGTTGTCGGCGACACTGGCCAGCCTGATCGGATCGGCGCCGGCCGGGAGCGGCGTCAGCATCGCGTCCGCGTGCGGGACCCGTACCAGGTCGGACACCATGCCGCCGTACTCGACACCGGACAGCGGCTGCATGCCGTAGTCGGAAAGCACCGGATACTCAGCGCAGTTGGCCGTGCGTCCGCCACGACACGGCACGCACCGGCCGCAGCAGATCTGGAACGAGCAGAACACAAGCTGGCCGACGGTCACCGTCGAGGTGTCCGGCCCGGTCTGTACCACTTCGGCGACCGCCTCATGACCGACGGCGAAGCCGTCAGGCGACGTCGGCCCGGCGGCCACCAGTATCGGGTCGATCTCGCACCGCGCCACGGCCACCGGCCTGATCAGCGCGGCCGTGCCGCCGCCAAGCTCAGGGCTCGCGACGTCACGCCACTCGAGCAGGCCAGGTGCGGTGCAGGTGAGCTGGCGCATCTGCCGATCTGTCCTTCCTCATCAGCCGGGCGGTCGCAGGCCATCCAGCACTGCGGTGGTTGCCAGGTCCCAGCGTCGGTCCATGGATGCCTGGGTGCTGCCGAGCCAGCCGGCGGTCTCCTGCCTGGCGAGTCCCTGCGCCATGGCCACGATCACGTGCGCGATGTCGGCTTCGTCTCCGGCCATGACCCCGGCGGTCACGCACCGGCGTACCGCCCCGACGATGAACTGCCTGACCTCGTCCCCGGCCCGCCGCTCGGCCGGTCCAGGGTCGAAGTCGGCGAACGGCCGGGAGAACATCAGGTCGGCGAGCACCGGATTGTCCCTGACGAACTGGCGGAACGACCTGATCACGCCGATCAGATCGGCCCGCGGATCCGCGCTCGGCGTCAGCTCGTTCAGCCGCCGCCCCAGCGCACGGAAGCCCTCGAAGAACACCTGCGCGACCAGCCCGGCCTTGTCGCCGAACAGCTCGTATACGGCCGGCGCTGAGGTGTTTGCCTGCTGCGCCACCCGGCGCGTGGTGAACCCGGCGACACCGTCGCTGGCCAGCATCTCCACGGCAGTCGCGAGCACCCGCTCGCGCATCTCGGGCGTTCTCTGCTTGGCCCTCGGCATCGCGGGAGCCTACCCGGGGCAAGTCCACTGCGCTATCGAGCCAGCGCCGCCGCACCCGCTGTTCCATGTCAGGCAACGTATCATATCAACGTTACGAAACGATGATATGAAACATGGGACGAGCCAGCCGTGGCGCCTGGGCCCGGCGGCGCCGGCGCAAGGGTTCACTGGTGACCGCGCGATGACACACGCCCCTGATAGCAGAGCAGCGGACTCAGCGCCGGAGGCTAGGATTGCCAGAGTGCACCGATGCGCGGTTGCGGGCCGGGCGTGCGCGAATCACGGCGTCCGGTACGCACGGGAGACACCACGGCGATGACGACCAACCCGGCGCTGCCTGCGGGGCAAGGGGGGACGGAGCCAGCGGCGCCGCTTTGGCTGGCTCGTGGCGAGCACGAGCTGCCCGGTGACACTGGCTGGCTGACGCCGCGCGAGGCGGCGCGGGCGGCAGGCATGCGGTTCACCAAGCGGCGCCGCGAGTACCTGCTGCGTCGCTGGGTCGGCAAGCAGGCCGTCGCCGCGGCGACGGGCGTGCCCACCGCCATACCTGACCTGGCCCGGATCGAAGTGGCCAACCATGCCAGCGGTGCGCCCTACGTGCTGCTCGACGGGAAGCCGGCGGGCCTGGACGTGTCGCTGACCGACCGGGCCGGGTGGGCGGTGTGCATTCTGGGGCCCGACCTCACTCGCGTCGCCTGCGACCTGGAGATCGTGGAGAGCCGGTCACGCGGCTTCGTGACCGACTTCCTGACCGACGCCGAGCAGGACTACGTAGCAGCCAGAGCGGCCGGCGAGGCCCATGACGTAGCCGCGAACCTGCTGTGGTCGGCCAAGGAGAGCGCGCTCAAGGTGCTGCGCACCGGTCTGCGCCGGGATACCCGCACGGTGGAGGTCATCGTCGGGGAGCCCGACCCGGCGGTTCACTGGGGCAGCCTGACCATGGCCACCGCCGAGGGCGCCACGCTGTCCGGCTGGTGGCGGCGCGAGGGGGTCTTCCTGCTCACCATCGCCGCGGCCTGCCCGCTCCCGCCTCCGGAGCCGCTTGCTGGTTGCGCGCAGCTCAGCGAGGCACGGCCGGTGCACTCCTGGGTCCACCAGCCGCTCGCGCCTGGCTGGCCCGCCGGGCCGGCCGCCGCGGCGGCCGGGTGAGCCGACGCCGTCAGGTCATCGGCTCGAGCGCGCGGGCCATGCCGCGCTCGAGCGCATCGACGATGTACGGGCGCAGCCCGGCCGCGGGGATGATCCGGTCGACCGACCCGACGGACAGCGCCCGCTCGATGGTGTGTATCGCATCGAACTCGTCCGCGACCTCGCGGAGCTTCTCCGACCGCACCTCGTCCATCACGCGCGAGAGCTGGGCACGCAGCGCAGCCAGGTCACCGCCGCTCGTCACCGACATCGCTTCCCGGATCCGCACGACCCGTGGGTCCTTGTCGCTGCGCATTGTGACGTCCCTGGCGAAGACCGTCGCGGCCGCCGGGGCACCCCCGATCACTGAGGCGTAGGAGCCCTCGATCGCTGCGATCTCCAGGCCGGCATTGAGCCGCTTGGAGAATACGACGAAGGCGCCGCCGTGATAGCGCGAGATCACGACGAAGACGATCGGGCCCTGGAAGTTGGTGACGGCCCGGCCGATCTCGGCGCCGTACTCCAGCTGCCAGCGCCGCATCGACTCGGGGGAACCGTCGAAACCGGACAGGTTCGCCAGTACGACCAGCGGCCGGTTGCCGCTGGCGGCGTTCACAGCCCGTGCGGTCTTGCGCGAGGACTGGGGGAACAGCGTCCCTGGAGTGTAGGAGGACGGGCCGTCGGCGGGCACGAAACCGCGCCGGGCCAGCGTGCGCGACTCCAGGCCCAGCATGCACACGGGGATGCCCCCGACGTGCGCGTCCCAGACGACCGACATCTCCGCTCCCCGCCACCCAGCCCACCGCTCGAGTGGCTCGGCGTCCGTGTCGGAGACCGCTCGCATAACCGAGCGGATGTCGAACGGGCTCTTGCGCTCGGGGTTGCGGGTGGCGGAGAAGATGTCGCCGACTACCCGCAACTCGCTGTCGGCCGGGTGCAGGTGCGGAGACTCGCACACGTCGCGGTCGATCGGGTCCGTGGTTGTCGCCCGCCGCGGAAAGCGCTCACCCGGCGTGACGAAGCTGTGGTCGTAGTGCCGCATCAGGATCTGGCACGCACCTTCGAAGGTCGGCGCCCAGTACTGCGCCTGGCCATTGGGCCCCATCACCCGGTCGAAGCCGCCGATGCCGAAGTTGTCCTCCGCGGACACGCCGCCGGAGAAGTTCAGTGCCTGCTTGCCCGTGAGGACCATGGCGCTCGCCGGCGTCATGACGAGGATGCCCTTGGTGTGCATCAGCATCGTCGCCTCGGCGTTCCAGTAAGGCTGACCGCCGACGTTGATGCCGGTGACGATGATGTTCACCTCGCCACCGCGCTGGGTGTACCCGATGAGCGCGCGCAGCACGTCGGCGATCCAGTCCATGTTCTCGGTGCCGCTGTCCATCGCGATCAGCGCGCCGGAGGACACCGCGAACCACTCGACCGGCACCCGCAGCTTCTCGGCCAGCTCGAGGGCCGCGACGATCCGCCGGCACTCCGGCTCGGCCAGGTTGCCCAGGCCACGTGTCGGGTCGCTGAGCAGCGCCACCCGGGTCATCCCCTCGGGCACCTTGGCGGTGTAGCTCGTGAGCAGCCCGACGACGACGTTGGCGACGTTGCATCCCGGCTCCCGGTTGACGGGCAGGAGGGTTCCGTCGGGCCCGATGTCATGCTCGACGAACTGGCCCGGTGGGAAGCCCGCTGAGGTGCCGGGTGCCGCAGCGAGCATCCGCACGATCTCGTAGGGGTAGGGGACGCCGAAGCGCTCGGCGCGGAGCACCTTCTGCCGGTATCTCGTCAGGGGACGAACCGGCTCGTCGCCGGGCGGCTGCTCGCGCACCGTCACCCCATCACCGCCCATGCCCTCAACATGCAGGACCGAGTCATGCAGCTGACCATCTGGCTCAGGGATGCGGACCCGGAGCACCACTTTCTCCAGGCCGACGCCGTCGGCCAGCGGGAGGAAGGGCTTCGCCAGCTTCGGCCAGGTCTCCCGCGGGAGATGCCAGGGCGGCCCGACGTAGAACACAATGCGGTTCGCCACGGGACGGTCTCGCGGGCTGAAGCCGGCCAGCGCCTGCCGCATGGCGGCGAGCGCCTGCAGCCCCATCCGCTCCAGCCACGGATAGGTCGGCAAGCCTGCCGCGTCGGGCACGACCGTAAGGTCGCGCACCTCGGCCAGCGCGAACAGGCGATGGTCCCTGGGGTTCTCCTCGGCCACCCCATGGAAGACATAGACGTCCTCGGCGGAGGGCAGCCGTTCCAGCCGGAAGTTGGCCAGCCGCCAGAGCTCCAGCCGCTTCGCCAGCATCGGGTGGAGATTGCGATAGACCATGTCCTCGCCGAAGCCACCGTCCTCGCGGGGCCGGTAGGTCATGTGCTGCGTGCGCAGGTGCTCCGGACCCTCCCCGTCGGTGCTGGTCACCGTGAAGTCCACCCGCCACGGCACCCGGCCGCCAAAGTCCGCCGACCCCAGCAGCGCCTGGAACTCCGCCGCCGTCACATCGGCGGCGGGCTGTTCCGCCCTCCGCCAGCTGGAAATGTCGACAACGACCTGGCGCGCCGGGTCCGAACGCCCGATGTGGGCCGCGATCGCCTGGAGCAGGCCAGGAAGGTCGTCGATCTGCGCGTAGGCGACAACGAGGTGGATGTGCTTGTTGCCCCAGTCGTAGTCCGCAGCGCACAGCAGGTGGTCGCCTTCGGGCCCGACCCGCAGGTCGCGCAGTTCGCGAGTGCGGTAGAAGCCGCGCGTATGCACCTCGAGGAGGACGCGCTGAAATTGCTGGTCCCCGGTCCCCAGCCAGCGCCGCAGGAGTTCTCCTCGCACTGGCTGAGGGCAGGTGACAACCGCGTCGATGGCCTCGCGGCGGGCCGGCCCTCCCGGGTTGGCGGCGAGCTCATCGAGAGCCTGTTCCGCGGGCACGTAGGCGCGCGCGAGCAGCGCCTCGAGGACCGGCTCGTCGAAGTAGTGGAAGCGCACGTCGCGGGCCAGTTCGGTGACGGCTTGATGCCGGCCCCGGGAGGCCTCGGCGAGCCGGTTCAGCCGGCTCTCCATGCCCGCGTCGGCCAGCGGCCGCAGGACGGCAAAGGCCTTGAGCCGCCGTTCCAGGATCGACATGATCACGGGTACGAGCGCGGGGACACGGGCGAAGGACCGGAACATCCACACCACCGCCGCGTCAAGCTCGGGTGTGCGCCCGAGACTGTGCACGCCGTAACGGGCGAGGGCTTTCTCGAGATGCTTCACGAAGCCGTCGGGCAGCCCCGCCCGGTCGACGTCCAGCCACTGCAGGAACGCCAGCAGGTACTCCTGTGAGCTGCCGGCCGTGAGGGCATCGTCGGGCTGCGGCTCGGTCCGCGGACGATAGAGCGCGCCGAGGTCGGCGAACAGGTCGAGCAACCCGTCCTCGCAGGACAACAGCCCCGCGTCGCCAGGCGGCGCGATCTCCCCCAGCCGGCGCTGCTCGGCGAGCAGCCGCGCACGAGCGGCCGGGTCGAGGTCGTAGCCAAGGAGGTAGTTGCGGAGCGCGCCGAAGACCCGTTCGCAGGGGGGCGTCCCCGGGACCGGACGCGACGTGAGCCCGGACAGGTCGACCGCTGTTCGCGCCGGTCCGGTGACTGCCGCTGGGCCCGCGGCACGGATGCGCACGAGGGGCGCGCCGGCCTCCACCTGCGTGCTGGCGACCACGTCGACCGAGGCAACCTCCCCCGCGAAGGGCGCCACCACCGTCGACTCCATCTTCATGCTCTCCAGCACGACGATGGGGGTGCGCTCGTCCACCTCATCGCCGGGCTGCACGAGCACCGAGACGACGAACGCCGGCCACCCGGCCCGTACCACCCGGCCGTCGTCGCGGACAATCTGGTGGGCCTTGCCGTCGACTTCGATGCGGAAGCTGGCGTTCTGAGCCACCGCGAGGATGCGGTGGCTGCGACCGCCGCACACGATGCGCCGCTCGTACTCGTTGAGCCGTTCTACGGCCAGGTCCGCAATGGATGCGCCGTGCTTCACCCGGTAGCTGCCCGGCGAGGTGCGGTAGACGTCGAGGTGATAGCTGACACCGCGATAGCGCAGCTGAACCCTGGTGCCGCCCTCGCCCTGCGCTTCCGGCCGGCCGCGGGCCGCATCGACATGGAAGGCGGCCTGCACTTCGGTGTGGTCGGCGTCATAGGCCTCCACCGCAGCGCTCAGCAGCGCGACCCGGTCCGGCGGCGGAACATGGCTGTTCTCCGCGGTGAAACCGTCGAGCCAGCGGTTGTTGATCCGGCCGCTGCGTACCTCCGGCTGGTCGAGCAACGTGAGAAGGAAGGACCGGTTGGTGGTTCCGCCCTCGACGACGAAGGTGCTCTGGGCCAGCGCCCGCCGCAGCCGGGAGAGAGCCTCGTCACGGTCGGCTCCCCACGCGATGATCTTGGCGATCAGGGAGTCGAACTCGGCGGAGACGACGTCGCCCTCCCGGACACCGGAATCGACCCGCACGCCCGCACCGGTGGGCAGGCGAAGCTGGGCAAGCCTCCCGGGTGCGGGTACGAAACCCTGCTCGGGGTCCTCGGCACACAGCCGGGCCTCGACGGCGTGCCCCCGCACCTGCGGCGGGCTCCCCTCGAGGCGGCCGCCGCTGGCCACGTGCAGCTGGAGCTTGACAAGGTCCAGGCCGGTGGTGACCTCGGTGACCGGGTGCTCGACCTGCAACCGGGTGTTCACCTCCATGAACAGGCACTGCTGGGTAGCGGGATCAACGAGGAACTCCACAGTCCCCGCGTTCCGGTATCCGGCCGCGGTGGCCAACCGCACGGCGGCGGCGCGGATCGCTTCCTCGGTCGCCGGATCGAGCGCGGTCGAGGACGACTCCTCGAGCACCTTCTGGTTGCGCCGCTGGATACTGCAGTCGCGCACGCCCAGTGCCCAGACGGTGCCGTGGTGATCGGCAATCACCTGGACCTCTACGTGACGGGCGGCCGGGACAAATGCTTCGAGGAATACGGCCGGGTCGCCGAAGGCGAGCTCCGCCTCGCTGCGCGCGGACGTGAAGGCTGCCGCCAGGTCCGCGGGCTGGCGGACGAGGCGGATGCCCCGGCCGCCGCCGCCCGCCGACGCCTTGATAACGACCGGGTAACCCAGCTGTTCTGCGTCCTTGAGGGCCTGCGCGACGTCGTCGACCGCTCCGCCGCTCCACGGGATGACCGGCACGTCTGCCTTCTCGGCTAGTCGCTTCGCCATGACCTTGTCGCCCAGCAGCCGGATGGTCGCACTGTCCGGTCCGACGAAGACGATCCCCGCCTCCTCGCACCGCTGTGCGAAGGAAGCGCGCTCGGACACGAATCCCCAGCCGACCCAGACAGCGTCCACGCCGGCCTGCACGAGCGCTTCCACCACGCCCGCCTCGTCGAGGTAGCGCGACTTGCGATGACCGTCGGCCCGGTCGAGGTAGGTAGCCGGCCCCAGGCAGACTGCCTCGTCGGCCGCCCGGACGAACCAGCTGCCGGCGTCGGCGTCAACATAGATCGCGACGGTGGTGATGGGCCCCATCGGCGATGGGCCGCCCATCCCCAGGTTGAGATCGGCAACGGCGGTGAGCGCCCGCATCGCGGCCTCACCTCGGTTGACAATGGCCAGTCTGCGGATTCCGGTCACCGGTCCTCACCCCTGCCGGCCATTACGGCCTCCAGCGGCACGCGGATGCCCGCAGGAAGTCCGGCGGGCAAGGCCACGGTTCGGTAATCCTCGACCCGCAGGATCACCCGGCCTTCGGCATCGAGCACCGTGCAGTCAAAGCCACCCTGCTCACCCGCCCCGCTGGTGACAGCTCTGGCGACCGCTACGACGCCGGCGGCTGCGTCCGTCGGTGTGCCGGTGCCGAGCAGGACCCGGCCGACATGGGCGGGCAGCGCCAGGCGGCCGGTCCGGCCGGCTTCCCACAGCCCGGCCGTCTGGAAGCACAGCTCCACGAGCCGTGGACCGAGGACGGTCGGCAGGCCGGCAGGCTCGTGGTTCGGTGGCAGGCCGGCGGCCAGCCGGGCGGCGGCCGCCCCGTGGTCCTGCCAGGCTTCCGCGACGACCTGGTAGGCAGGCCCATGGAAGTACAGCCGGTAGACGTCCTCGCGGGCGACCGCGGGGGCATCGGCGGCGCGGTGGACCGGCGTGCCAGCCTCCAGGTCCCGGGCCTGGGCGCTCAGCCGCACCGAGCCGGTGAAGTAGACCGTGGTCTGCGGCTTGGCGCTGCCCGGCAGCAGCCGGTCCGCTGCGAGGCTGCAATCGGCGACGATGTCGGCCCCGTCGGGCCGCAGGAGCGCCGTGACCGTCAGTGTCCGGGGCTCGTCCCGGTAGAACTTCAGCGGTGCACGGAAGTCGACGTCCTCGATCGCGGCAACCTGCCGGTCGGGGGTCAGCAGCCGTGCCACCTCGGCGAAGGCCTCCATCCCCATGACGCCCGGCAGGACCGCTGTCCCGTCGATGCGGTGGTGATCGAGGAACGGCTGCGCTACCGGGTCCAGCGTGGTCTGCACCACGAGTCCGCGCAGCACATCGGCCGTGACGACGTGACCGACCATCGGGCCGGCTTCAGCAGTGCGGACCGCAGCCGGGTCCAGGCCGCCAGTCGGTTCGTCGTGGCCGGTCATCTGGCCCAGCTCGCCGGCCACGACGACCTCACCCGCGAAGGCGTGGGCGGTGAGCTCCCGGCGGATCCAGGCCACGCCTGCCTCCGCGGGCAGCATCTCGACACCGGCCATTTCCATGATCTTGGGGATGGAGCCGCGGGTCGCCATGCCGATGCCGCCCCAGGCCGTCCAGTCAAGGGCCAGCGCCCGGCTGCCTGGCCGGGTCCGGCGAGCGCTGCTGGCGATCTTGCAGAGCAAATCGTTCGCGGCACTGTAGTCGGCTTGCCCGGCGTTTCCGAACCGGCCGGCCACTGATGAGAAGGCAACGGTCGCGCCGATGGGCAGATCACCCGCGCCGTGCAGCACGTTGAACCAGCCGTCGGTCTTCACGCCGAACACCAGATCGAACTCCGCAGGCGCCTTGTCGGGCAGCGCCCGGCTGATCTCCAGCCCGGCGGCGTGCAGAAGCAGGTCAATCCTGCTGCTCGTGCCCCGCACCCTGGTCAGCACGCGACCGACCGCGTCAGCGTCGGTGAGATCGACGGAGTAGTAGTGCGCGGTTCCGCCAGCGGCCGTGACAGCTTCCACGGCGGCCGCCGCGGCGGCCAGCCGCTCGAACCGGGCAAGCTCCTTGTCGATCGCGACCGGCGTCGGCCGGTCACCTCGGTCCCTCAGCCGCTGGGCAAGGTCGGTCTTGAGCCCCTCCCGGTCCTCGAGATACCGGCGCAGGTCAGGATCGGCGGCGTCGGGTGCGGGCGTGAGGTCGAGCAGGTGGAAGGTTGCGCCCGTGGCCTTCGCGAGGTCCGCGGTGATCGCCGAGACGATGCTCCCCGCGGCCCCGGTGACCAGGACGACACTGTCGGGCCCCAGGGTGAGGGCGCCCTCACCGGGCTGGCCCTGCGGCGGGAACGGCCGCTCCGCGAGCCCGACGCCCCAGCGCATGCCGCCGGCATACCCGACCTCGACGCAACCAGGGTCGCGGAGCGTCTCGTCGATCAGCAGCTGCGCTGGCTGGGCGGTCCGCCGGCTGACGGCCAGGTCGACCGCCTTGACCAGTGCCTCGGGACGCTCCTTCTGGTACGCCTTCGCGAATCCGGTCACGGCGCCGCCCATCGGTGCGGTGGCACCCGCGTCGTCGTAGCCGTGGTAGCCGCCCAATCTCGTCGCGGTGATGAGGAAGGGGCTGTCGTCGTAGAGCCGGCGCATCGTCGCGTAGAGGGCCTTCACCCGCCGGCGCAGGCCCTCCTGCCAGCTGGTGAGGTCCAGCTCCCCGTGCGGGCCTTCGTCATCGAGCGCGGCCAGCCAGTAGACGCCGGTCACGGGGCCCTCGGCTCGCCAGGCCTCAATGGCCGAGAGCAGGGCGTCGGTCGTGCTGCCCGGCTCGAGCTCCAGGACGCTGACACGGGCCTTGGTCAGCCGCTCGACGAGCGCCTTGGCGACGCCGCCTTCGTCATGCATCACGACCACCCGGGCGCCGTCGCCGAGGGTGACACCAGTGGGAAGGCACTGAGAAAGAGCCGGGCGCAGCACCGGTACAGGCACCCGTCGCGGCAGCCGGTCCACCGCATCGAGGTCGCCGGTGACTGTGCTCTGGTGGATCTCGGTTCCGGCCAGGGCAATCGCCGGCGGCGCTGCCACGCCGGCGCTGGTTCCACCGGGCGCGCTGGCGGTCTTGCCGCGGATCCAGCCGATCACATGGGCCAGCGTCGGGAACTCCCGCAGCACCAGGCTGTCATCACGCTCGACCCCGAACCGGGCCCGCACCGCAGCGAACACCTCAGCCTGCTTGACCGTATCCACCCCCAGATCGGCCTCCAGATCCAGATCCAGATCCAGCAGCTCCCGCGGGTAACCGGTCATCTCGGCCACGATGCCCACCACCGCATCGGCCACCTCATCACCAGCCACCGCCTCCGGCGGCGCTGGAGCCGGCTCGGCAGCCACCGGC
>DASVBE010000072.1:0-10248 GCA_036375995.1 Streptosporangiaceae bacterium | reverse complement strand
CCGCCCGCCTGACGGCCGGCTACCAGAGGTTGCGCTGCGCCGCGATCGGGTCCCCGGGCCATTCGTGCATGGCGCGCAGGTTGTCGCGGGCCGGGTAGCGGGCCGCGGCCGGGCCGTCGGCGAAGGCCCGCAGGACGTTGGCGGTCACCCGCCGGGTGAACCGCCCGGTCCGCCGGTCAGTGCCGTACCCGGTGCCGCCGGTGAAGGACCGGACCCAGCGCATGGTCCCGGTGCTGAAGACCCCGGCCCCGCCGGGGTGCGTGTAGTACGCCGAGTCCGCATAGCTCCGCACCCCCCGGCAGGTCAGCGGCGAGTGCGAGAGGATCTCGATCGGCCGCCGCACCGGCCAGCCCGGGTTGACCCGGTCGTACTCGATGCCGACCAGCCCGCGCAGCGACGTGCCGTGCACCGCCCCCGTGCCGCGCAGCAGCCAGGCTTCCGGCCGGACCACCACCAGCGCCGCGTCGGCGGGATTCGACTCGTACAGCGTGCCGGTCAGCGACGACTCCGGGTCGGGGTCGGGCGGTTCCCGCCAGTCGCTCGTCACGAGCTCGTTGCGCCGCCCGTACATCGGGTCCTGCGGGTAGCTGGTCTTGAAGCAGATGACCAGGCGGCGCGGGCCCAGCCCGGTGGGTGCCAGCCGGGTGCGCCGGAACATCGCGTTGGCCCCGAGGAAGGCGACGTTCACCCCGGCGTCGCGGGCCGCGGTCACGTGCGCCCGCTCCGGCGGCGACCAGTACTCGTCGTGCCCGGGCGAGACGAGCGCGCTGGCGCCGTGCAGCACGCCCGGCTCCGCGGCAATGTCCATGCTGGTCAGATAGGCCAGCGGCAGGCCCATCCGCTCGGCCAGCGCGATCAGCCTCCGCTCGTGGGCCAGGAACATGAACGCGCCGTCCTGGTCGTACGGCCGGTCCAGGCTGACCGCCAGCGACCGGCTGGCGTAGTCGGCGGTCCCGCCCGGCCCGTTGTACAGGTCGTAGCCGCCCCACTGGTTGTAGGCCTGCCAGGTGGCCACCGCCTGCCTCAGCACGACGGCCCCGGCGGCCGACGCGGGCCTGACCGTCAGCGGGACGTACCGCTGCGGCCCGGACTCGGCGTCCAGCCGCAGCAGGTAGGCGCCGGGCGGCCAGTCGCCGGCCGGCACGGTCAGCGACGGCCCCCAGCGCGTGGTCACGGTCCGGGTGGCGGCGTCAAACCCGGGCCGTCGCTGCCGGTGGCCCCGGATCGCCGGCGACCGCCAGACCAGCCGGGCCAGGTCGCCCCGGTACCAGCCCATCCGGAACGCCAGCACCCGGAACGACCGCGCGGTGGTGGACACGTACAGCGGAACCGGCTGGCCGGGAAGCACGCTGTCCCGGCCCGCGTAGCCCATGATCGCGTCCGGGCGGCCCAGCTGGCGGATCTCCCAGTGCGGGTCACCGGCCCTGGCGCTCTCCGGGGCTAGCCGCAGCCGGGCGCTGGCCTGCTGGCCAGGCCGCGACGGGGCGGACCCGGCGGCCCCGGACCGCGCCGCCGGGTGCGCCCCGGCCTGCTCGTCGGCCACGACAGCGACGGTCACCGCGGTGGCACCGCCCAGGATGGTGCCACCGAGGAAGGCCCGCCGGCTCACCCGGCGGGGGCCGTGGCTCATCGTTCCGTAACGTACCGATCACCCGGAGGTGATCATGGCCACCTTTGCCCAATGCCTCAGGGGTTTTTACCTCGCGCTGGCGTCCGGGGACGCCGGGGCGTCCGGGGCCGCCGACCGGTCCCGCACCTCGCGCAGGACCTCGGCGAGCACGCTCGCGGGCTGCGCCCCGGACACCCCGTACCGGCCGTCGAGCACGAAGAACGGCACCGCGCTGATGCCTGCCCCGGCAGCGGCCGCCTCGTCCGCCCGGACCTCATCCGCGTACGCGTCGCCGTCCAGCACCTGGCGCGCCTCGTCCGGGTCGAGCCCGGCCTCAGCGGCGACCCCGGCCAGGTCCGCCGGAGTGAACACCGGCCGGCCCTCGGCGAAGTGCGCCTCGTACAGCCGCTGCAGGGTTTCCGCGCCGCGGCCGCGGTCCGCGCCCAGATGCACCAGGCGGTGCGCGTCGAACGTGTTGCCGACCAGCCGGTCCGAGGTGTAGCTCAGCCCGTCCGCGGCGGCCTGCGCGGCGACCCGCGCCTCGGCCTGCCCGGCCTGCTCCGGGTCCAGCCGGTACTTGGCGGCCAGCATGTCCAGCAGCAGCTGCGGGCGGTCCCGGTCGAACGACGGGTCCAGCTCGAACGAGCGGTGCACGACCTCGACCTCGTCCCGTCCGCCGAACCCGGCCAGCGCCTGGTCGAACCGCCGTTTCCCGAGGTAGCACCAGGGGCAGACGATGTCGCTCCAGATGTCCACGCGCATGGCCGTTTCCTCCCGGTCCGCGGGGTGCGTCCCCGCTGGGAGGCTACCCGCTGGCCGCTTCGCCCCCGTGTCCACTAGCGTTGCTCGTTACTACTGCCGGGACTCCGGGGAGGCCAGCATGACCGGTCAGCTCAAGTACCTGCTCCAGGAAACCGACATGCCCCGGAGCTGGTACAACGTCATCGCGGACCTGCCGTCGCCGCCCCCGCCGCCGCTGCATCCCGGAACCCGGCAGCCGGTCGGCCCGGACGACCTGGCCCCGCTGTTCCCGGCCGCGCTGATCGGCCAGGAGGTCACCGGTGACCGGTACGTGCCGATCCCCGAGGACGTGCTGGACGTCTACCGGCTGTGGCGGCCGACCCCGCTGTACCGGGCCCGGCGGCTGGAGAAGGACCTGGGCACCCCGGCCAGGATCTACTACAAGTACGAGGGCGGCAGCCCGGCCGGCTCGCACAAGCCCAACACCGCCGTGCCGCAGGCCTACTACAACGCGGCCGAGGGCGTCAGCAAGCTGACCACCGAGACCGGGGCCGGCCAGTGGGGCAGCGCGCTGTCCTTCGCCTGCGCGGTGTTCGGCGTGCAACTGGAGGTGTGGATGGTGCGCGCCTCCTACGACCAGAAGCCCTACCGCAAGATGCTGATGGAGACCTACGGCGCGACCGTCCACCCCAGCCCGTCGGACCTGACCAACGCGGGCCGCGCGATCCTGGCCGAGCACCCGGACTCCACCGGCAGCCTGGGCATCGCGATCAGCGAGGCGGTCGAGGTGGCCGGCGGCGACCCGGCCGCCAGGTACGCGCTCGGCAGCGTGCTGAACCACGTGCTGCTGCACCAGACGATCATCGGCGAGGAAGCGATCAAGCAGCTGGCCGAGGCCGGGGACACCCCGGACGTGATCGTCGGCTGCACCGGCGGCGGGTCGAACTTCGGCGGCCTGGTCTTCCCGTTCCTGCGGGAGAAGCTGGCCGGGAAGATCAACCCGGTGATCCGCGCGGTCGAGCCGGCCGCCTGCCCGTCGTTCACCCGCGGCAAGTACGCCTACGACTTCGGCGACACGGCCGGGTTCACCCCGCTGCTGAAGATGCACACCCTCGGGCACGACTTCATCCCGGACCCGATCCACGCCGGCGGCCTGCGGTATCACGGCATGTCGCCGCTGCTGTCGCACATTTACGAGCTGGGCCTGATCGAGGCGGTGGCCAAGCCGCAGTCCGAGTGCTTCGCGGCCGGGGTGCGGTTCGCCAGGACCGAGGGCATCGTGCCGGCCCCCGAGCCCACGCACGCCGTGGCCGCCTGCATCGAGGAGGCGCTGCGCTGCAAGGAGACCGGCGAGGAGAAGGTCATCCTGACCGCGCTGTGCGGGCACGGCCTGCTCGACCTGGCCGCCTACCAGGACTTCCTGTCCGGGCAGCTGCGCGACTACGAGCTGGCCGAGGAAACGGTCAGCAAGGCGCTGGCGGGCCTGCCGGCTGGGGTGTAAGGCGGGGGGCGGGCTAGTGGTGGCCGCCGCCCCCGCCGTCGCCGCCTCCGCCGTGGTGCCCGCCGCCGTCGCCGCCGCTGAAGAACCCGCCGTGGTGCCCGCCGCCGCCGAAGAAGCCGCCGTTCCCGTGCCCATGGCCGGGCGCGTCGGCGGGCAGCACCGTGTCGCGGTCGGTCGCCGCCGGATCCGGCGGGTCCCAGCCGATCACCCGGCGGCCGGCCATGCTGGTGCCGCGGCGGCGGCTCAGGACCGCCATCACCACCCAGAAGTCGACCACCGCGACAACCACCACAGCCACGATCACCCACGTCATGGTGCGCCTCCGTCCGCCCGCGGTGGGCTCAGCGTAACGGCGCGATTCGCCGCCGCCTAGGGACGCAACCGGGCCCACTCACGGGCGGCGATCGCGGACCCGCGGGCGCCGGCCATGTCCCGGTCGGGGACCAGGGCCACGGTGGCCGCGCCGGCCTGCTCCTTGCGCAGCTGGGTGTGCTCCCGCACCTGGGCCAGGAACCACTCGCGGAACTCCGGTGCGGTCTCCACCACTCCCCCGCCCAGGAAGTACACGTCCGGGTCGGTGAAGCTGGCCGCGATCGTGAACAGCCGGCCGATGGCCATGGCCTGCTGCCGGAAGATGGCCAGGGCCATCTCGTCGCCGTGCTCGCCGTACCCGCGGACCAGCTTGGCCGCGGTGGACACCGGGCTGACCCGGGCCAGCTCGTGCTCCGGGTAGCGGGTCAGCCAGTACGGCAGCAGGTTGTTGGCGATCCCGGTGAGCGAGGCCACGCTTTCCACGTCGCCGTCCAGGCCGCAGTTGCAGTGCGGCACCGGCTGGCCCGGGGCGAGCAGGCCGTCCATCGGGATCCAGACATGGCCGAGTTCGCCGGCCATGCCGGCCGCGCCGCGGATCACCCGGCCCGCCTCGATCACGCCGCCGCCCAGGCCGGTCCCCACGATGGCCGACACCGACGACCGGCGGGGCGCCTCCAGCGCGCCGAAGTAGGTGTGGTGGGCGTACAGCGCGGCCGCGTTGGCGTCGTTGTTGTACAGCACGGGGAGCCCGATCCGGTTCTGCAGCGCGCCGCGGACGTCGAAGCCGCGCCAGGCCGGGTCGGAGAAATTCGTCGCGCCTTTCGAGGAGATCACGCCGTCCGCGCTGACCGGCCCGGGCGTGTCCAGGCCGACCGCGCGCACGCTTGCCCGGCTGATGCCGGTCAGCTCGAGGACCCGGTCGAGCGCGCCGGCCAGCGCCTCGATGGCCTGGCCGGGGCCCTCGTGAACACAGCTCGGGCACTCCACGAGCCGGTCGATGAGGAACCGGCCGGCTTCGTCGAGGACGGTGGCGTTGTTGGTGGTGCCGCCGTTGTCCAGGCCGACCACGACCCAGCGCTCCGGATCGCCCATCCGTGCCTCCTCGGCCCCCTGCCCGCGCTGTCCGCTGGGCACTTTAGCGCCTCGGGGCCGGCTGTCAGTGCCGCGGGATACCGTCCCGGTATGCAGGGTGCGAACGGCTCGCGGCGGCCCCGGTGGCGGTGACGATCGAGGAGGTCAGGGCGCTGGCGCTGCAGCTGCCCCGGGCGTACGAGGCGCTGGTCCGCGACCGGGTGAAGTTCCGCGTCGGCCGGATCGTGTTCCTGGCCTTCTCCCGGGACGAGACCGTGATGGGCTTCGGCTTCCCCAAGGACCAGCGGGCGGCGCTGGTGGCCGCCGAGCCGGCCAAGTTCAGCCTGCCCGGGACGGGGGACATGCGCTACCACTGGGTGCACGTCAGGCTGAGCGCGATCGACCACGCCGAGATGACCGAGCTGGTGCTGGACGCCTGGCGGATGTGCGTGCCGAAGAAGGTGGCCGCGGCATACTTCGCGGCTGGCCCGGGCGCTGACGACCCGGGCGCGGGCGGGCCGCGTAACTAGGTGGGCGGGGCCGGGCTGTGCTAGCTGCCCGGCGGAGCCGGGAAGGCGCCGGCCGCGGTCTCGTAGGCCTGGGCCACGCGCAGGCAGGTTGCGTCGCCGAAGTGCGGCCCGATGATCATCAGCCCGGCCGGCAGGCCGCCCTCCGGGCCGCCCGGCACCCTCGCCATCCCGGCCGGCACGGTGATCGCCGGATGGCCGGTGACGTCGATCGGCGCGGTGTTGGCGATCATGCCGCCGGCGCCGGCCAGATACTCCTCACGGCTCGCCCCGGCCGGCGGTATCGGCTTGGCCACCACCGGCAGGGTCGGCATGACCAGCACGTCGGCCCGCCGCAGCGCGTCGTCGTAGGCGCCGGCCAGGTCCAGGGCCAGGTTCCTGGCCATCGCGTAGTGCCGCCCGTCGCCCGCGCCGAGCGCGTACCGGCCGGTGAGCATGGCCAGCTTGACCGTGTCGGCCAGCTCGTGCCCGCGTTCCCGGCGGCCCCGGGCGTAGTGCGCGACCAGCTCGGGGTCGTGCAGCCCGCCCCAGCTCAGCCCGTAGCCGTTGCCGTCGATCATCTGGCTGGTCGCCCCGTCGGTGGCGATCACGTCCCAGATCTCCAGGCCGTGCCGGTGCAGCGGCACGCTGACGCTGGTCACCTCGGCGCCCGCGGCCGCCAGGGTGCCGATCGCGGCCCGCACGACCTCGTCGACTTCCGGCTGGGACACTCCGGGTATCTCGAACCCCTCCTGCACCACGGCCACCCGCAGCCCGGCCGCGCCCGCGTCCAGGCCCTCGAGGAAGTCCGTGGCCGGCGGGTCCCGGCGCTGCCGCGGGTCCAGCCCGTCCGGCCCGGCCAGGACGCTGAGCAGCAGGGCCGCATCCCTGACGGTGCGGGTGATCGGGCCGAGGTGATCCAGGGTGTTCTCGATCGGGAAGGCTCCGGTGTACGGGACCAGGCCGTAGGTCGGCTTGTGCCCGACCGTGCCGCAGAACGAGCTGGGGATGCGCACCGAGCCACCCTGGTCGCCGCCCAGGGCGAGGTCCGCGGCACCGGACGCGACCAGCGCCGCGGAACCGCTGGACGAGCCGCCCGCGGACCGGGACGGGTCCCACGGGTTGCGCACGATCCCGGAGTGCGCGGTGTGGCTGCCGCCGCTGAAGCACAGGTCCTCGCAGACCGCCTTGCCCGCGATCGTCGCCCCGGCCGCCAGCAGGCGGGTGACCACGGTGGCGTCGCGCTGCGGGATGTAGCCCTCGACGGTGGCCGAGCCGTTCATCATCGGCACGCCCGCGACCGCGATGTTGTCCTTGACCGCGACCCGCCGTCCGGAGAGCGGGCCTTGCTCGCCCGTGCTGATGCCGGCGGTGACGTACCAGCCGCCGAGCGGGTTGGCGTCCGCGGCCGGCCACTGCCAGGCGCGCACCGGGGTCTCCGCGATCCGCTCCGCGTACAGCCGCTCGACCGCGTGGTGGCTGGCCAGGCTGCCGGTGACCAGCGCGCGGAACGACTCGGCGTCGGCGGCCGACAGCCGCAGCCGGTAGCTCTCGCCGATCCTGGCGATGTCATCGCGGCTGGGCGGCGGGATCGGCGGGATGTTCACTGCGGGCTCCTTGCCGTGGCGGGCCGTCGGGGCGGGTCGGCGTGCTGTGCCCGATCTTGCTCACCCGCCGCCCGGCAAAGCAAGATCCCCGCCCCGCCGGGACTGAACCGCTATTCCACGCCTATCCCTCGCCGTCGTCGCCGGCGGGCTGGCGGATCCGGGCCAGCACCAGGGTGACGTCGTCCTCGCCGCCCTCGCGCAGCCGGCGGGCCACCGCCTCGCAGGCCTCGTCCAGGTCGCGGCCCGGTTTGGGCAGCTCGGTGCTGAGCGCGTCGCACAGCGCGGCCAGGCCACCCTCGATCGGCCGGGACCGGTTCTCCACCAGCCCGTCGGTGTACAGGGCCAGCGTGGTGCCGGGCGGGAACGGCACCTCGATGGGGTCGAACGAGTCCGCGCCCAGGCCCAGCGGCAGGCCGGTGGGCAGGTCGAGGACCTCGGTCTGGCCGCCCGGCCGGACCAGCACCGGGGGCAGGTGCCCGGCCTGCGCGACCAGGCAGGACCCGCTGGCCGGGTCGATGACCGCGGTGATGCAGGTGGCGAACGACGGCACGCCGGGCAGCTGGGCGACGATCGAGTCCAGGCTGCGCAGGATCTCGCCGGGCGGCAGGGCCCGGTCCGCCAGGATGTGCGCGGCGGTGCGCAGCTGCACCATGACCGCGGCCGCCTCGGGACCGTGGCCCATCGCGTCGCCGACGATGAGCGCGGCCTGCCCGCCGGGCAGCGGGACGATGTCGTGCCAGTCGCCGCCGACGACGCTGTCGCCGACCGGCAGGAACCTCTGCGCCACTTCCAGGCCGGGCGGAACCTGCGGCAGGCCCGGCATCAGGCCGCGCTGCAGGGCCTGCGCGGTGCGCCGCTCCCGGTCGTAGAGCCGGGCGTTGTCCAGCGCCAGCGCGGCGCGCGAGGCCAGTTCCAGGGCCAGGGTGACCTCGCCGGGGCTGAACCCGGGGCCGCCCGGCGACCGGCCGAAGACCGCGCAGCCGACCACCGCGCCGCGGGCGGCCAGCGGCACGGCCAGGAACGTGTAGCCCGCCGCGGCCTGCTCCAGGTACACCCCGGACTGGCGGGCAAGCTGCTCCGGTTCCATCTCGTCGGACCGGTCGAACAGCACCGGCTGCCCGGTGGAGATCGCCTGCAGCCGGTGCGAGCCCTCCGCTAAGAAGAGCACCTCGCCGGCGGGCAGCCGCTCGTTGGTGACCTCCTCGGGCAGCCCGGCCAGCCGGGCCGCCAGCCGCCGGACCACCACGCCGGTCCCGGGCTTGGCGGACACGAACTCGTCGGCGACCAGCAGCCGGTCGGTCACGTACAGCCCGGCCGAGTCGGCGAACCCGGGCACCGCGACGTCGACCACCTCGGCCGCGGTCTGGTACAGGTCCAGGGTCCGGCCGATGCGCTCGGCGGCGTCGCGCAGCCACGCCGGGCTCGGCTGCGGCCAGGCCCGCTCGATGAGCACCAGCACGCCGCCCTGGCTGCCGTCCGGCTCGCAGCGGACCGCGAACCGGCCCTCGCCCAGGCTGCCCCCGGCCACCGTGGTGGTCCACACCCGGCCGCCGGCCACCTCGGCCAGCGCCCGCTCCATCAGGCTGTCCTGGCCCGGCCCGGTGAGCAGCACCTCGGTCAGGTGCCGCCCGACGACCGCGTCCGCCTCGTGGCCGAACATCCCCGCGGCGGTCAGCGACCAGGAAGTCAGCCGGCCTGCGCTGTCCATGGTGAACATGGCCAGGCCGGACAGATCCGGCTCACGCCGCCGGGGCAGCGCGGGCCGGTCTTCGCCGCCCATCCGTGAATCCACCCGTAACCGCCCTGACGTCACCCTCGTCCCGTCAGCTATGTCCTTTCCAGGCAATGACCGCTGCTTATTACCCGCACGACCACTGACCGGCACGTTAACTTTGCCTGCCCCGCTATAGAGGTGATGATTAACGTATCGCATAATGGCGGAACATTAACCCACGACATCCGGCCTGGCGCAAACTGCTGTCCGGAACAGCCACCGGGCGGGCGGCCAGGCCGGCCGCCACCGACACACCGGAAGTGGAGCGATGGCCAGCGAGCCGAACTGGATCCCGCCCGGCGTGGACACCAAGCGGGCGAACGTGGCCCGCGTCTACGACTACATGCTCGGCGGCACCCACAACTTCCCGGCCGACCAGGCCGTCGGCCGGATGATCACCGCGGTGGAGCCGAACGCGCGCGCGATCGGCCGGGCCAACCGGGCGTTCCTGGGCCGTGCGGTGCGCTTCCTGGCGGCCTCCGGGATCCGCCAGTTCCTCGACATCGGCTCCGGCATCCCCACCGAGGGCAACGTGCACGAGGTGGCCGAGCAGGCCGCGCCGGGCTCCCGCGTGGTCTACGCGGACATCGACCCGGTAGCGATCGCGCACAGCACGGCGCTGCTGGCGGGCAAGAGCAACGCGGTCATCATCGAGGGCGACGTGCGCGAGCCGGCGAAGATCCTGGCCGACGACGGGGTCAGCAGCCTGATCGACTTCAGCCAGCCGGCCGGGCTGCTGCTGGTCGCGGTGCTGCACTTCATCACCGACGCGGAGAACCCGGCCCGGATCGTGGCCACGCTGCGCGACGCGCTCGCCCCGGGCAGCTACCTGGTGCTCAGCCACGGCACCACCGAGGAGCGGCCCACGGTGGCGCGGGCCGCGGAGAAGGTCTATGGCCAGGCGGTGGCCGCGCCGCTGCGGATGCGCTCGCGGGCCGAGTTGCTTCCGCTGTTCGAGGGGTTCGAGCTGGTCGAGCCCGGGCTGGTGGCTATTCCGCAATGGCGGCCCGACCCCGGTGACCTGGACGCGGCCGACACGGAGCGGTTCTGGGGCGGCCTGGCCGGGGTGGCGCTGAAGCGGTGAGGCGCTGAGGCGGCCGCGGCGCTCGCGGCGCGGCGGGCTGCGA
>DASVBE010000017.1:0-22512 GCA_036375995.1 Streptosporangiaceae bacterium | reverse complement strand
CACGCACCGCTGCTGGCACAGGTGCGGCTGCTCGCCGAGCGGGCCCGGATCCCCCTCTCAGCCCCGGCGGCCACTCCCAGCAGTCAGCCGCGGGCCGAGGTGCCTCCGCCCTACGGACTGACCAACCGCGAGCTGACGGTGCTACGGCTGGTCGCAGCCGGGCGCAGCAACGCCCAGATCGGCGCCGAACTGTTCATCAGCCGAGCGACCGCCGCCGTGCACGTCACCAACATCTTGCACAAACTAGGCGTCACCAACCGGGTGCAGGCCGCCGCCCTGGCCGAACGCGCCAGGCTGCTGGACATCCAGCCCTAAGCCCCTCCCCGTGTGAATCTAAACCCCCGTCGCCTCACTGCTAGACGGTTGCCAGATCCGCACCGCCCGGCTGTAGCTGCATCCTCGGGACAAGGTCAGCTTCGTGCCCAGGGAGGCCCGATGTACCGGGACCATCCGGCGCCAGCCGCGAACGGCTCCGGTCTTCATGGTTCCGGCTTCGCTGGGCGACACAGGAGATGAACTCCTCCGCCAGCGCCAGCTGCGCTCGTGACCGAACGAGGACCCCAAGAAGGGATGCGAGTCAGATGAACGTCACCGATGTCCTACAGACCGAACCGGCCACCATCCAGAGCGGCAGTGCGGCCGGTGACAACGCACCCGACGCCCGGGCGCGCAGCGGCCACATGACGATCCGGCACCTGGGGATGACTCCGTCCATTCACCCCGACGCCTACGTGGCGCCCACCGCCGTCGTCAGCGGCCAGGTGAGCATCGGCGCCGGCAGCTGCATCATGCACGGCGCGATCTTGGCCGCCGAGGGCGGCCCGGTCCAGGTCGGTGCCAGCTGCGTGATCATGGAGAACGCGGTGCTGCGCGGCACCCCGCGGCACCCGCTACGCATCGGTGACCGGGTGCTGGCCGGCCCGCACACCCAGCTGACCGGCTGCACCATTGCCGACGAGGTGTTCATCGCCGGCGGCGCCATGGTGCTCAACGGTGCGCACCTGGGCCGGGCCGCGGCCGTCGCGGCCGGTGCGGTGGTCCACCTGGGTGCGATCGTGGCGCCGCAGGCCCGGATCCCGGTCGGCTGGGTGGCGGTGGGTGACCCCGCTTGCTGCTACCCGCCCGGCGAGGCGGAGGCGATCCTGGCCAAGCTGGCCGAGGCCGGCTGGAGCTTCTTCCCGTTCATCTTCGGCGTCGACGACGCCGGCGGCCGCCGCGAGCAGCTACAGGCCGCGCTCGCCCGCTACACCGCGGCGATGATCCGCCACCATCGCGAGGACCAGTTCGAGATCGCTGCCTAGGAGACGAGCTTCCCGTGCAGGCGAGGCGGCGCGATGGCAGCCAAGCTCCGCGATGACGGCCTCGTCCACTCCGTGATCGGCAAGGGCTACTACGTCAGCGGCACCTGACCCGCCCGGCCCCAGACATGCAACAGCGCGCGCCCGGTAGCTCCAGGCACGCGCTGCCGCTCTATATGACTGATCAGCCCTCGGCTGTGTCAGCCTTCACACCCGTCCCGTAGATGACGCCCACCCCGATCGGGCAGGACACGCCAGTCCCGTGGTCCGGGCAGTACCCGTAGGGGTTCTTCTTGAGGTACTGCTGGTGGTAGTCCTCGGCGAAGTAGAACTGCGACGCGGCCACGATGTCGGTCGTGATCTCGCCGTAGCCGGCCTCGGCCAGCCGCTTCTGGTACATGTCCCGCGACTCCTCAGCCGCAGCCTTCTGCTCCGGCGAGGTGTAGAAAATGGCCGACCGGTACTGGGTGCCACGGTCGTTCCCCTGCCGCATCCCCTGGGTGGGGTCATGGGACTCCCAGAAGATCCGAAGCAGCTCCGCGTAGCTCGTCTTCGCCGGGTCGAAAACCACGCGCACGGCCTCGGCGTGCCCGGTCCGGCCGCTGCAGACCTCCTCGTAGGTCGGGTTCGGCGTGAAGCCGCCCTCGTAACCGACCGACGTCGAGATGACGCCCGGGGTCTGCCAGTACGTCTTCTCGGCGCCCCAGAAGCAGCCCATCGCGAACTCGGCGACCTGCGAACCGTCTGGGTACGGCGGCTGCAGCGGCGTGCCGAGAACGACGTGCGCGCTGGCCACGGGCACGGCCTGGCCGCGGCCGGGAAGCGCCTCGTCGGCGGTGATCATGGTGGTCTTGTGGAAGCCGAAAATGCCCACGGATCCTCCTCCTGGTGACCCCTGGCTGGGGCCATGGGTCCTGCGGTCCCTCGCCGGCCCAGGCTGAACGGGAATTTCCGGAGCTGGGGTCACGTGCGAAAACCGCATTATGCGTAACGGTGTTTGCGGCCCGCATGTTCCCGCCACGGGCGGTCAGCCAGGGGGCGGAGCAGGGCGATCATCCGGCGCGCGGGACGCCTCCGCCGGGCCAGCCGCCCCGGCGAGCGGGGCCGTGCCGGACGAGCGGCGGCGCAGTGCGGCCAGGCCCCGCGGGCGCTGCTCGCCTGCGGGCCAGAGGTGGTAGCCCACCGGGAACAGGCGGATCCCGAACCGCTCCGAGATCAGCCCCCAGATGCCCCGCGGGGCCCACAGCGCGACCGCCATCGCCACCAGGCCGAGCACGATGAAGTACCACGTGCCGTACTGGGCCAGCGACCTCTGCAGGGCGAAGAAGATGATCGTGCCGAGGATCGGGCCCTCGATCGTGCCGATGCCGCCGATGATCGTGGCGAAGATCATCTCGGCCGAGTACTGGACGCTGAACGCCGCGGTGGGCTCGATGCTCAGCTGGCTGATGATGACAATCGCGCCGGCCGCGCCGCAGCCGGCCGCGGCGACCACGAACACGAAACCCTGGGTGCGCGGCACCCGGACGCCGCTGCTGCGGGCACCGGTCTCGTCGTCGCGCAGCGCGGTGAGCACCAGGCCGAGCCGGCTCCGCAGGATCAGGTACACGAACAGGACGACCAGGACCACCACGGCCAGCGCGGCCCAGTAGGTGTAGGCCGTCAGCAGCGTCGGGTCCAGGTTCTCGAACCCGGACAGGTTGGCCCCGGTCCCGCCGCCCAGCGACGGGAAGCGGACCACGATCAGCTCGAAGATCGACGCGATCACCCAGGTCGCGATCGCGAAGTACCCGGTCCGCAGCCGGGACACCAGCCACCACACCGGCAGCCCGACCACCGCGCAGCCGGCCACCGCCACCGGAAGCGCCAGGAACGGCTCGACCGCGTGGTTGGACAGGATCAGCACCAGGTAACCGCCCAGCCCGACGAACGCCTGCTGGCCGACCGACACCAGCCCGGCGTAGCCCGCCAGGAGGTTCCACATGCTCGCCATGGTCATCAGCACGAACACGTTGACCAGGAAGTCCGTCGTCCCGGACAGCACCAGGTAGGGCAGGTAGCCAAGGATGACCACGATCACCAGCGCGCCCAGGGCGGCCCACAGCGTGGTCCGCCGGGACCTGGTTACCAGGACCGCTTCCGGCCCGCCGCCACCCGGTGCCGGGGGCACCGCCGCCTCCCCGGCCGCGGCCCGGCCGGGGGCGGTCATGCCGTGCTCCGGCGGCCCGTCAGACCCTGCGGCCTGACCACCAGGATGAGCAGGAACACCAGCTGGCCGGCCAGGACCTGGTTGGACGGGCCGATCTGGGCGCCGATCTGCTGGACCACACCCAGCAATATGCCGCCGACCAGCGTGCCCCACAGCGAGCCGAGGCCGCCGATGACGACCGCCTCGAAGGCGAACAGCAGCAGCTGGTCGGTGCCGATCGTCGGGTCGAACGAGGAGTACATGCCGAACGCCAGCCCGGCCAGCGCCACCGTGCCGAACGCGATCGCCGCCGCGATGCCGAAGACGTGCCGGTAGTCGGCGCCGGACAGCTGAGCCGCCTCCTGGTCGTCGGCGACCGCCCGGATCAGCCGGCCATGCCGGGACGAGGACAGGAAGTACTGCAGGCCGAGCAGGACCACCACCGCCACCACGAAGATGACCAGCAGCAGCCAGGCGATGGAGATCTGGGAGCCGATCTGGATCGAGTCGGACACCAGCGGGCCGATGTCCAGCGAGTGGCTGTCCGCCGAGGCGAACTGCAGCAGCGCGTTCTCGATCACCACTGACAGGCCGAAGGTGACCAGCAGCGTGGTCAGCACGCTGCGGTCGAGCGCGGTCTGGAACAGGGTCCGCTGGACGACGTAGCCGAGCACCGCGAAGATCGGCACGACCAGGATGAACGACCACACCGCGGGCACGTGGGTGATCGTGATCACGCCCAGCGCCGTGTACGCGGCGACCACGGCCAGGTCGCCGTGGGCCAGGTTGATGACCTTCATCACGCCGAACATCAGCGACAGCCCGCAGGCGAACAGCGCGTACAGACCGCCGATCAGGATCCCCTGGATGATCGCGTTGACCCAGCTCATGCCGGCGCCTCCCGGCCGCCTGAGCCGTTGACCCCGGCCAGGCCGAAGTAGGCGCCCTCGATCTCCTCGGCGGTCAGGTCGCCGGGCGGGCCCTGCAGCGTGGTCCGGCCCTCGAGCAGGCAATGGATGTGGGTGGCGACCCGCAGCGCCTGGCTGACGTCCTGCTCGACCAGCAGCACGGTCAGCCCGGACGCCAGCAGCTCGGGCAGGGTCTGGTAGATCCGGCGGACCACGGCCGGGGCCAGGCCCAGGGACAGCTCGTCCAGCAGCAGCACCCGCGGGTTGGCCACCAGCGCCCGGCCGATCGCCACGGACTGCTGCTCGCCGCCGGACAGCTGCCCGGCCAGCTGGCCGCGCCGGTCCCGCATCCACGGGAACAGGCCGTACACGCCCTCGATCCGCCACGGCCCGGGCCGCGCGTAGGACGCCCCGACCTGGAGGTTCTCCTCCACGGTCAGCGAAGGAAAGAGCCGCCGGCCCTCCGGGACCATGACGATCCCGGCCGCGACCCGCTTCTCCGGCCGCAGCCGGGCCAGGTCCTGGCCGTCCAGCAGGATCGACCCGGACGTCGGCTTGTGCAGCCCGGCAATACTGCGGAGCAGCGTGGACTTGCCCGCCCCGTTGGCGCCGATCATCGCGTACACCTCGCCCGGCGCGACGGCCAGGCTCACCCCGGCCAGCGCCCGCAGCTGGCCGTGGTGCACGGTCAGGTCGCGGACCTCGAGCAGCGCGCTCCCGCCGGTCAGGCTCCCGCCGGTCACGAACTCGCCGGCGGGGAGGTCAGTCACGGGCACCGTCCGCGGGCTCGTCGCCGCCGGCCGCGAGCGGGCCGGCCAGCGAGGTGGTCACCTCGGTGCCCAGGAACACTTCGCGGACGGCCGGGTTGGCCAGCACCTCGGCGGGCTTGCCATCGCCCACGAACGTCCCGCCGGCCAGGCAGACCAGCCGGTCGACCACCGCGGTCAGCGCACGGACCACGTGCTCGATCCAGATCACCGCGATACCGTCGGCCTGGACCGACCGGACGATGCCGACCAGCTGCGCCACCTCGGGGTCGGTCAGCCCGCCGGCCACCTCATCGAGCAGCAGCAGCCGCGGCCCGGAGGCCAGCGCCCGGGCCAGCTCCAGCCGCTTGCGCTGGAGCAGGCCGAGCCGCTCGGCCAGCACGTTGGCCTGGCCGAGCAGCCCGGTGCGGCTCAGCGTCTGCGCCGCCGCGTCGTAACTGGCCTGCCGCCGCAGGCCGGCTCCCTGCTGGACGGCGACCAGCACGTTCTCGAACACGGTCATGTTGCCGAACGGCCGCGGCACCTGGAAGGTCCGGCCGATACCGAGACGGCACCGGTCCGGGGCCCGCATCCGGGTGACCGCCGTCCCGGCGAACCTGATCTCCCCGGCGGACGGCTCGAGCGTGCCGGAGATCAGCCCGAACACGCTGGTCTTGCCGGCCCCGTTCGGGCCGACCATGCCGAGCACGTCCCCGGCGCCGACCGTCAGCGACAGCCGGTCCGCGACCACGACCTTGCCGAAGCTCTTGCTGACCGCATCGAGCTCCAGCAACGGCGGCGCGGCATCAGGCATTCGTCGGGTGCAAGTCGGCGGTGATCTTCACGTCCTTGTTCATCGAGTTGTCCACCACCTGCATCTCGAACGGGAACTTGCCGGTGCCCTTCTGCCACTGCACGCCGAGCGGCTTCATGATGCCCACGCCGGGAGCCGGGCCGACGGCGAAGTTCAGCGGGCCGCAGATGCCGGTGTAGTTGACGTTGTGCAGGGCGCTGGCCACCGCGGCCTTGTCGTGCGGGTCGCCGGCCGCGGTGAACGCCTCCTTGGCCACCTCGAACAGGGAGTAGCTGGAGCCGATCGACTGCACCCACAGCTTGCCGGTGGCGGCGGTGAACCCGTCCGCCAGCGCCTTGGCGCTCTGCCCGTCGAGTGAGGACTGGTACGGCATGTACGGGCCCCACCACGAGTCGGTGGCCACGTTGTTGACCAGCGGGCCGAGCGCGACCGTGTCGGCCGGGAACAGCAGCACCTTGGCCACCGTGGCCAGCTTGGGCTTGAAGCCCTGCTGGGCGGCCTGCTTCCAGAACGTGTTGAAGTCCGGCGGCAGCGGCGCGTTGCTGAACAGCTCGCAGTGCTTGTTCTTGAACGTGCTGATCATCGAGCTGAAGTCGGTGGTGCCGTCCTGGTAGGCGCCGCCGTCCACGGGCTTGTACCCGGACTCCTTGATCAGCGGGATGAACGCCTCGCGGAACGCGGTGCCGTCGGCGTCGTTGGGGTACTGGCAGGCGACGACCTTGTTGGTGTGCACCCGCTGCCACATCGGCACGAAGGTGCCCTGGAATTCTTTCAGCCCGAAGAAGAACACCGTGCAGTACTTGAACGTGGTGGTCGGCTTGGCCGGGTTGCCGCCCAGGCCGCCGTACCACGACTCCCACGGCACCACGGTGGACAGGCACGGCGTGCCGAGCTTCTCGCTGGCCGCGGCCACCGGGTTGGTGGTCTCCGGGGTCGAGGTGGTCAGGATCATGTCCACCTTGTTCTGCAGGATCAGCTGCCGGGCCACCGCGGAGGCCCGGTTCGGGTCCGACTGGCTGTCCTGGACCACGATGTTGACCTTGTAGTTCTTGCCGCCGGCCTTGATCCCGCTCTTGTACGCGCTGGTGCTGCGGACCTGGCTGAGCACGTACTGGTCGCCGGACGCGAAGCCGGCCAGCGGGCCGGTCAGCGGGGTGACGAAGCCGATGTTGATCGTGCCGCTGCTGGACTGCGCACCGGAGCCCTTGATCCCGGAACTGCACGCGGCCAGCAGCCCGCCGGCCCCCACGGTGACCGCGCCCGCGCCCATGCCCTTGAGCACCGACCGGCGCCCGACCGGGGCACTGATGATCGGCTCGGCAGCGGGCTGGCTCTCCTCCGGTCCCTGACGGTTCATCCCGTCTCCTTCGACGTCAGCGAATGAAAACGGCGATCCGTCCGCGGAGGGCAACGGCATCACCGGGGCAGCCGGGCCCCCGGAACGGGGACGGCAAGTGTTCGCCTAGCGTACGACCATGCGCACTGTAGAACTCTGTCATGGTCAATCTCGCCGTGTCAACCACCCGCAACCGGTGCCTGGCCGGCCGTTCAGCCCCCGCCCGGGCACCCGTCAGATACCGTTCAGCCCGCCCCCTGGGCGGCCAGATCGGCCTCGATCTGGCGCGCGGTTTCCAGCAGCGCGGGCACGATGTCGGTACGCAGCGACTCCACGCTGACCCGGCTGGCGTGCGCCGAGATGTTGATCGCCGCGGTGCCGGTGTCCTGGGCCCCGCGGATCGGCGCGGCCACCGCGCGCAGGCCCTCCTCGAGTTCCTGGTCGACGATCGCGTAGCCCTGCGCGGCCACCTCGGCGAGGATCTCCCTGAGCCGGCCCTTGTCGGTGACGGTGTTGGCGGTCAGCGGCTCGAGCACGGCCTCGGCCAGGTACTGCTCCAGCGCGTCCGGCGGCAGCGCGGCCAGCAGCACCCGGCCCATCGAGGTGGCGTAGGCCGGGAACCGGGTGCCGACCGAGATGGCCACCGTCATGATCCGCTTGGTCGGGACCCGGGCGACGTACACCACGTGCTGCCCGTCCAGGATCGAGATCGAGGACGACTCGTGCAGCCGGGCCACGAGCTCCTCCAGGTGCGGCGCCGCCACGTCGGGCAGGGTCAGCCCGGACAGGTAGGCGTAGCCCAGCTCGAGCACCCGGGGCCGGAGCGAGAACTCCCGGCCGTCGCTGCGCACGTAGCCGAGCTTGACCAGGGTGAGCAGGAACCGCCGGGCCGCGGCCCGGGTCAGGTTGGTGGCCCGGGCCACCTCGCTGAGGCTGAGCCGTTCCCGGTCCGGGCCGAACGCCCGGATCACCGCCAGCCCGCGGTCGAGCGACTGCACGAAGTCGCTGTTCCGCGCGGCGGCCGGCTCGCCGCCTGGCTCGTCCCGGTCCCGCTCCGGCGGGTCGTTCGCAATGCGCCCAGAAGTTCTCATCACTGCGCATGCTAACGCGCCGCGGCCCGGTCACCACGGAATCACACTGGTAACCGGCCGAAGATCGGCTGGGCCGCCGCTACCCGGTGCGCTCGACGACGAAGTCGCACAGGCCCTCGAACGCGGCCCGGGCGGGCACGTCCGGCAGCGCCATGATCTCCTGCCGGGCCACCCCGGCCCACTGCCTCAGGTCCGCCCGGGCCAGCTCCATCGCCGGGTGCGCGCGGAGCAGCCCGAGCGCCTCGGCGTGCAGGTCCGGGTCGGTCAGCTTGCCGCTGGACAGCAGCTCGACCAGGCGGGCGTCGCCGGGCCCGGCCACCCGCAGGGCGTGCAGCATGGGCAGGGTCAGCACGCCCTCGTGCAGGTCAGTGCCCGGGGTCTTGCCGGACTGGACGGTCTCGCTGGCCACGTCCAGGATGTCGTCGGCCAGCTGCCAGGCCACCCCGAACGCACCGCAGGCCTTGGCGATGCCGGCCGCCACCCCTTCTGGCGCGTCGGAGAACATCGCCCCGAACCGGCCCGAGGTGGCGATCAGCGACGCGGTCTTGTCGGTGACCACCTTCATGTAGTGCTCGAGCGGCTCCTGGCCCGGCTGCGGGCCCAGGGTCTCCGCGATCTGCCCGCTGACCAGCTGGGCGAACGTGGTGGCCTGCACCCGGATGGCCTCCGGGCCCAGGCCGGCCAGCACGTTCGAGGCGCAGGAGAACAGGAAGTCGCCGGTCAGGATGGCCACCGTGTTGTCCCACCGGGCGTTTGCGCTGGCCTGGCCGTGCCGCACGGCGGCCTCGTCCATCACGTCGTCGTGGTACAGCGTGGCCAGGTGGGTCAGCTCGATGGCGATCGCGCCGGGCACGAGCCGCTCGTCCGGGCGGCTGCCGAACTGGCCGGCCAGCAGCACCAGCGTGGGCCGCAGCCGCTTGCCGCCGGCGATCAGGTGCGCGGCGGCCTCGTTGAGCAGCGGCTGCTCGATCTTCACCGCTTCCCGCAGGCCAACCTCGACCTGGGCCAGCCCGTCGGCGATGACCTTTTCCAGCGCCGGGTCGGAAAGCTGAACGGGGACAATGGCCGTCACTGAGGCTCCTATCGTGGGGCCGCCGCCGGGGCCAGCCGCCCGGACCGGCGCGGGCAACGCCGATCCCAAGATACGTGCCGAGGTGACCTAGCGGACGAACAGATTCGAGGCGGCATGCTGGGCCAGGTCGAGGAGCGGGCCGGGAACCACCCCGAGGACGAGTGTGCCGATCGCGCCGATCGCGACCGCGGCCCCGGTGAACACGCTGGGCCGCACCACCGCCGGGCCGTCCGGGGCCGGGTCGCTGAAGAACATCAGCACGATCACCCGGACGTAGGGGAAGGCCAGGATCGCGCTGCTCAGCACGCCGACGATGACCAGGGGCAGCGCCCCGCCCGCGATCGAGGCCTGGAAGACCGCGAACTTCCCGGTGAAGCCACTGGTCAGCGGAATGCCCGCGAACGCGATCAGGAAGAACGCGAACGTCCCCGCGACCAGCGGGGAGCGGCGGCCCAGGCCCGCCCAGCTGGACAGGTGCAGCGCCTCGCCGGCCGGCCCGCGGACCAGGGTGACCACCGCGAACGCACCGATCACCGCGATCCCGTAGGCGGCCAGGTAGAACAGGCTGCTGGACAGCCCGGCCTGGCTGGTGGCGACCACGGCGGTGAGCACGTAACCGGCCTGGGCGATGGAGGAGTAGGCCAGCAGCCGCTTCACGTCGGTCTGGGTGACCGCGACCACGGAACCGGCCACCATCGTGAGGATGGCCACCCCCCACATGACCGGCCGCCAGCTCCAGGACAGCTGGCCGAACGCCACGTAGAACACCCGCAGCAGCGCGCCGAACGCGGACACCAGCGTGCAGGACGCCATCAGCGCGGTGACCGGGGTCGGCGCGCCCTGGTAGACGTCCGGCTTCCAGCTCTGGAACGGGGCCGCGCCGATCTTGAACAGCAGGCCCAGGCCGAGCAGCGCCATGCCGGCGTACAGCAGCGAGGCGCTGCTGGTGTTGGACGAGGCCGCGGTGGCGATCGCGGACAGACTGACCGAGCCGGAGAAGCCGTACAGCATGGCCACGCCGAACAGGAAGAACGCGGAGGAGTACGCGCCCAGCAGGAAGTACTTCATCGCCGCTTCCTGCGACAGCAGGCGGCGCCGCCGGGCGATGCCGCACAGCAGGTACAGCGGCAGGGACAGCACCTCGAGCGCGACGAACATCGTCAGCAGGTCGTTGGCGGCGGGGAACAGCAGCATGCCGCCCACCGCGAACAGGACCAGCGGGTACACCTCGGTGTGCACCGCGCCGGCGGCCAGGCCCTCACGTTCCTCGGCGCTGCCCGGCACGGCCGCGGCCTGCGCCGCGAACGGGCTGATGTCGTGTGCCTGCTCGGCGATCATCAGCACGCTGATGAAGGCCAGCACCAGGATCGTGCCCTGGATGAACAACGTGGGCTGGTCCACGCCGACCGTGCCGACCGCGGCCGCGTTCCCCGGGCTGCCGTTGGCGAACAGCGTGCTGCTCGCGGCGATCACGATCGTCAGCACGAACGCCGCGACCAGCCCGCCCAGGGTCAGCGCCAGCTGGATGGGGCGGCGCAGGTGCCGCGGGGCGAACGCCTCGACCAGCACGCCGACCACCGCCAGCCCGAAGACCAGCAGCATCGGCGACAGCTGGCCGTACTCGATGTGCGGCGCGGACAGGCCCGGCGCAGTCGCGGCGCCCGCGGCCAGGATCGAGGTCACGGGGTGCTTCCCTTCTGGTTCAGCGCGGACGGCGGATGCGGGGGCACCGGGTCGGTGGCGTGCACCTGGGTCAGGGTCTGGTGGACGGCCGGGTTGATCACGTCGAGCACCGGCTTGGGGTACACGCCCATGGCCACGATCAGCGCGATCAGCGGGCCGATCGCCCACAGCTCACGGGCCTTCAGGTCGGTCAGGCCCTGGACGCTCTCGGCCACCGGCCCGGTCATCGTCCGCTGGTACATCCACAGGATGTAGATCGCGGCCAGGATGATGCCGGCCGTGGCCAGGATGGCCGCCGCCTCGTACCGGGTGAACGTGCCGACCAGCACGAGGAACTCGCTGACGAAGGTGGACAGCCCGGGCAGCGCGAGCCCGGCCAGGCCGGCCACCAGGAACAGCCCGGCCAGCAGCGGTGCGACCTTCTGCATGCCGCCGTAGTCGGCGATCAGCTGGGACCGGCGGCGGGCGATCATGAAGCCGGCCGCGATCAGCAGCGCGCCGGTGGCGAACCCGTGGTTGACCATGTACAGGGTGGCCCCCGCCTGTCCCTGGCTGGTCATCGCGAACACGCCCAGCACGATCAGCCCGAAGTGCGACACCGAGGTGTAGGCGATCAGCCGTTTCAGGTCGCGCTGGCCGATGGCCACCACCGCGCCGTACAGCACGCCGATCACCGCCAGCGTGAGCACCAGCGGCGTGAAGTAGTGCGAGGCCGACGGGAACAGCTCCAGGCAGTACCGGATCATGCCGAACGTGCCGACCTTGTCCAGCACGCCGACCAGCAGCACCGCGCCGCCGGGCTGGGCCGCGGTGACCGAGTCCGGCAGCCAGGTGTGGAACGGCCACAGCGGCGCCTTGATCGCGAACGCGACGAAGAAGCCGAGGAACAGCCAGCGCTGGGTGACCGGGGCGAGCGTGAGCTTCTCCAGGTCGGTGAACAGGAACGTGCCCGTGTGCCCGCCGCGGGCCGAGTACACGTACAGCGCGATGACCGCGACCAGCATCAGCAGCCCGCCGAGCAGGCTGTAGAGCAGGAACTTGACCGCCGCGTACTGCCGCTGGCCGACACCGTAGCTGCCGATCATGAAGTACATCGGGACCAGCATGGCCTCGAAGAACACGTAGAACAGGAACACGTCGGTGGCCGCGAAGACGCCGATCATCATCGTCTCCAGCACCAGCAGCAGCGCGAAGTAGGTCTTCACGCTGCGCTTGGCCGGCGCCTCGCCCTCGGGTGAGCTGCCGCCCTCGGCGTCGTTCCACGAGGCCAGCACGACCACCGGCATGAGGATCGCGGTCATCACGATCAGCACCAGCGCGATCCCGTCCACACCGACCGCGTAGTGCACCCCGAACTGCGGGATCCACGACGTGACCTGGGTGAACTGGAACGTGGGGCCGCCGGGCCTGAAGCGCACCGCCATGACCGCGATGACGACCAGCGTGATCAGCGTGAAGCCGAGGCTCAGCTGCTTGACCAGCTGATCCCGCGACCGCTCGCCGTCACCGCTGGGCACCGCGGCCACGATCAGCGCGCCGGCCAGCGGGATGGCACCCGCGACGGTCAGCCAGGGAAAGGTGCTCATCAGATCCTCACCACTAGCAGGGCCCCGACCAGGGCCACCGCGCCCAGGAACATGAACAGCGCGTAGGAGCGGACGAAGCCGTTCTGGAGCTTGCGGAGCCGGCCCGAGGAGCCGCCCATGGCGGCGGCCAGGGAGTTCACGATCCCGTCAATGCCCCGGTTGTCGAAGTAGACCGACAGCCGGGTCAGCCACTGGCCCGGCCGCATCAGCAGCGACTCGTTGACCGCGTCGCCGTACAGGTCCTTGCGGGCCGCCACGGTGGCGAAGTTCCCGGCGGGCCCGGTGACCGGCACCTCGCGCCGCCCGTACATCGCCCAGGCGATCGCGACGCCCACCACCACCAGGACCAGGGTGACCGTTCCGGGCAGGGTGAAGAGCCCCTTGGACTCCGGTGGCACCCCGGTCACCGGGGCCAGGAAGTCGGCGAGCCGGCTGCCGAGGATCAGGAACGCGCCGGCCCCGGCCGACCCCACCGCGAGCAGGACCATCGGCGCGGTCATCACCGGTGGCGCCTCGTGCGGGTGCACGCTCTCTTCCCAGCGGCGCTCCCCGGCGAACGTCATGAACATGACCCGGGTCATGTAGAACGCGGTGATCGCCGCGCCGAGCACGGCCGCGCAGCCCAGGATGGCCCCGGACGTGCCGCCCTTGTCGAAGGCCGCCTCGATGATGCTGTCCTTGGTGAAGAACCCGGAGAACGGCGGCACGCCGATGATGGCCAGGTAGCCGATCAGGAACGTGACGAACGTGACCGGCATGATCTTGCCCAGGCCGCCGAAGCGGCGCATGTCCACCTCGTCGTTCATCTCGTGCTTGACCGCGCCGGCCCCAAGGAACAGGCCGGCCTTGAAGAACCCGTGCGCGAGCAGGTGCGCGATCGCGAACGCGTACCCGGCCGGGCCCAGGCCGGCGGCCAGCATCATGTAGCCGATCTGGCTCATCGTCGACCCGGCCAGGGCCTTCTTGATGTCGTCCTTGGCGCAGCCGATGATCGCGCCGAACAGCAGGGTGACCGCGCCGACGATGGTGACCGCCAGCCGCGCGTCGGCGGACAGCCCGAACAGCGGGTTGGACCGGACGATCAGGTACACCCCGGCGGTGACCATGGTGGCCGCGTGGATCAGCGCGGACACCGGGGTGGGGCCTTCCATCGCGTCCAGCAGCCAGGACTGCAGCGGCAGCTGGGCGGACTTGCCGCAGGCGCCGAGGAGCAGCAGCAGGCAGATCGCGGTCAGCGTGGTGGAACTGGCCGACGGCGCGGCGTGGAACACGCCGGCGAACTGGATCGTGCCGAACGTCGCGAACATCAGCATGATCGCGATCGACAGCCCGGCGTCGCCGACGCGGTTGGCGATGAAGGCCTTCTTGGCCGCGGTGGCCGCGGTGGGCTTGAAGTACCAGAACCCGATCAGCAGGTAGGAGGCCAGGCCGACACCCTCCCACCCGGCGTACAGGCCGAGGTAGTTGTCGGCCAGCACGAGCAGCAGCATCGCGGCCAGGAACAGGTTCATGTAGCCGAAGAACCGGCGCCGCTCCGGGTCCTGCGCCATGTAGCCGACCGCGAAGATGTGGATCAGCGCGCCGACCCCGGTGATCAGCAGCACGAAGCAGATCGACAGCTGGTCGAGCTGCAGCCCGATGTCGGCCCGGAACGTGCCGACATCGATCCAGTTGAACAGGTGCAGATCCCGGCTGCGCTGCGCGGCCGGGTAGCTGAGCATGGTGACGAACGCGACCACGCCGTAGGCGAACGCGGCGACCGGCATGGTGGCCCCGACCAGGTGCCCCCAGCTGTTGGTGCGCTTCCCGCCGAGCAGCAGGATCGCCGCCCCGGCCAGCGGGAACGCCAGCAGCAGCCACGCGTACCGCTGGCTGCCGGCCGCCGCCAGGGTCGTCATGACGGCAGCCGACGGCGGCGCGCCCGCAACTGAGCCTGTCACTGGCTAACCCCTTTGCAGGGCCGGCCCAGCGGCCGGCCCGGTGTGTCAGTACTTGAGCAAGTTGGCGTCGTCTACCGAGGCCGACCTGCGGGTCCGGTAGATCGACATGATGATGGCCAGGCCGACGACGACCTCGGCCGCGGCCACCACCATCACGAAGAACGCGATGACCTGGCCGTCCAGCGCCCCGTGCAGCCGGGAGAAGCCGATGAACGCCAGGCTGGCGGCGTTCAGCATGAGCTCGACGCACATGAAGATGACGAGGGCGTTGCGGCGGACCAGCACGCCCACCGCGCCGATCACGAAGAGGATCACCGCGAGCCAGATGTAGTGCGCGGGGCTTACCACGGCTTCTCCTCCGCTCCGCTCTCCGCGGCGGCCCCGGGTTCTGCCCGCGGCGCGGTCACCTGCGGCCGGTCCGCGCGGGGCACCATCGAGGTGCTGACCGACAGCTCGGCATTGCTGCCGTCGGGCAGCAGCGCGGGCATGTCCGCCGCGTTGTGCCGGGCGTAGGTGCCCGGCCCGGGCAGCGGCGCCGGGCGGCTGCCGGCTATCCGGCGGATGGACAGCTCCCGCTGGGTCGGCTTGGGGCTGGTGCGCTCCCGGTGCGCCAGCACCATCGCGCCGAGCGCGGCCGTGATCAGCAGCGCGCTGGTCACCTCGAACGGGAACACGTACTTGGTGAAGATCAGCTCGGCCAGGCTGCTGATGTTGGAGGTGCCGAAGTTCGCCGAGGACGGCGCGGCGGCCGGGCCGATCGCCGCGTGGCCGATGACCAGGAGCAGCAGCACGAGCAGGCCGGTGGCGGCCAGGATGGCCAGCGCCCGCTGGCCGCGGATCGTCTCCACGAGCGCGTCGGACGATGTGACGCCGACGATCATCAGGACGAACAGGAACAGCATCAGCACCGCGCCGGTGTACACGATGACCTGCACGAAGGCCAGGAACGGCGCCCCGGCCAGCGCGTACAGGATGGCCAGCGACAGCATCACCACGGCGAGCAGGACCGCGCAGTGCACGGCCTTGCGGGCCAGCACCATGCCGAGCCCCGCGAGCCCCGCGACGACGGCCAGCACCCAGAACGTGGTCTCCTGGGTCGCCGCCGCGGCGCCGGCCGCGAGCAGTATGTGATGGCTCACTGCTCGCCCCCGTCGTCGGCGGCGGGGACCACGCCGGACCCGCCCAGGTTGTAGTAGTCGGTCTCGGACTCACCCAGCCGCATCGGGTGCGGCGGGGCTTCCATGCCCGGCAGCAGCGGCACCACGAGCTGCTCCTTGGTCCAGATCAGGCTCTCCCGGCTGTCGTCGGCGAGCTCGTACTCGTTGGTCATGGTCAGCGCCCGGGTCGGGCACGCCTCCACGCACAGCCCGCACAGGATGCAGCGCAGGTAGTTGATCTGGTAGACGCGGCCGTACCGCTCGCCGGGCGAGTACCGCTCGTCCTCGGTGTTGTCGCCGCCCTCGACGTAGATCGCGTCGGCCGGGCAGGCCCAGGCGCACAGCTCGCAGCCGATGCACTTCTCCAGCCCGTCCGGCCACCGGTTGAGCTGGTGGCGGCCGTGGAACCGGGGCGCGGTCGGCTTCTGCACCTCCGGGTACTCGACGGTGTCGACCTTCTGGAACATCTGCTTGAAGGTGACCCCGAACCCCTTGACCGGGTTGAGGAAGTCAGGCACTGGAGGAGACCTCCTTCGCGGTGTCGGCGACGGTGGCTTCCCCGGCGCTGCCCGGCGCGACCGGGCCGCCGACGACGGCCGGGGTGACCCCGGTGCCGTGATAGTGCGGCAGGTCCAGCGGGGGCACCGGGAAGGTCCCGCCGGTACTGGCGGCACGGCCGCTCTCCGCGGCGGCCTCGTCCGCCGCCGCTTCCTCGCCCGCGCGGGCGGCCTGCTGCCGGGTCGAGGCTGTGTCCCAGCCCCAGGCCAGCGCCATCAGGATCACGACGATGCCGCCGGCCACCAGGTAGACCCCGGGGCTGCCGCCCTGCCGGCGCCACACCCGGATGGTGGCGATCATCAGCGTCCAGGCCAGCGCACCCGGGATCAGCACCTTCCAGCCGAGCTTCATCAGCTGGTCATAGCGGATCCGCGGGAGCGAGCCGCGCAGCCAGATGAACAGGAACAGGAACAGGGCGATCTTGCCGAACCACCACAGGATCGGCCACCAGCCGGTGTTCGCATCGGGCCACACGCTGATCGGCCACGGCGCCCGCCAGCCGCCCAGGAACAGCGTCACCGCCAGCGCGGACACGGTCACCATGTTGATGTACTCGGCCAGGTAGAACAGCGCGAACTTGAGCGAGCTGTACTCGGTGTGGAACCCGCCGACCAGTTCGCCCTCGCCCTCGGGCAGGTCGAACGGGAGCCGGTTGGTCTCGCCCACCATGGTGATCACGTAGATCACGAACGAGGGCAGCAGCAGAACCGCGAACCAGGACGGGTAGTGCAGGATCACCCCGCCCACGTGCAGCTCCGAGCCGTGCGCCTGGGCCGCCACGATGTCCGAGGTGGACAGCGACCCGGCGTACAGGAAGACCGGCACGAACGACAGGCCCATGGCGATCTCGTAGCTGATCACCTGGGCGGACGAGCGGAGCCCGCCGAGCAGTGAGTACGGCGAGGAGGACGCCCAGCCGGCCAGCACGATGCCGTACACCGCCATCGAGCTCATGGCCAGCACCAGCAGCACGGCCACCGGCAGGTCGGCGAGCTGCAGCGGGGTGTGGTGGTGGAAGATCGACACGATCGGGCCGACCGGGATGATCGCGAAGCTGATGAAGGCCGGGATCGTCGCGATCGCCGGGGCCAGCACGAACAGCAGCTTGTCCACGCCGCGCGGGATGATGTCTTCCTTCAGCGGCAGCTTCAGGCCGTCCATCAGCGACTGCAGCAGGCCGAACTTCCCGGCCCGGTTCGGGCCCGGCCGGGACTGCATCCGGCCGATGACCCGGCGCTCGGCCCAGATCATCAGCAGCGTGGTCACCATCAGGAACGCGAAGATCGTGACGACCTTCAGCAGCACCAGCCACCAGGGGTCGTGCCCGAAGCTGGACAGCGTCGGGTCGGCGGCGGCCAGCGCGGGCCGCGCCGCGGCGGTGGCGATCATTGCGCGCTCCTCACCCTGACGGAAGCTCCGTGACCGGCCCCGAGCTGGCGGCGCACCGCGCAGCCGGCCGAGTTCGTCGGCAGCCAGACAACCCGGTCGGGCATGTCCGCGATGCGCAGCGGGACCGTGATCTCGCCCCGGTCGGTGGCCACGGTGACCTTACCGCCATCGGCCGCGCCGGCCTCGGCCGCGGTCGCCGCGGACATCACGGCGGCGGCGGTGCGGGCCGTCCCGGCCAGGTTCGGCTCCCCGTCCTGCAGCCGCCCGGCGTCGAGAAGATGGTGCCAGGTGGACAGTACCGCCTCGCCCGGCCCGGCCGGCGCCCGGCCCGGCGCGGCAACCGGACCGCCCGCCGTCCCGGCGGCGGGCGGGCTGGCCGCGGCGGAGCCCAGCGCGGCCAGCTCGGCGCGGGCCGCGGCGGCCCCGGGCAGGCCCAGGTGGACGTCCATCTCGTCGGCGATCTCGCCGAGGATGTCCAGGTCGGATTCGGCGGAGGGGACGGACAGCGCGGCCAGGAACGAGCCCGGCCGGCCCTCCCAGTTCACGAACGTGCCCGCCTTCTCGGCCACGGCGGCAACCGGGAAGACCACGTCGGCCCGGTCGGTGACCGCGCTGACCCGCAGCTCCAGGCTGACGATGAACCCGGTGGCGTCCAGCGCGGCCAGCGCGGCGTCCGGGTCGGGCAGGTCATCCGGGTCCACTCCGGCGATCAGCAGCGCGTCGAGGTCGCCGTCGGCGGCCGCGGTCAGGATCTCGCTGGCCGGCCGTCCGGGCAGGGACGGGAGCGTGGCCACGCCCCAGGCCCTGGCCACCTCGATCCGGTGCGCCGGGTCGGTCACCGACCGCCCGCCGGGCAGCAGCCCGGGCATCGCGCCGGCCTCGATGGCGCCGCGCTCCCCGGCCCGCCGCGGGATCCAGGCCAGCTGCGCGCCGGTGGACTCGGCCAGCGCCGCGGCGGCGGTCAGCGCGCCGGGCACCTCGGCCAGCCGCTCGCCCACCAGGATCACCGAGCCGCTGCGGCGCAGCGCCTCGGCGGCCGGGTCCGACGAGGAGGCCAGCCGCCGCAGCACGGCCGCCTCGCCGCCGGGCACGGTGGCCAGCAGCGTGCCGTTCAGCCGGGCGAGGCCGTCGCTGGCCAGGGCGGCCAGCGAGAACACGGCCAGGCCGCGCTGGCGGACCGCCTTGCGCAGCCGGAGGAACACGATCGGGGATTCTTCCTCCGGCTCAAAGCCCGCCAGGAGGACAGCGGGAGCCGCTTCCAGCGTTCCGTAATCCATAGTCATGCTGCGCCCGGCGACGTGCCTGCCGAGGAAGGACGCCTCCTCGCCGGAGTGCGGCCGCGCGCGCATGTCGATGTCGTTGGTGCCGAGGGCGAGCCGCGCGAACTTCGCGTAGCCGTAGGCGTCCTCCAGCGTGAGCCGCCCGCCGGTGAGCACGCCGGCCCGCCCGCGCGCGGCGGAGAGCCCGGCTGCGGCGGCGGCCAGCGCCTCGGGCCAGGAGGCCGGCCGCAGCACCCCGTCGGCGTCCCTGACCAGCGGGCCGGCCAGCCGGTCGGGCTGGGTCGCGTAGCTGAACGCCCAGCGGCCCTTGTCGCAGTTCCACTCCAGGTTCACGTCCGGGTCGCTGCCCGCCAGCCGCCTGGTCACCGCGTTGCGCCGGTGATCGGTGCGCTGCCGGCAGCCGGATGCGCAGTGCTCGCACACGCTGGGCACCGAGACCAGGTCGAACGGCCGGGACCGGAACCGGTAGGACGCGCCGGTGAGCGCGCCGACCGGGCAGATCTGCACGGTGTTGCCGGAGAAGTAGGAGTTGAACGGGACACCGTCGGCGGTTCCGACCTGCTCCCTGGGCCCGCGCTCGATCAGGTCGATCAGCTTGTCGCCGGAGACCTGGTCGGAGAACCGGGTGCAGCGGGCGCACTGCACGCAGCGCTCCCGGTCGAGCAGCACCTGCGTGGACAGCGCGACCGGCTTCTCGAACTGCCGCTTGACCCCGTTGAACCGGGTCTCGCCCTGGCCGGTGGACATGGCCTGGTTCTGCAGCGGGCACTCGCCGCCCTTGTCGCACATCGGGCAGTCGAGCGGGTGGTTGACCAGCAGCAGCTCCATCATGCCGCGCTGCGCCTTCTCCGCCACCGGAGAGGTGAGCTGGGTCCGCACGACCATGCCGTCGGTGCACACGGTGGTGCACGAGGCGGGCGGCTTGGGCTGGCCCTCCACGTGCACCAGGCACTGCCGGCAGGCGCCGACCGGCTCCAGCAGCGGGTGGTCGCAGAACCGCGGGATCTGGATGCCGAGCTCCTCGGCGGCCCGGATGACCAGCGTGCCCTTGGGCACGGTGATCTCGAAGCCGTCGATGGTGACCGACACACCGTCAGCCGTCTGGGGAACTGTCATCACGCGGGCTCCATCGTGAACAGTGCCGAGCGGGCCGGGTCGAACGGGCAGCCGCCGGTCCGCAGGTGCTCCAGGTACTCGTCCCGGAAGAACCTGATCGAGGACACGATGGGCGCCTGGATCGAATCGCCCAGGGCACAGAACGCCCGGCCGGTGATGTTGTCGCAGATGTCGATCAGCTTCGCGAGGTCCGATTCACTCCCGGTGCCGTCCTCCAGCTGCTCCAGGATCTGGACGACCCAGTAGCTGCCCTCCCGGCACGGCGTGCACTTGCCGCAGGACTCGTGCTCGTAGAACTGGGACCAGCGGAGCGCGACGCGGACCACGCAGGTGGTGTCGTCGAACAGCTGGATCGACCGGGTGCCGAGCATGGACCCGGCCTTGGCCACGGACTCGTAGTCGAGCGGCACATCCAGGTGCTCGTCGGTGAACAGCGGCGTGGACGACCCGCCGGGGGTCCAGAACTTCAGCCGGTGCCCGGCGCGGATCCCGCCGGCCAGGTCCAGCAGCTCGCGCAGCGTGGTGCCGAGCGGGGCCTCGTACTGCCCGGGCACGGCGACGTGGCCGGACAGCGAGAAGATCCCGAAGCCCTTGGACCGCTCGGTGCCGATCCGCGCGAAGTCCGCCGCGCCGTACTTCAGGATCCACGGCACGCTGGAGATCGACTCGACGTTGTTGACCACGGTCGGGCAGGCGTACAGCCCGGCCACCGCGGGAAACGGCGGCTTCAGCCGTGGCTGGCCGCGGTAGCCCTCCAGCGAGTCGAGCAGCGCGGTCTCCTCGCCGCAGATGTAGGCGCCGGCGCCGGCGTGCACGACGACGCTCACGTTCAGGCCGGAGCCGAGGATGTTCTCGCCCAGGTAGCCGGCCTCGTAAGCCTCCCGGACGGCGTGGTGCAGCCGCCGGATCACGTGCAGGACCTCGCCCCGGACGTAGATGAACGCTTCCTGCGCCCGGATCGCGTAGCAGGTGATGACGATGCCCTCGATCAGGGCGTGCGGGTTGGCCAGCAGCGACGGCATGTCCTTGCAGGCGCCGGGCTCCGACTCGTCGGCGTTGACCACGAGGTAGTGCGGCTTGCTGTCGCCCTGGGGGATGAAGCCCCACTTCAGGCCGGTGGGGAAGCCGGCCCCGCCGCGACCGCGCAGCACCGAGTCCTTCAGCGTCTGGATGACCTGCTCGGGCGCCATGGCCAGGGCCTTGGGCAGGGCCTCGTAGCCGCCGCCGCGCCGGTAGCCGGCCAGCGTGAAGGAGTCCGGCTCGTCCCAGCGTGCGGTCAGCTCGGGGGTCAGTACCTGGGTCACGTGGTGCTCCCCGTGGTGTCACGGTTATCCGGGGTCCAGCCCTGCTCGCGCGCCATCCGCAGGCCCGCCAGGCTCGCGTCGCCGGCCGTGTTCCCCTCGGCCGCCTGGTCGTCGGGGAAGCCGGCCAGGATCCGCCCGGCCTGCTTCCAGGTGCACTGCCGGGGGGCGCCGCGGGTGGGCCGGGCGCTGTCCGCCCCGGTGCGCAGGCCGTCGACCACCTCCCGCGCCTTCTGCGGGGTCATGTTGTCGTAGAACTCCCAGTTGACCATCACGACCGGGGCGTAGTCGCAGGCCGCGTTGCACTCCAGGTGCTCCAGGCTGACCTTGCCGTCCGGCGTGGTCTCGTTGTTGCCGATGCCCAGATGCTTCTGCAGGTCGGCGAAGATCGCGTCGCCGCCCATCACCGCGCACAGCGCGTTGGTGCAGACCCCGACGTGGTACTCGCCCACCGGCTGGCGCTTGTACATCGTGTAGAACGAGGCCACCGCGGTGACGTCCGCCTCGGTCAGCCCGAGCTGCTCGGCGCAGAAGGCGAGCCCGTCCTCGGACACGAAGCCTTCCTCGGACTGCACCAGGTGCAGCAGCGGCAGCAGCGCCGAGCGGGACCGCGGGTAGCGGCCGATGATCTGCGCGGCGTCCGCCTCCAGGCGGACGCGCACGTCGTCGCTGAGCGGCATTAGCGGTCTACCCCTCCCATCACCGGGTCGGTGCTGGCGATGGCCGAGATGATGTCGGCCACCATGCCGCCCTCGCACATGGCCGGCAGGGCCTGCAGGTTGGTGAACGACGGGTCGCGGAAGTGCACCCGGTACGGCCGGGTTCCGCCGTCGCTGACCGCGTGGCAGCCGAGCTCGCCGCGGGGCGCCTCGATGGCCGCGTAGACCTGGCCGGCCGGCACCCGGAAACCCTCGGTGACCAGCTTGAAGTGGTGGATCAGGGCCTCCATGGACTGGCTCATGATGTGCTTGATGTGGTCCGGCGAGTTGCCCAGGCCGTCCGGGCCGAGGGCCAGCTGCGCGGGCCAGCCGATCTTGGCGTTGTCGATC
>DASVBE010000345.1:0-10964 GCA_036375995.1 Streptosporangiaceae bacterium | reverse complement strand
GCCGGGATCGACGCCGCGATGGCCGCGCCGGGGGCCATGTCGGTGATGCTCTGGAACAGCACCTCCCGCAGCCCGATCGCGTTGCGGCGCAACCCTATGGTCGTGCCGGTACTTGCTTCTGCGGCCATTGCTGCCTCCGGGGGTTACCCGATCACTGTTAGCGAGATGATGCCACGTCCACCTTCTCCGCAATAGCCTCATATGCGGGGATATCGCGTCGCAGTTTCGTAACGAGTTGCTGCACGGCCAGCACCGCCAGCAGCACCGCGGTGGCGACAATCCCGTCGGCCCAGAAATGATTGGCGGTCACCGCCACGATCAGCGTGGTGGCCGCGGGGTAGAGCAGCCACAGCCACCGCCACCGGGTCCGCGCCGCCCCGATGATCAGGATCGCGACCAGCACCGCCCAGCCGACGTGCACCGACGGCATGGCCGACAGCTGGTCCGGGTTGAACCCGGCGGTGGCGCTGTACACCGACTGGCCGTACTCGATGGCCGTGTCCACCATGCCGCTGCTGGGCAGCATCCGCGGCGGCGCCACCGGGATCAGCTGGATCAGCAGGCAGGCCGCGGTCAGCGCGACCAGCGTGGTGCGCGCCGCGGCGTACCTGTCCCGGTGCCGGACGAACAGCCAGATCATCGTGCCGACCAGCACCGGGAAGTGCAGCGACGCGTAGTAGTAGTTGAAGAACTGGACGATCAGCGGGTGCGGCAGGAAGAACGCCTGCACTCCTGTCTCGCTGGGCAGGTGGGCGACCCGCTCGGCGTGCCAGATCCACTGCGCCCGGCCGAGCGCGCCGTCCGGGCCCATCACGCCGAACGACCCGGCGTACTGCCAGAGCGCGAACAGGCCGAGGATGATGGCGCTTTCCTGGGCGTAGGGGACGGCCCCGGCCAGGAACCGGTTGGGGGAGCGGCGCAGTGACGGGACGGCGAGGGCCAGGCAGCCGGCGATGATCGTGGCGCCGTGCCAGGACAGTTCAAGATCGGGCATGGCCCTGGCCCGTCCGCGGCCGTTCGGTGCCGCGCTGCCTGCCGTTCACATGGACAGGTTATGTCTCCGGGCGGGCCGGGCGCTTGCGGGGCTCACGGGTCTGGGCCCGGGCTAGAAGGTCGCCGGGTCGGCTTCCTGGCGGGGGAGCGACACCTCGGCACTGGCGTCCCCGCCCAGCCGGACGATGTCCCCGTCGGCCAGCCGCACCCCGGTGCCGGGCAGCACCCGGTCGCCGTTCACGAACGTGCCGTTGGTGGAGTGCTCGTCCCTGATCGTGGCCCGCCCGGAGTCGTCGACGATCACCGTGGCGTGCCGCCGGGACACGTTGTCGTAGCTGGCGAACGCGGCGGCCACCAGCGAGTCCGCCGGGTCGCGGCCGAGCAGCAGTGACGTCCCGGCGGGCACCTCGACGTTCCCGGTCGGGAACGTCAGCCGCAGCACCGCGGGGGAGATGACGCGGCGCGGCGTCTCCGCGCGCAGGTACTCCTGCATAACGGTGACCGGCGCGGGCGGGTCGTTGTCCGCCACGGCGGTGCGCGGCAGGTTGGCCCCGCAGGTAAAGCAGATCAGGTCTGCCTCTTTGACCTCACTGGCGCAGGCGGGGCAGGTCTCGGTGGCCATTGCAGGATCTCCCGGACGAGTCGTGGCTCGGCTTCGTCTTAGCTCGTCTTAACTCGGCGCCGCCGCGGTGGCCCGCTAGGACTGGAGGGCAAGTTCCCGCACGTCGAGCTTTGAGCTGAGCATACCGGCGTCGAACATCAGGTCAGCGACGCGCTGGACCTGGCCGATGCTGAAGAACGTCGGGTAGCTGCCCAGCGCGATCAGCGGCGCGTCCTGCGCGCTGACCCCGGCCGCCTTGCTGAACAGCGACTGGATCTGCCCGCGCGAAGCGGAGCGGGTCTGCGCCTCCGTCATGGCGGCCTGGAAGGCCCGGATCGACTGCGCGTGCCCGCTGGCGTAGGCGCTGGTGGTGAAGTAGCCGAGCAGCGGCAGGCCGGAGGTCACGCCGGTGGCCGAGTCGAGCACCGCCACCGCGCCCAGCTGCTTCTGCGCCTGGAACAGGTACGGCTCGCCGACCAGGATCGCGTTGGCCTTCTTGTCCTGCAGCGCCTTGACCAGCTGCCCCGGTGCGGACTGCTTCCAGTTGATACTGGTCACGCTGACCCCGTCGTTCCGCAGCACGGTCTGGGTGGCCAGCGTCTCCATGTTGTACGGCACGTGATTGTTGGGCACCACCGCCTGGATCGGCGGGGTGTAGACGGTCTTGCCCTGCAGGTCCGCCGCGCTGGTGATGGGGGAGCTCGGCAGCGTGAGGACCTCCATCACGTTGTCGGCCGCGTCGTACCCGTCGCCGACGACCCGCAGCGTGGTGCCGCTCTTGTTCTTGCCCGGCGAGAAGGTCGTGCCGGCCGCGGAGAAGAAGCTGGTGTAGTCACCGGCCGCGATATCCGCCTGGCCGTTTCCCAGGGCCTCGACTTCCGCCTTCAGCGACGAGTAGTTCTTGATGCGCACCGTCAGCCCGTGCTGGGCGAACAGCCCATCCTGGTGGGCGAGGTACAGCGGGGTGTCGCCGATGCTCGGCACCGCGGCTACCGTGATCGTGCCGCCGTCGCTGGGGGAGATGCCGTTCGAGCCGCCGCCCAGCGCACCGCAGCCGGCCAGCAGAAGGACGGCAGCACCGCCCGTCGCGGCGGGTCGGATCAGGCGGAGCATGCGGGGGCCCTGCGGGGCGTCGGCGAGGGCCAGGACGTGACGCATGACGTTCCTTTACCTATCGGGAAACGGGAACGCGGGTGAAGCCAACGTTCTGGGGACATAAGAGTAGCCCGACAAGTACCCTACTGGTGGCCGAGTTAAGGTGCTCACGTAACGTAACATCGGTCTTTCCATCGCTACGCGAAGTATCTTAGGGACGCACTGGCAGGCCACCCGCCAGTGCCGGCCGCCGACCGCCTGGCGGCGCTGCGAAAACAGCATCGTCGCCGTTGGAAGGGGTAATCACATGCCGGTTCCGCTGTCGCGGCCGGAGACCCGCGATCGTCTTCCGGTCGCGCGGTGAGGGGTGCACGGACTGTGAGGTCTAAGACCAGAACCACGCGTGGCGCCGTCCCCAGCGGGGAGCGCCTGGCGCCTGCCGGCGGGCCGCCCGCCGCTCCCGCACGCCACGGCCAGGCCCGGGCCGCCACAGATCCCGAGGCCTTCGGGCCGCCCGCGGACAGCGACGCCGAGCCCGAGCCGCAGGCCACCTCGGCGAGGCCGCCGTCCCGCCGCGCCCTGCGCAACTGGCGCGTGCGCTCCCGGCTGGTCCTGCTGATCGCCATCCCCACCCTGACCGCCATCATCCTGGGCGGCATCCGGATCGGCGGGTCGGCCCAGTCCGCCGTCGCCGACCAGCGGGTGGAGCGGCTGGCCACGCTCAGCGGCCAGGTCGCCAGCTTCGCCGATGCGCTGCAGGCCGAGCGGCTGGAGACCATCCGGTTCATCGTGATGGGCACCAAGACCGCCGACATACCCAACCCGAAGGGCGGCCGGGGCAGCCCGAGCAACACCCACGAGTACCGGCTCGAGCAGGACGTACTGACCGCGCTGCAGAAGCGGACCAACATCTTCGCCAGCGAGGTGCGCACCGGGGCCAGCCAGATCGGCAGCTCCTACCCCGCGCTGATCCAGCAGGAAGCGCAGAACGCGATCACCGCGATCAGCAGCCTGCCCGCGCTGCGCAAGGCCGCCACCATCGCTCCCACCAAGCTGCCCGCGCTGTCCGTCATCAACGAGTACGACAGCACGATCAGCCAGGTGCTGGCCCTCAACGACGAAATCGCCACCGGCAGCAACGACTCCACGCTGGCGGACGCGGTGCGCGTGCTCGGCCTGGTCTCGCGCATGAAGGAAGAGGCCTCCCAGCAGGGCGCGATCCTGACGTCCGCGCTCACCAGCGACCTGACCAACCAGGGCAACTTCGGCCAGGACAAGCTCCAGGCCATGCAGACCGCGCTCGCGGAAGAGAACAGCAACCAGGCCGAGTTCAACATCGCCGCGTCGACCGCGCAGCGGCAGCTGTTCCAGACTGCGATGTCGACCACGCTCGTCGACGGGGCCCAGGCCCAGCGGGACTCCGCGATCCAGCTGGCGCAGAGCCGCCAGCAGGACCCCACCATCGGCAATGCCGCGACCGGGATGATCTACCCGGTGCAGGGACTGCGCACGGTCGAGAAGAGCATGGTCGCCTCGATCATCAGCCGGGCCGCCGCGCTGCGCAACCAGGCCATCACCTCCGCCGTCATCGTCGGTGTCCTGATCGCGATCGTGCTGGTCCTGGCCCTCGCCTTCACCACCATCGTCGGCCGGTCCATGGTCCGGCCGCTGCGCCGGCTGCGGGCGGGTGCCCTCGAGGTGGCCGGCATCCGGCTGCCGGAGACGGTCCGCCGGATGTCCGAGGCGGACGGCGAGGAAGTGCCGCTCGACGTCGAGCCGATCGATGTGGACTCTGCGGACGAGATCGGTGAAGTCGCGCGGGCCTTCGACCAGGTTCACCGCGAGGCGCTGCGGCTGGCGTCCAACGAGGCCGCGCTGCGCGGCAACGTCAACGCGATGTTCGTCAACCTGTCCCGCCGCAGCCAGTCCCTGGTCGAACGGCAGATCCAGCTGATCGACGAGCTGGAGCTCGGCGAGCAGGACGCGGAGCGGCTGTCCAGCCTGTTCCAGATGGACCACCTGGCCACCCGGATGCGCCGCAACTCGGAGAACCTCCTGGTTCTCGCGGGCCACGACGTGTCCCGGCGGCGGAACCAGCCGGTCGCGCTGGTCGACGTGCTCCGCGCGGCGGTGTCCGAGATCGAGCAGTACGAGCGCGTGACGCTGAACGTGCAGCCCGGCATCTCGGTCCGCGGCCCGGCCGTCAACGACGTCGTTCACCTGATCTCCGAGCTGGCCGAGAACGCGACCTCGTTCTCCTCCGCGGAGACCCCGGTGAACGTGTCCGGCCACCTGCTCAACAGCGGTGGCGTGCTGCTCGACATCACCGACCAGGGCGTCGGCATGGGCGCCGAGGAGATGGCGCACGCCAACTGGCGGCTGGACAACCCGCCGGTGGTGGACGTCGCCGTGTCCCGCCGCATGGGCCTGTTCGTGGTCGCCCGGCTGGCCGCCCGGCACGGCATCAGGGTCCGGCTCCGGCCCGCCGCCTCCGGCGGCCTGACCGCCCTGGTCTGGCTGCCCGACGAGGCCGTGACGCACGACGGCGACACCCCCCGCCGCAGCCCGGCCGAGACCGTGGCCCCCGGCGGCGGGACGTCCGCGTTCTCCCCGTCCGGCTTCGCCACCGCCAGCCCGGCCCCAGCCAGCTCCGTCGCCGGGGTGTTCAGCACCGGCGAGTGGGGCGCGGCCGACCGGTCCCCGGCCGAGGAAGCGGTCACCGCGGCCCGCACGCCCCGGTTCGCGCCGCTGCGCGCGGACGAGGACGACGGCCGCCGGGACGAGGGTGAGAACGGCAGCGCGCTGCCGTTCCGCACCAGCCCGGCGCCCGCGGGGGAGCCAGCCCGGCCGGCCTTCGGCGGTGGCCACGCCTCGCCGTCCGGCATCCCGCCCGAGCAGGTGCCCGCCTCCGCGCAGGAGTCCTACAGCGCGCGTCAGGACCTGTTCGCGCCGGTCTCCCCGCCCAGCCCGGCCGCCCCGGCCCGGCCCGAGCCGGTCACGCCGGCCGCCCCGGCCGCGTTCACCAACGGCGACGTTCCGGCGCCGGGCGGCCCGCAGTCCGTGTTCGGCTCCCCGCCCGCGGCTGGCGCGTCCGGCGTGCAGGACCGCCCGGTCAGCACCGGGAACGGCCTGGGCGCCCGGGGCTGGACCCCCGGCTCGTCCGCCGCGGGTGCCGCGGGCACCGGGCAGGGCAGCAACGGCGGCGTGGTCGTGCCGCCCCCCGCCACCCTCGGCGAGGAGCACCGGCTGCCCATCTTCGAGGCCGTGGAGTCCGACTGGTTCCGCCGCGGACGTCACGCGGTGTCGCCCGCTCCCTCGGGGGCGGAGCCGGAGGAAGAGCCCACCACCAGCACCTGGACCTCGCCCGCCGACGAAGGCTGGCGGGCGGCCCAGGTGGTCAGCGCGCCGACCTCCGGCGGGCTGACCTCAGCGGGCCTGCCCAAGCGGGTGCCCAAGGCGAACCTGGTCCCCGGCGCCGCCGGATCTGCCGACCAGGCTCCCGCTGCCCCGCCGCCCGTGCGGTCGGCCGCTGCCACCAGGGAACGCTTTGCCAGTTTCCAGCGTGGCGTCAGGGAAGGCCGCGCCGCCCGGCGCGGCCCGGATGCCCCGGATGGAGCAGACGACGTTGACAGGTGAAGCGCGGGCTGATGCCATCAGGAGGGCCAGGCTGACTGGAACCTCCGTTATGGGCTGGTCGGCAGGCAATAAGGCTTGGCTGGTGGCAGGGGCCATCAGTGCACCGCAGGCACGTCGCGAAACCAAGGAGCGCTGGTCATGAGTCCGCTAGTACGTCCGGCACAGGACCTGAACTGGCTGATCACGAACTTCGTGGAGCGAGTTCCCTCGGTCGCGCACGCGATCGTGGTGTCCTCGGACGGCCTGCCGATGGCGTTCTCCCACGGTTTCCCGCCGGACCGGGTGGACCAGCTGGCCGCGGTCACGTCGGGCCTCACCAGCCTGACCCAGGGCGCGGCCAGGGTGTTCGAGGGCGGTGCCGTCACCCAGACGGTCGTCGAGATGCAGCGGGGCCTGCTCATCGTGATGGCAATCAGCGATGGGTCTAGCCTGGCAGTGCTGGCCGCCGCAGACTGTGACATGGGCCTGGTGGCCTACGAGATGGCGCTGCTCGTCGAGCGGGTGGGCAGCGCTCTGACCCCTGAAGTGCGCAGCGCGCTGCCGTCGCAGTGGCCGGAGAATGGCGTCCAGTGACAGGAGACACCAGTGCCGGGCTCAGCCAGTAATGACTGGGAGCCGATGGACGGCAGATTCTCTCCCGGGCACGGCGATAGCTCGCCGCCAGGGAACGATCTGCCCGTCGGCGGGATACCCAGCCCCCGTGATCCGGGTCAGCACGATTCGCACCCCTACCGGGTGACAGACAGCCCTGGTAGCTCTCTGGTGCGCCCGTATGCGGTGACCGGGGGACGCACCAAGCCCAGGTATCAGCTGGCCATCGAGGCGATGGTCGCTGCGTCGCACTACGAGGCGCGCGACCTGTCCGTGCTCAGCCCTGAGTGCCAGTCCATCCTCGGCTTCTGCCGGGACTGGCGCTCCGTCGCGGAAGTCTCCGCGGTGCTCAGGATGCCCCTCGGCGTGGCCCGTGTGCTCATTGCCGACATGGCCGTACAGGGCCTGGTCAGAGTCCATCAGATGGACCATGCGCATGGTCGCCCAGACCTCAACCTGCTCGAAAGGGTTCTCAGTGGACTACGGAAGCTCTAAGCCCATGCCGGGCGATATGACGGACGCCGCGATGACGTCCGTCAAGATCGTCGTGGCGGGCGGCTTCGGCGTGGGCAAGACGACGTTCGTGGGTTCGGTGTCCGAGATCACCCCGCTGACCACGGAGGCCGTGATGACCGCGGCCAGTGAGAGCGTCGACGACCTGTCCCACACCCCGGACAAGAAGACGACCACCGTCGCGATGGACTTCGGCCGTGTGACCCTTGACGCCGGCCTGATCCTGTACCTCTTCGGCACGCCGGGCCAGCACCGGTTCTGGTTCATGTGGGACGACCTGATCCAGGGCGCGATCGGCGCGGTCGTGCTGGTCGACACCCGCCGGCTGGCCGACTCGTTCCCCGCCGTGGACTACTTCGAGTCCGCCGGGCTGCCCTTCATCGTCGCGGTCAACGGCTTCGACGGCGACTTCCCGCACGCCGTCCAGGACGTGCAGGAAGCCCTGTCGGTGAGCCCGCACGTGCCGATGATCCAGTGCGACGCCCGGGACCGTAAGTCCACCAAGGCCGCCCTCATCGCGCTGGTTGAGCACGCCATGGCGATGCAGCTCAGCGTCAGGTAGCCGCCCTGGCATACTCATATGAGTCCCGCGATTACCCGGGGGCGGTAGCTCAGCCGGTCAGAGCAGCGGACTCATAATCCGTCGGTCGTGGGTTCGAGCCCCACCCGCCCCACTCCGTGCTGTGACTTCATGAAGCACCTTGACCTGCTCGCCCAGCACGGTCTGGGGTGCTTCGCGCTGGCCGTCCCGGCCCGCGCTGGATCCTGCTGGGGCCCTTTGGTCCCGGCAGACCGGGATATGCCGTAAATTTCAGGGGCTGGCCGTCGGGCAGGCACGGCCAGGCATCCTTGGGCCCGCCCCGGCGGCGGCACGGCGGCGCTCGCCTGATCTACCGGAGCAGGAGTACGTGATTAAGAGGTTCGTCCCGGCGCTTCTGGTTGCCGTGGTGATCGTCCTGGCCGCCTTTGCCGCCAGCGGGCCGCCTCCTGCCGACGGCCACCAGGAAACCGCCGTGGCCAACAAGCAGGACGCATCTCAGCCCGGCCCGCGGCCCAACTTCGTCTTCGTCCTGACCGACGACCTGTCCCAGAACGTCATCAGCCACCTGCCGCACGTCCGGGCCCTGGCCAGGGCCGGTGCGTCGATGTCCCGCTACTACGTGGTCGACTCGCTGTGCTGCCCGTCCCGCGCGGCTATCTTCACCGGCCAGTACCCGCACGACAACGGCGTCTTCACCAACAAGGGCGCGGACGGCGGCTACAACGCCTACAACCGGAACGGCGACCAGCAGAAGTCCTTCGCGGTCGCCCTCCAGAACGCCGGCTACCAGACCGCGCTGATGGGCAAGTACCTCAACGGGTACGAGCCGGGCTACGGCGTCGCGCCAGGCTGGGACGAGTGGGACGCCGTCGGCAACGGCTACCCCGAGTTCGACTACTTCATGAACACCAACGGCCGGGAGCGGTTCTACGGCGGTACCGCGAAGAGCTACCTGACCGACGTGCTGTCCGCGAAGGCCAGCGAGTTCATCGACTCGGCGTCCACCTCGGGCCAGCCGTTCATGCTGGAGATCGCCACGTTCGCGCCGCACGCCCCGTACACCCCGGCGCCGAGCTACGCGGGCGCGGCGAGCAAGTTCGCCTACCCGAAGACCAGCGCCTGGGACCGGCTGCCGGCGCACCCGCCGTCCTGGCTGAAGGGCCACCCGCGGCTGACCAGGGACCAGCGCCAGGAGATCACCGCCGCCTACCGCAGGCGGATCGAGTCGGCGCTGTCCGTCGACCAGATGGTCGGCAGTCTCGAAGCCGAGCTGCGCGCCACCGGGGAAGCCGGGAACACGTACCTCGTGTTCAGCTCCGACAACGGCTACCACATGGGTGAGTACCGGCTGCTGCCGGGCAAGCAGACCGCCTTCGACACTGACATTCACGTGCCGCTGATCGTCAGCGGCCCCGGCGTGCCCGCCGGGAAGGTCATCAGCCAGCTCGCGTCCAACATCGACCTCAACCCCACGTTCGAGTCGCTGGCCGGGCTTCCGGTGCCCGCCGCGACCGACGGCCACAGCCTGGCGGCCCTCTGGCACGGGCGGCATCCGGCCAACTGGCGGCAGGCGATCCTCATCGAGCATCACGGCCCGGACAACAGCGCCGGGGACCCGGACCGGCAGAACAAGCTGAGCGGTAACCCGCCGTCCTACGAGGCGATCCGCACCGCGACCGCGCTCTACGTCCGGTACGCCAGCGGCGAGCAGGAGTACTACAACACCGCGCGCGACCCGCTCGAGCTCGACAACATCGCCTCATCCGGCGTGCCGGCCGCGCTCAGGACCGCCCTCGCCGCCCTGGCCAGCTGCCACGGCGGAGCATCCTGCTGGGCCGCCGCGCACCTTCCCCGCTAGCCGGCGGCGGCGCCCTAGCCGAAGATCCGCCGGATGCCGCCGCCCATGAGGCGGGCGCCGAGGACCCCGGCGGCGCCGGTCACCACGCCCTTGGTGATCGTGTCACCGTGCGCCGCGCCGAAGTCCCGGGCGGCCCTGATGATCGGGGTCGCGGTGGCGCTGAACCCGTCGGCGAAAGCCCCGTTGCTGGTCGAGGCATCATAGGCGCCCTTGGCGAACCCGGCGGCAATGGCCACGGGGCTGACCGCAACCACGCTGACGTTCGCCCAGAAATCGTTCTGCTCACTGTCCACTGCTGCGTCCTTCCTTAGCCGGCAGCCCATCCTGACCGGCCGGGGCGATGGCCCGCTATGGGCCTGGCTCCCGGTTCAAGGGTAGGCCTGGACCCACCTTGCAACCGCCAGATAGGGCACAGTTATCCCTATGACGGGCGAGATCACCCCGGCGGGCGCGGGCCGGGAGCTGCGGGCCTCGTATGCGGACCGGGACCGGGTAGCAGAGGAGCTGCGGGTGGCCGCCGGGGACGGGCGGCTGACCGCGGACGAGCTCGACCAGCGGCTGGAGGCGGCGCTGACCGCGCGGACCTACGGGGAGCTGGCCGCGCTGACCGCCGACCTGCCCGGCGTGGCCGAGGTCGGCCCGGCTGTCCCGGCCGTCGCGCCGCAGCGGGCCGGCCGCATCGAGGTCGGCAGCGCCAGCGTGAAACGCGAGGGCCAGTGGGAGGTCCCGCAGCACCTGGACGTCCGCATCGGCAGCGGCACCGTGGTGCTCGACCTCACCCGTACCACCGTGCCGCATTCGCGCGTCGAGATCGACGCCGAGGTCCGCAGCGGGAGCCTCAAGATCGTGACCCGGCCCGGCGTGGTGGTGGACGCCACCGACGTGACGCTCCGCAGCGGCAGTGTCAAGATCCGCTCGTGGCCGGGCACCCCGCCGCCGGTCAGCCTGCTCATCCACGTCACCGGCTCGGTCACCAGCGGGACCATCGTCGCCCGGCCGCCGCGCCGCACGTTCTGGCAGTGGCTGACGCGGCGGCCCCCGGAGATCACCGGCGGGTAGCGCCGCGGGGTCGCGGCCGTACGCGGTCCAGGCTGGCCCGGCCGGGCGCCAGATCGCCAGATCCTCCGCTTCCCTGG
>DASVBE010000340.1:0-39579 GCA_036375995.1 Streptosporangiaceae bacterium | reverse complement strand
CTGGAAGCGCGCGTCGGTGGCCTCGCTGCTGCCGCCGAACACCATGTTCCAGCACGCCGCGCTGGCCGGCGTCTACGAGCAGTCCCCGACCAGCGTCTGGGCCGTCGGCTCGGGTGACCGGCAGGACGAGGGCGGCCCGGTGGTCGTGCTGCATTTCGACGGTCACTCCTGGAGCAAGGCCGCGCAGGGCGGCTTCGGCGACCCGGCGCAGATCGTGCCGGACGGCTCCGGCGGCCTGTGGATCCCGGTGCCCGGCATCGACGGCGAGCCCGGCCAGATCGTCCACTTCACCGGCGGGAAGCTGCACGAGGCGCCCCTGCCCATCACCGGCCAGCGGCTGATCGTGCAGGCCATCGCGCACGTGCCGGGCACCACCCGGTCCTTCGGCGCCGGCCAGACCCACCAGAAGAACAGCCTCGGCATCGGGCTGCACGCGGTCCTGCTCCAGGTCAACTAACCCGCTCAGCGAAACGGCGGCTGGCCTCCGCCGGGGAGGCCAGCCGCCGCTCGTGCCGATGGGCTAGCGGATCTGGGCGGCGAGCAGCTCGCGGACCCGCTCGGTCACGCCGCTCAGCGGCACCCGGTCCTTCCGGCCGTCGGCCCGGCCGGTGACCTCGACCACGCCCTCGGCCAGGTCCCTGGCGCCGACGCTGACCCGGACCGGGATGCCGACCAGCTCACTGTCGCGGAACTTCACGCCGGGGCGGACGTCCCGGTCGTCGAGCAGCACGTCCAGGCCGGCCCCCTGCAGCGTGGCGTACAGGTCCTCGGCGGTGGTCCTGACCGCCTCGTCGGTCACCGACAGGGCCAGCACGTTGACCTCGGCCGGGGCCACCTGGGTGGGCCAGGCCAGGCCCGCGTCGTCGTGGTGCACCTCGGCGATGACCGCGATCGCGCGCTCCACGCCGATGCCGTAGCTGCCCATGATCGGGGTGACCGCGTTGCCGTCCGGGCCGAGCACCGAGACGCCCAGCGAGGTGGTGTACTTGCGGCCGAGCTTGAAGATGTGCCCGACCTCGATGGCCCGGACGAACTCCAGCGGGGTGCCGCACCGCGGGCACGGCTCGCCCTCGGTGACCTCGCGCAGGTCGGCCCACTGGCCGACGGTGATGTCCCGGTCCACGTCGACGCCGGTCAGGTGCACGTCGTCGGTGTTGGCCCCGGTGGCCATGTTGGCCCGGCCCTGCAGCGCCAGGTCGGCGATCACCGGCAGCTTGGTCACGCCGACCGCGCCGAGGCTGCCCGGGGACGCACCGAGCGCCTCGCGGATCTCGTCCGGGTGGGCCGGGCGGATCTCGGTCGCGCCGGTGGCGTCGATCAGCTTCTGGTCGGACAGCGGGTGGTCGCCGCGCACCAGCACCAGCGTCAGCTGGCCGTCGATGACCTGAACCAGCGTCTTGATCTGCCGTTCGCCGGGCAGCTGGTAGTCCCGGTCCAGGTCCTCGATGGTCCGCGCACCCGGGGTGTCCAGGCGCTGCGGGGCGGCCGGGCCGCTTTGATCGGTCACCGGCGTCAGCGCCGAGGTGGCCTTCTGCAGGTTCGCCGCGTAGTCGCAGTCCGGGCAGCGGACCACGATGTCCTCGCCGGCCTCGGCCGGGCACATGAACTCCACCGAGTCCGAGCCGCCCATGTTGCCGCTGGACGCCTCGACCGGGATGGCCGGGATGCCGAGCCGGGCGAAGATCCGCTCGTAGGCGCCGCGGTGCAGCTCAAAGGACTTGTCCAGGCCGGCTTCGTCCACGTCGAAGCTGTAGGAGTCCTTCATCGTGAACTCGCGGACCCGCAGCAGGCCGCTCTTGGGCCGCGGCTCGTCCCGGAACTTGGTCTGGAACTGATACCAGAACTGCGGCAGGTCCCGGTAGGAGGACAGCTCCGTGCCGATCGTGGCGAAGATCTCCTCGTGGGTCATGCCGAGCACCATCTCGGCGCCCCGGCGGTCCTTCAGCCGGAACATCTCCTGGCCCATCACGTTGAGCCGGCCGCTCTTGATCCAGATCGACGCGGGCTGCATTGACGGCAGCAGCATCTCCTGGCCACCGATCCCGTTCATCTCCGACCGGATCACGTCGATGACCTTGGCCCGGACCCGCATGGCCAGCGGCAGCAGGCTGTAGTGACCGGCCATCAGCTGGCGGATGAACCCGGCGCGGACCAGCAGCCGGTGGCTGGCGGCGTCCGCGTCCGCGGGATCCTCCCGGAGGGTGGGGATGTGCAGCTGGGACCAGCGCATCACGAGGCGACCTTTTCATGACGAGGGAATTAAGTGTGCTGCGAAGAACCGCATTGTAGACCCGCCCCGGCAGCCAGGAGAAACGCATTGGGCCGCCGCGGGGGGCGGCCAGACGGCCAGCGTGTACGGTCGGGCCAGTAACGGATCCCGGTGACCGCGCGGCGAGGCCGGCCCGGGCACGAAGGGAGCGCGGCCCGTGACCACCAGCACCAGCGAACCCGGCGCCGCCGCGGCGGCCGGCACCGTCCCCGCTCCCCCGCCCGCAGCTGGCCTGCCTGCCGGGGGTGAACTGTTCAACGCGGCCTCCTGGCTGCTCGGCCGCCCGGCCGCGGCCACCCCGGGCAAGATCGCGGTGACCGCGGTCGCCGCCGACGGCACCGCCACCGAGGTCAGTTACGGCGAGCTCGAGCAGCGGGCCTGGCAGGCCGCGGCGGCGCTGTCCGCGGCCGGGGTCCGCGCCGAGGAACGGCTGCTGCTGTGCCTGGCCGACGGACCCGACCTGCTCGCGCTGTTCCTCGGCGGGCTCTACCTGGGTGCGGTGCCGGTCCCGGTCAGCACCATGGCCACCCGGGCCGACCTGGCCACGCTGGCCCGGGACAGCCGGGCCCGGCTGCTGGCGGTCAGCGCCGAGTTCGTGGCCGCCGCGGTGGACGCGGCTGGCCTGCCCGGCGTGCGCGAGGTGGTGGTCTGCGGGGAGACCGCGGACCTGGCCCCGCTGCTGGTCGCGGATCGCGCCCGGACCGCGGGCCGGGTGCGGACCATGGCCGCCTTCCTGGCCGCGGCCGCGCCCGCCGACGTGGCCGCGGCCCGCGCCGCCGAGCCGACGATCGCGGACAGCCCGGCGTTCTGGCTGTATACCTCCGGCACCACCGGGACGCCGAAGGCGGCCATGCACCGGCACGGCTCGCTGCGCGCGACCGCGGACACCTACGCGGCCGACGTGCTCGGCATCCGCGCCGACGACGTGTGCTACTCGGCGGCCAAGCTGTTCTTCGCCTACGGCCTGGGCAACTCGCTGACGTTCCCGTTCTCGGCCGGCGCGCGGACCGTGCTGGACGCGGCCCGGGCCACGCCCGCCCGGCTGGCCGCCGTGCTCCAGCAGACCCGGCCCACGCTGTTCTTCGCCGCGCCGACCGCGTACGCCGCGATGCTCGCCGCGGACGTGCCGCGGGACGCGCTGGCCAGCGTGCGGCTGTGCGTCAGCGCCGGCGAGGCGTTCCCGGCCGACCTGTACCGGCGGTTCCAGGACCGCTTCGGGGTGGAGCTGCTGGACGGCATCGGCTCCACCGAGGCGCTGCACATCTTCCTGTCCAACCGGCCGGGGCGGGTGAAGCCGGGCACCACCGGCGAGGTGGTGGCCGGCTACGAGCTGCGGATCGAGGATGCCGACGGGAACCCGGTCCCGGACGGCGAGCCGGGTGGCCTGTGGGTCAAGGGCGATTCGGTGGCCACCGGGTACTGGTGCCGGTCCGCGGTGACCCGCCGGGTGTTCCGCGGCGAGTGGCTGCGCACCGGCGACATCTACTCCCGGGACGCCGACGGCTACTACACCTGCCTGGGCCGCACCGACGACGTGATGAAGGCCAGCGGGCTGTGGGTGTCGCCGACCGAGGTGGAGACCCGGCTGCGCGAGCACCCCGGGGTGGAGCAGGCCGTGCTGGTGGCCGTGCCGGACGCGGACGGCCTGGACAAGCCCGTCGCATGCGTGGTGACCAAGGCGGGCGACGCGCCGACCGAGGCGGAGCTGATCGCGTTCTGCCGGGCCGGCCTGGCCTCGTTCAAGCGGCCCCGCCGGGTGCTGTTCCTGACCGCGTTCCCGCTGACCGCGACCGGCAAGGTGCAGCGGTTCCGGCTCCGCGAGTACGCGCTGGCCCAGCAGGAAGCCGCGGCCGGGCAGGAAGCCGCGGCCGGGCAGGCGGCGGCGGGCGGCCCGGCGTGATCGACGGCCGCCTGCTGGTCGACGCGCACGTTCACGTCGCCCGGCTGCCGACGCTGTCCGCGGACTGGCACGGCTGGGCGGCCACGTTCGGCTCCGGCACGCCGGTGGGCGAGCTGTACGACGCCGGCGGCACGCCGGTCCCGGCCGCCATCGACGAGCACTTCGATAGCCAGGGCGCCGATCATGTGCTGCTGTTCGCCGAGTACAGCCCGAAGGCGACCGGACTGCAGCCGATCGAGGACGTGCTGCCGATCGTGGCCGCCAACCCGGCCCGGTTCCGGCCGGTCGCCAACCTCAACCCGCACCTGCACTACCCGGTGGCCGCCGAGGTGGAGCGCCAGGTGGGGCTGGGCGCGGTCGCGCTGAAGATCCACCCGGTGCACGGCGGGTTCGAGGCCAGGGACCGGATGCTCTACCCGGCCTACGCGTGGGCGGAGCGCCGTGGGCTGCCGGTGATCGTGCACTGCGGCACGTCGACGTTCGCCGGCTCGGCCAACCAGTATGCCGACCCGGTCCTGCTGGACGAGGTCTTCCGGGACTTCCCCGGGCTGACCGTGGTGCTGGCTCATGGCGGCCGCGGCTGGTGGTACGACCAGGCCGCGTTCCTGGCGCTGTCCCGGCCGAACGTGTGGCTGGAGGTATCCGGCCTGCCGCCGCAGCGGCTGCCGGACTACTACGGCCGCTCGCTGCGCCGGCTGGCCAGCAAGATGATCTTCGGGACCGACTGGCCTGGCGTGCCCGGGGTGCGCCGCAACGCCCGCATGCTGGAGCAGGTGCTGATGGCCGCGGGCTGCACGGACGACGAGGTCAGCGCGGCGTGGGGCGGCAACGCCGCGAAGGTGTTCGGCCTGCCCGGCGCGCCGCCCCGCTGAGCGCGCGTCCTGGATACGCCCTGCTATCCGGCTAGATCCTCGACCGGCTTGACCCGGCGGTGCGGTTCCTCAGCCGCCCCAGCGCGGGGCCCGGCCGGGCGGCGTGTTGGGCCGTTAGGTGCCGGACAGCCGCCGCCGGAGGGCCGCGAACGCGGCGTCGGTGGCGCCCAGGGCCAGGGCCAGGTCGTCGCCGGTCATCGCGGCCGACACGAACCAGTTGTGCCGCGGGTGGAGGTACGCCCCGTGGCGGATGGCGTGCCCGGCGAATTCCGACGCCAGGGCATGTCCCCGGTCTCCGGCGAAGGTAAGGTACGGCATTTGCGGCGGCCCGGTGTAGTTCACCGCGAATCCGTAATTGTCCGCCTGGGCGAGTATTCCGGCGCGCAGCTCTTCGCCTGTCCGCGCCATGGTGGCAATGGCGTCTTCGTCCCGCAGTGCGCCAATCGTGGCGATCGACGCGGCCATTGCGGTGGCCGCGAACCAGAACGACCCGGTGATGAACACCTCCTGGGCGCCGCCGCGGAACGCGTCGTTGCCGAGCACCGCGGCCAGCGCGTGCCCGTTGGCGATCGCCTTGCTCCACGCGGACAGGTCCGGGCGCACACCGATCGGCTCCCAGCTGGAGCCCAGCGCCAGCCGGAACCCGCAGCGCACGTCGTCCAGGATCAGCGCCGCGCCGGCCGCGTCGCACACCTCGCGCAGCCCGCGGGCGAACGCCGGGTCGACGAGCTCCTGGTCGAACCCGGCGTCGTGCCGGAACGGGCTGACCAGGATGCCGGCCAGGTCATCCCCGGCTCGGGCCGCCGCCGCGCGCACCGAGGCCAGGTCGTTGAACGTGTAGTAGGCCAGGTTGGCCCGGTCCGCGGGGGTGACCCCGGCCGGGCGCGGCGTGCACCAGGGGGCCGCGCCGTGATACGCGCCCGTGGCCGCCAGGATCGTGCCCCGGCCGGTCTGCGCCCGCGCGATCGTGCAGCACGCGGTGGTCGCGTCGGTGCCGTTCTTGGCCAGCATCGCCCAGTCGGCGTGGCCGACCGTGGCCACCAGCAGCTCGGCCAGCTCGACCATGACCGGTCCTGGGCCGTTCTGGCAGTCGGCCTGGGCGGCCTGGCGGGCGGCGGCTTCCTCCACCGCCGGGTGCCGGTGGCCGAGCACCACCGGGCCGTAGCTGTTCATCAGGTCGACGTACTCGTTACCGTCCACGTCCCAGATCCGGGCGCCCCGGCCGCTGCGCATGAACTGCGGGTACTCCGGCGGCAGCGGGCCGGCGTTCTGGTGCCCGTACATGCCGCCGGGGATGACGGCCCGGGCCCTGGCGCGCAGTTCCTGGTCAGCGGAGCTGGGCCGCGGGCCGTCCTGCTGTGGCTGCAGAGCCTGCTGGCCGGTGTGGTCCGGGGCCAGATCCGTCATCTTCTTTTGTCCCTTCAGGTACTTCTGTTCACACGGGTTGCTGCCGCGAGCTGAGCCGCTCACCGATACGGGTTGCAGATTCCGGAGATACGGGGGCGAGGAAGCGGATCACGTCCTCGAGGGTGGTGATCCCGGCATCGGAACCGAGGCCGGTGGCGACCAGCGCCCCGCAGGCGGTGCCGAGCCGGGCGGCGTCGGCCGGGTCGCAGCCGAGCAGGAGGCCGGTGATCATCCCGGCGTCGAAGGCGTCGCCGCAGCCGGTGGTGTCGACCACGGTGATGTCGTGCGCGGGGATGTGCTGCGGGGCCGGGCTGGCCGCGGTTCCCGTGCTGACCAGGGCGCCGTTCTCGCCCAGGGTGACCGCGACGCCTTTCGTGCCGAGGGCCAGCACGTCCGCGATGGCGTCGGTGAGGTCGTCGCGGCCGGTCAGGCGGCGGAGCTGGTCCTCGTTCGGGCAGAACCAGTCCGCGGTGCCGATCAGCTCGCGGAGCCGCTCGAAGTCCTCGGGCCGGCCGGGGCCGAGCACGTCGATCAGGACCACGGCGCCGTTTTCCCTGGCCGTCCTCGCCAGCGGGGTCAGGCCCGCCACGATGCCCGGGCCGAGCCTGTCCGGCGCGCCGAGCAGCAGCACGTCGCAGCCGTCCAGCCAGGCCGGGTCGATGTCGTCCAGGTCCAGGTACGGCATGGCGCCGGGGGCATGCAGCGCGGGCCGCTCGCCGTTGGGCCGGATCGGCAGCATGCTGGCCGCGGTCTGACGGCCGGCCTTGCGGACCAGGCCGCGGGTGTCGATGCCGTAGGAGGCCAGCACCCCGGTGATGATGTCGGCGATCAGGTCGTCGCCGATCGCGCCGACCGCGGTGACCTGGGCGCCGAGCTTGGCCAGGTCCACGGCCGTACCGGCCGCGGTGCCCGCCGCGGTGGCCTTGATCTCCTCCAGCCGGACGCTGGCCTGGCCGGGCGGGATGGTCCCGACGGGGCGGCCGAGCACGTCCAGGATGTACGCGCCGAGCGCGACGACGTGGCCGAGGCTTCCCCCGGGCGGGCCGTCCGTCCCGGCGGTCACGGCTGGGCCCCGGCGGCCTGGTTTCCGGCGGCGCGGGGTTCGGCGGCGCGGGCCTCGGCGGCCTGAGCCTCGGCGGCCTGAGCCTCGGCCTGCTCGCGGCCGTACCGGCGGCGCCGGGCCTCGGCGCCAACCTCGGCCAGCTGCTCGTCGGTCAGGATCGTGGGCTCGCCGAGCATCCGGGCCAGCCGGTAGGTGCGGGCCAGCCACTCCAGGAGCATCGCGTTGTCGTAGGCCTGGGCGAGCGTCTTGCCGTAGCAGATCGCGCCGTGGTTGGCCAGGATGGCCGCCCGGCGGCCGTCCAGCGCCAGCACCGCGGCCTGGGCCAGGCCCTCGGACCCGAACCGGGTGTACGGCGCGACCCGGACCGTGCCGCCCAGCGCGTGGATCGCGTAGTGGATCGCGGGCAGCTTGTCGAACACCGCGGACAGCGCGATGACCTCGGGCGAGTGCGTGTGCACCACGCCGCCCGCCGATGAGCTGGCGTAGATGGCCAGGTGCATCGGCGTTTCCGAGGACGTCGCCACGGGCGGCGGCGCAGCCAGCCGCATCCCGCCCATGGTCGGCCCGTCGGCGCCGGCCGCCTCGCCCGGGGCCAGCTGGAGCGCGCACATCTGCTCCGGCCGCATCTCGGGGTACGGCACGCTGGATGGGGTAATCAGGACGGTATCGCCGACGCGGACGCTGATGTTGCCCGCGCTGCCCAGGGCCAGCCCGTCGGTCAGGAGCCGGTTGCTGTAGCTGACGAGCTGCTCACGGGCGGCGCCAAGCTCGGCTTCATCGGGGCGGTACATTAAGCTGATGTTAGACGGACGTCCAACAAAAATATAGACCCGATCATGTTGGACGCAGGCCGCTAATATCGGCGAGGACCATGCCAAAGATCGTCGACTGGGACGCCAAGCGGGACGAGATCCTGTCCGCCACCTGGCGGGTGATCGCCCGGGACGGGCTGGCCCGCGCAACCATCACCGCGATCGCCCGCGAAGCGAAGTGCTCGCGCGGCATTCTCGCGCACTATTTCGATGACAAGGCCGACATCCTGGGCTCGGCGATGATGGTGTCGCACCGGCGGGTCATCAACCGGATCGACGCACAGACCGCCGGGCGGACCGGCCTGGACGCACTGCGGGTGACCATGCTCGAGGCGCTGCCTATCGACGAGCAGCGCGACCTGGAAGCGCAGATCGAGATCTCGTTCTGGGGCCGGGCGCTGGGCACCCCGGCGCTCCGCGACCTGCAGAACACCGAGTTCGACCAGCTGGTCAGCCGCCTGCGCGGGCACCTGGAGCAGGCCCGGGACCGGGGTGAGCTGGCCGGCGACCTGGACCTGGACTTCGCCGCGCACCAGCTGGTGGTGCTGATCGACGGGCTCAGCGCGGAACGGGTCCTGTACCCCGACCGGGTCAGCCCGGAGCGCCAGGTCACGATGCTGGACCATCTGCTGGCCAGCTTCCGCCCGGCCGGCGCGGCCGCGGTGGCCGCCGCGCCGGAGCCGGCTCCGGCTCCGGCAGAATCGGCCCGGGCGGGCAGGTAGAGACCGGGCCCGCCGCTCCGACGTACCCGGTGACAGGCGCCCGGACCGCGGGCGCCGCGGCAGGCAAGGAGCCACCGGCATGAAGTACATGCTGCTGATCTACAACAACCCGGCGACCTACCAGGCGTGGTCGGAAGAAGCGCGCAACGCGCTGTTCGGCGAGGTCGACGCGCTGATGAAGGAGCTGACCGAGTCCGGCGAGCTGGTCGGCGGCGAGGCGCTGGCGGACGCGTCCAACGCGGTCATCGTCCGGGTCAGGGACGGCGTGCGGGCCGCCACCGACGGGCCGTACGCCGAGGCCAAGGAGCAGCTGGCCGGTTACCTCACGGTGGAATGCGAGACCAGGGAGCGGGCGGTGGAGATCGCCGCCCGGTGGCCGGACGCGCGGTATTTCACGATGGAGGTCCGCGCGGTGATGAACTCCTCCGGCACCGAGATGTGACGACGGGCCGTCCGTGACCGTGCCCGCTGCGACCGGGGACCTGCTGCGCGAGCTGGCGCCGCAGGTCCTCGGCGCGGTGGTGCGCCGGTACGGGCACTTTGACCTGTGCGAGGACGCGGTGCAGGAGGCGCTGCTGGCCGCCTCCGTGCAGTGGCCGCGGGACGGCCAGCCGGCCAGTCCCCGGGCCTGGCTGATCACGGTGGCGTCGCGGCGGCTGACCGACCAGCTGCGGGCCGAGTCGGCCCGCCGGGACCGGGAGGCCACCGCGGCGCTGGACCCGGCCGCCGCGCCGGTCGCGCCGGACCCGGCCGAGGAACTGGGCCAGGACCAGGACGACACGCTGACCGTGCTGTTCCTGTGCTGCCACCCGGCGCTGTCCGGGCCGTCCCAGGTCGCGCTGACCCTGCGCGCGGTGGGTGGCCTGACCACGGCCGAGATCGCCCGGGCGTTCCTGGTCCCGGAGGCCACCATGGCCCAGCGGATCAGCCGGGCCAAGCAGTCGGTCAAGGCGGCCGGGGCCCGGTTCAGCCTGCCCGGTCCCGGTGAGTGGGACGGCCGGCTGGACGCGGTGCTGCATGTGCTCTACCTGATCTTCAACGAGGGGTACACGGCCACCTCGGGCCCGGACCTGAACCGCCCGGAGCTCACCGCCGAGGCGATCCGCCTGGCCCGGGCCGTCCGGCGGCTGCTGCCCGACGACGGCGAGGTGACTGGCCTGCTGGCGCTGATGCTGCTCACCGAGGCGCGGCGGCCGGCCAGGACCGGGCCGGGCGGGGCGCTGATCCCGCTGGCCGAGCAGGACCGGTCCCGCTGGGACCAGGCCGCGATCGCCGAGGGCACGGCCCTGATCACCGGTGCGCTGGCCGGCGCCCCGCTCGGCCCGTACCAGGTCCAGGCCGCGATCGCCGCCGTGCACGCCGAGGCCGGGGCCGCGGACGACACGGACTGGCCCCAGGTTGCCGCGCTGTACGGGGTGCTGGACCGGATCGCCCCCAGTCCGATGGTCACCCTCAACCGGGCCGTCGCGGTGGCCATGGCCCAGGGCCCGCAAGCGGGCCTCGACCTGCTGGCCGCCCTCGACGCCGACGGCCGCCTGGCGGGCCACCACCGGCTTGCCGCGGTCCGCGCCCACCTGCTCGAGCAGGCCGGGCAGCCGGCCGCCGCCCGTGATGCGTACACCGAAGCGGCACGGCTCACCACCAGCCTCCCCGAGCAGCGCTACCTGACCGCCCGCGCCGCCCGCCTTCCGGACCGGACGGAGTAGCCCGTGACCGAGCCCGCGCCGGGGAAGCCCGTGCTGGATAAACGCTCTGTATCCGCACGGCCCGCACGGCTGGGGCGGGCTCGCCCGCGGCGGGTGCCGGGCGCCCCGGATGGCCGGTTTGACCTGGCCCTTGGGGCCGCCCGCAGGCTGAATGCGCCGGGCCGGGCGGCCCGGGATGAGGAGGCGCGGTGGACCTGATGACCAGCGGGGCGTTCGCCCGGGCTTCGGGGCTGTCACGCAAGGCGCTGCGGCTGTACGACGAGCTGGACCTGCTGCGCCCGGTCCGCGTCGATCCGGACTCGGGCTACCGGCTGTACGACCCGGCTCAGCTCGAGCAGGCCCGGCTGGTGGCCTGGCTGCGGCGGCTGGGCATGCCGCTGGCCCGGATCCGGGCGGTGAGCACGCTGCCGCCCGCGCTGGCCGGGGCGGAGCTGGCCCGGTACTGGGACCAGGTCGAGGCCCAGGCGTCGGCCCGCCGGGAGCTGGCCCGCTTCCTCATCGGCTACCTGTCAGGGAAGGAAGCTTCGATGAGCGAGACGACGAGCCCGGCACTGGCCGTGCGGTACGCGGTGCGGTCCGATACCGGGCTGCAGCGGGAGGGTAACGAGGACGCCGCCTACGCGGGTGCGCGGCTGCTGGCCGTGGCCGACGGCATGGGCGGGCACGCCGCCGGGGAGATGGCCAGCGCGGCGGTGATCGACGCGCTGCGGCCGCTGGACACCGCGGTGCCCGCGGGTGAGCTGCTCAACGCGCTGGACCACGCGGTGCGCCGGGCCAGCGCGGCGATCAGGGAACTGGTCGCGGCCAGCCCGGCGCTGCGCGGCATGGGCACGACGCTGACCGCGCTGCTGTGGTCAGGATCTCAGCTGGGGCTGGTGCACATCGGCGACTCCCGGGCCTACCTGCTCCGCGACGGCGCGCTGTTCCAGATCACCGCCGACCACACGCTGGTGCAGTCGCTGCTGGACGACGGCTCGATCACCGCGGAGGAGGCGGCTTCGCATCCGCAGCGCTCGCTGCTGCTGCGCGCGCTGGGCGAGGGCAGCGCCGAGCCGGACCTGCAGCTGCGCGAGGCCCGGGTCGGCGACCGGTACCTGCTGTCCTCCGACGGCCTGCACGCGGTGGTGGAGGCCAGCGCGATCACCCGGGTGCTGCGCGAGACCGGCGACCCGGACCAGGCCGCCACCGAGCTGATCGCGCTGGCCATTGACGGCGGCGGGCCGGACAACATCACCTGCATCGTCGCCGACGTGGTGGACCCGGACCCGGCGCCCACCGTTCCGGGAAAGGCCCCGTAGATTCACCGGGATTTCGCCTCCTGAACCAGCAGGCGTTTCCGGGCCGTTACCCGGGTCAGCCGGGGGATCATGGATGCGGAGAACACCGGGACTGGCGGGAGGGCAGCGGCGTGCCGGACATCGGTGTGCAGATCAGCCCGGCGGTGGCCGATCGCCTGCGGGAGGCCGCGGAGCGGGATACCCGGCTGGGCACCGGGGCGGTCACCCAGCTGGCGCAGCAGGCCGTAGCGGCCTGGGCCAGCGCGGCCGGCGGCGATGACCGCGCGCTGGCCGCGCTGGGCGGACCGGACGCCGCGAGCTGGCTGACCCAGCCGGTGAGCAGCAAGCCCGCACGGCTCTCCCCCGGCGCGCGGGTGACCGCCATCGAGATCAGCGCCGTGGACGCGGACCGCTCGCCCGCCCGGCTCGGCGTCAGGTTCGAGTTCACCGGCCGCTGGCAGCCGGCCAGCGACGAGGACGACACGGACTTCGTCGGCTTCATGACGCTGGACCTGGACGGCCCCGGGCCGCAGCCCTGGCGGCTGACGGCCGGCTACCTCCAGCGGCTGTCCTCGTGGCTCGGCTACCAGTTCACCAGCCGCCGCGAAACCCCAGAGGAGCACCACCAGCGAACCGGCTCAGCTGCTATCCCAGCCCAGGCCACCGGTCAGGACCGCACGTTCCTCCTGACCGCGGGCTTCGCCGAGCACGACGAGCGCTACGGCGGCAGGGCCTCTGTCCAGGTAAGCCGCCTCGCGCCGCCGGCCCGGGCCGAAGCCGAGGCACTCATCTGGCCCGCCGTCGAGGCGGCCACCGCGCAGGCCCTTGGCCCCGGCGACTGGCGGCCATCGCTGAACTGGCTAGAGGTCATCGAGCTGCGCACCGATCCGGCCCGGTAAGAACCCGGCGCGGCCGGCCGGGATCAGCCTGGCCGCTGGATCAGGGCGAGGAAGAACTCATCGACCTTGCGGATGGCGTCGATGAAGCGGCCGAAGCCCTGGGGTTTGATGAGGTAGGCGTTGGTGTGCAGCTGATAGCTGCGGTCGTCGGTGCTGACCTCAGTAACCGGTCACCGTTACGGAGGGTTAGCGGCGGGCTAGTTCTGGTGGATGGTGTGGCTGGGCGGGACTCCGTAGGCCTGGCGGTACAGCACGGCGAACCGGCTGGAGCTATGGAAGCCCCACCGGTAGGCGACGCCAGCGACGGTCCGCCTGGCCGGGTCGGCGGCCAGGAGATCCCGGCGGGCGCAGTCCAGCCGGACCCGTCGAAGGTAGGCCAGCGGCGTGGTCTCCAGGTGCCGGGCGAACGCCAGCTGCACGGCACGGATGGTGACGTGGGCGGCTCCGGCGATGTCCGCGACGCTGATGTCGCGGTGTGCGTTGTCCTCGATGAATGCCACCGCCCGGCGCAGGGTGGCGGGGTGGCTGTCGCGCCGGTCCTCGATGGTCGGATCGGTCAGCGCATTGTCCGGGAACACGGCCAGCGCAGTGGTCACCATGAGCCGGGCCAGGCTGGCGGTGATCAGGTGCTCCCCAGCGGCGGCGGTACCGGCCGGGACCGAGTCGCGGATGTAGGCGTAGGTGTCCTTCCATTGCCGGGCGGCCCGGGCGGAGACGGGCTGGTAGCCGGTGAACCGGACCGGCTGCTGGGTCCGGCCGGGTTCGGTGTCGGCGATCTGGCTGGGCAGCGCGGGATCGAGGATGGCCGTCTCGAGCTGGGTGTTCGCGACGGTGGCCCCGAACGGGTGCCCGGGCTGGACGCCGAGGAATACGTCCCCGGGTCCCAGACGCCGCTCGCTGCCAGCTGACCGGCTGGCCAGCAGGCCATCGGTCAGATGGCCGAAAGCCAGCACGCCGAGCGGGCCGGCGGTCGCGGTGAAGCTCACCGCGAAGCGGCTGTACTCCAGCCGGACCGCCGGGGTCAGAACGGTCTGGGCCAGCCGCATCCCGCCTCGCTGCCCGTTAGCGCGGATCCGGAAGCTCGTCCCGTAATGGCGCAGGAGGAGGTTCTCGGCAAGCTCCACGTCAGTGGTCTCGAATACCTCGCCCATGATGGGCCTCTCAGGTATGCGGCCGGCGGCGATCGGCGCACGGAGCGGTCAGCAGTGATCAGATCAGCACTCCCAGAATCGGGCTGGGAGCGGAGACCTGTCAATGGAAACATGAGATTAACCTCGCGAGATCCCTTTCGCGAGGATCACTTCCTGAGTAGGTTCTCGCGTGGATGGTCTCGCGAGGATATACTCAGTGATTATGACTGCCCAGGACGAGAGCGGCAGCAGCTGGACGCTGCTGACGGGGCACGGGCACGTGCTGGTGGAGATCGCCCGCAGCCCCACCGCCCGGATCCGCGACATCGCCGCCGTCGTCGGCCTCACCGAGCGCACCGTGCAGGTCATCGTGGCCGACCTGGAGGCAGCGGGCTACCTCACCCGCACCCGCACCGGGCGCCGCACCCGCTACAGCGTCAACCGCGGCAACCTGTTCCGGCACAGCGCCCAGGAAGGGCTCCGGATCGGCCCGTTCCTCGACCTCCTCACCGCCGCCGCCCCCGGCGACGGGCAAGGCCGGGCGCCAGCCGCGGTCAGCGACTGACGCGGCGGCCCGGGCCGCCCCCTGCACGGCCCGGCGCGGATCGGGCTGTCATCCTGGCTGGCATGATCCTGGTGGCTGGGGAGAGCCTGATCGACCTGATCGCGGACCCGGCGGGCGGGGTGCGGGCCATCCTGGGCGGCGGCCCGTACAACGCGGCGCGAACGATGGCGCGGCTGGGCGCAGAGGTGCAGTTCCTGGGACGGGTGTCGGCCGATCCGTTCGGCTCGTGGCTGGCCGAGGGACTGGCCCAGTCCGGGGTCCGGCTCGGCCGGCCCGCGCCGGTGGCCGAGCCGAGCACGCTCGCCGTGCTCTCGGTGACCGGCGAAGGGATTGCGCAGTACTGGTTCCACCTGACGGGCACGGCGGGCGTGCTGCTGGACACCGGGTCCGCGGCTGCGGCGCTGGCCAGCGGCCAGGTCAGCGGGCTGCACACCGGCGCGCTCGGACTGCTGGCCGAGCCGATGGCCAGCGGGATCGAGACGCTGGCGGGACAGCTGCCGGACCGGGCCCTGCTCTCGCTCGACCCCAACTGCCGCCCGTCCGCCACCCCCGACCCGGACGGCTACCGGGCGCGGGTCCAGCGCCTGGCGGCCCGGGCGGACATCGTCAAGGTGTCCACCGACGACCTGGCGTTCCTGCGGCCCGGAGCCAGGCTGGACGAGGCCGCCGCCAGCCTGCTCCGGGCCGGCGCGCGTTGCCTGCTCGTCACCGACGGCCCCGCCGCCGTGCGGATCTTCACTAAGGAATACGGCCTGACGGTGCCGGTCCCGCCCGCCACGGTGGTGGACACGGTGGGCGCAGGCGACGCCTTCGGCGGCGGGTTCCTGGCCTGGTGGGCCGAGCACGGCCTGGGCCGGGACAGCCTGACCGACCCGGACGCGGTCCGCGCCGCCGCGGCGGCCGCCGCCGCGGTGGCCTCGCAGACCTGCCAGCGCCCGGGCGCTGACCCGCCCTGGCGGGCCAGCCTCGGCCCGGACCAGGGCTGGGACCCGCCGCCCGGGAGCTAGGGTCTGTCTCGAGGTCCCTGGCCGGCTCGCGGGCCCCCGCATCCCGGCTGGCGGCGTTGTCGTCGTCGCCCATAGCTCCGCTATGGGCTCCTCCTCCGCCTTGCCAGCCGGGCGCGGGATGCCCGCTCCCGGATCGACCCGGGACCTCGAGACAGGCCCTAACCCGCGCAGTCGTTTCCGGCCCGGGCCCCGGCGTAGTGCTGCAGTCGCTGGCGTTCCAGCGCGGCGTGCTCCCTGGCGGCCTGGCACGCCAACGAGACGGGCGGGCCCTTACCGGAAGTCGCGGCTGCGGGCGGCGGCTACGACGCGGAGGCGTTCCAGGCGGGTGGCGACCAGGCTGACCGCGCCGTCCAGGCTCTCGACCCGGCCGTGCACGAGAAGCGCGCTGGCGTCCACGCCGATCCGCCGGTACCGGGCCCACACCCCCGGCGGGCAGATGACGTTGGCCATCCCGGTCTCGTCCTCCAGGCTGAGGAACACCACGCCCCGGGCGGTCCCGGGCTGCTGCCGGTGCGTCACCAGCCCGCCCACCGTGACGGCGGCCCCGCCCGCCGCCGCGGCCATCGCCGACGTGGTCAGCACGCCGCGGCCGGACAGCATGTCCCGGATGTGGGCCACCGGGTGCGTGCCGTACGTCCCGGTGGCCCACAGGTCCGCGAACGTCTCCTCGGCCGCGGTCATCGGCGGCAGCGCCGGGGCGTCCAGGCCGGGCGTCGTGCCGGGCAGCTGACCGGGCCGGATGGCCGCCGCCGCGCCTGCCGCCCAGAGCGCCTCGCGGCGGCCGATGCCGAAGCAGCCGAACGCGCCCGCGGTGGCCAGTGCCTCCATCGCCGGGACCGGCAGTGACGTGCGGCGGGCGAAGTCCGCCAGGTCCGCGTAGGGCTGGCCGGCCTCGATGGCGGCGGCGGGGGCGCCGCCGAGGTTGCGCACGGTGGAGAGGCCGGGCCTGATCGCGGGCTGGCCGGGGACTGGCACGCCGCCGGAGGGGGCCGGGGCGGGACTGCTGTGGCCGGCCCCGCCCCGCCCCGGGGTGCGGCCGGGCGGGGCGGAGTGGCCCGGGGGCAGCCATGCGTAATCCGTCGGGACGGGGGCTGGCTGCAGAGTGGCCAGCGCGGCGCATCGGCCGGTGCGGGAGCCCGCGGTGCCGGGCTGAGGTCTGGCCCCGGCTGGCGGGTTGCGTTCAGGCCGGCAGCAGGCAGCCGCGCTGGAGGCAGCGGCTCTGGTCGCATAGGCGGCACGCCTGGTCGATCTGCTCCTGGCCCGCGGCGAGCTGGCGGACCACCGCAGCCAGCGACGTGATCAGGTTCTGGCGCTGGGCGGCCGTGAGCCCGGACGTCGCGTGCTCGAGCACGCGCATCCGGCGCGCCAGGGCCTCGCTGGCCAGGCGCTTGCCGCGGGGTGTGCTGGTGAGCGCGACCGTGCGCCCGGGTCCGGCTGGGTCGCGAGTCACGAGCCCGCCGAGCGTGAGCCGGTCGGCCACCCGCACGGTCGCGCTGTGGGTTAGCCCCAGAGCCCGGGCCAGGCTTTTGATCGAGATCCCCGGCTCGGCCAGCACGACGTTGAGCGCGGCCGCGTCACTGGGTTCCAGCTGGCAGGTCTCCCAGACCGCCGCGCTGATCGCCAGCGCGGCCGCGCCCAGCAGGTCGAGCGTCGGTCCGGCTGCTTCCATCGGCGCCTCCTTGACTCCCTTGACTCATGATATGCACGGTGCATATCGTCGCACGGTGACACACCGGCAGATCCTGCATGTAGAGACCAACCTCGGGCTGCGCCCGGGCGGAGTCGAGCGCCTGGGCGAAGTGCTTCTCGGGCTCGGGCTGGCCGAGCGGGTGGGCGCACAGGTAGCCGGGCGCCTCCGCGCGCCGGCCTTCGACGAGCACCGTGACCCGGTGCTTGGCGCCCGCAATGTGCCCGCGGTGGCGGCCCTGGCGATCGAGCAGGCGGACCGGGTCGGCGAGATCCTCGATCGCGGCGGCTTCCCGGTCGTGCTGGGCGGGGACGACAGCGTCCTGTTCGGCAACCTGCTCGCCCTGCGGCGGCGCGGCACGGCAGGGCTTATGTTCCTGGACGCGCACACCGACTACTGGGATCTGCCCGACGGGACGGGCGAGCTCTCGGACAGCGACCTGTGGATCGCGACCGGCCACGGCCCTGATGTGATCGCCGACCTCGAGGGATTGCGCCCGCTGGTGCAGCCGGGGGCGTGCGTGGTCTACGGCCATCGCGACCGGGCGCAGCAGCTTGCCGACGGCAGCCGCGACGTCTACACCGAGCCGATGCTGGTCCGCAACCTGGGTGAGCTGCGGGCCGCCGGGATCGAGGAGGCGGCCAGCCATGCGGCCGCGTTCCTCGCCGCGGCGGGCGTGGACCGCGTCTGGCTGCACCTTGACGCCGACTGCCTCGACGATGCGCTGATGCCCGCGGTCGACTGGCGAGTCGACGGCGGGCTGAGCGTCACTGAGGTGGTGTCCCTGGCCCGGCCCCTCGTGCAGCGGGGCCTGATCGCCGGGATGGACGTGACCATCTACAACCCGGGGCTCGACTCCGCGGACCTCACCGCCGGCCGCGTACTGCTCGACGCCGTGGCGGGGATTCTCGCGTGACAGTGCCCGCGTCGGCCGACATTGCCGTCGTCGGCGCCGGAACGGCGGGCGCGGTGCTGGCCTCGTATGCGGTTAGGGCCGGGGCGTCCGTTGCCGTGCTCGAGGCCGGGCCAGATCCAGGGCCGTGGCCATCGCCGGCCTGGCCGGCTGACCTGATCGACGCGGACCGCGTGGGCACCTCGCACGACTGGGGCTACAGCGGCCCGGCCGCCGACGGCCGGGTGCTGGCGTTTCCCCGGGCCCGGGTGATCGGCGGCTGCAGCAGCCACAACGGCTGTACGCAGTCGGCCGGCTGGCGCGGCGACTGGGATGCCTGGGGAGCCTCGAGCCCGGGATGGGCCAGCGCCGAGCTTGACCGGCACCGTGCCCACGCCGTGCAGCGCCTGCGGATTCAGCAGCCCGGCGTGGGCGGCCTGCAGCCGTTCCAGCGGGCGTTCCTTGACGCTGCGGTCGCGGCCGGGCTGCCGCACAGGGATGATCTGCTGGATCCCGACGGCGGATCTGGCGTTGCGATCAGCCCGGTCAACGCGCCGGGCGGCGTTCGCTGGAACAGTGCCTTCGGCTATCTCGATCCCGTCCGCGGCCATCCCGGCCTGACGGTATGCGCGAACGCGCTCGTTGACCGGATCGAGTTCTCCGCCCGGCCCGGCCAGCCCGGCCGCCCGGGCCGGGCCACGGCGGTGATTGCCATGATCGACGGCCGGCGTACCCGGATCCGGGCCGGCCAGGTGATCCTGTGCGCTGGCGTGTACGGCTCCGCGGAAATCCTTCTCCGCTCCGGTATCGGGCCCGCCGCCGAGCTGCGGCGGCTGGGCATCCCCGTCGTCTCCGATCTGCCCGGTGTTGGTGCGAACCTCCACGACCACCCGGCAGCAATCCGGTCATTCGCCGCCGCGCCGGCGCTGGCCCGGGAGCTTGATCACCTGCCCCGCGTCCCCGACGAGCAGGTCGTCGCCAAGCTGAGCACCGGCCAGGACCCCACGGGCGCACCCTACGACCTGCACGTGTTCCCGTGGACCGAACGCGATCCCGCCGTGGCGGCCGGCTGGCGGGTGGTCGTCCCCGTGGCGCTTCTGCGCCCGGCCTCCCGCGGCGCCCTGAAGCTAAGATCCGCGCATCCGGCCGTGCGGGCCCATGCCGATCACGCGTTCCTGGCCGACCAGGCCGACACCGAGCGGCTGGCCGCGGGCCTGGCAGCCCTCGATCCCATCCTGGCCGGCCTCCCGCTCGGCGAGGAGCTGGGGGAGCCGCCGTCCCGGCCCGCCGCGGTCTGGCTGCAGCGGAACCATGAGCATTACTGGCACCCGGCCGGAACCTGCGCCATGGGCGACGGCCCGCACGGAGTGGTCAGCGAGGCAGGGACAGTCCACGGGCTCACGAACGTCCAGATCGCCGACGCCAGCGTCTTCCCCTGCGTACCGCGGGCCACCACCGCCTTCCCCACCGTCCTGGTAGCCGAGCGCATGGCCGAAATAGCCTTCGGCCCTGCGCCTGTGCCGCGGACCAGCGCCGGGTGAGAGAGCCAGCGGTCCCGGGCCGGGGCTGGCCAGGCCGTGGTGGGGCTGGCCTCACCATCGCTGCTGGTGGCGGCGCCCTGGCTGACCTGGGGTGATCTGTGAAATAACGTCGGAATGAGCCAGGGGCCCAGGTCAGCGGGCCGGGGGAGGGACCAGACCGGGGCGGTCGCCCGCTACCGGCTGCGCGGTGTGCTGCGCCGGGGCAGGGCCGGCTACCTGGCAATCGTGCTGATCACCGGCCTGCTCGGCGGGGTCGCGATGGGCAGCGTGGCCGCGGCCCGGCGGACCCAGTCCGCGTTCCCGCGGATCCTGGCCGCCAGCAACCCGTCTGACCTGGACGTCGACCCCGGCCGGTACACGCCGCAGATAATGCGGAAGATCGCCGCGATGCGGCACGTCACCGCGGCCCGGGCGTACGTGGCCATCCTCGGGCTGCGCCAGTCCCCGGACGGATCGGTCGATCCCAGCTCAGATTTCAACACGCTGGCCGAGATGGCCGGCTCACTGAACGGGCTGTATTTCAGCCAGAACCGGATGATCGTCACCGCGGGCCGCCGGGCCGATCCGCGCCGGGCGGACCAGGCGATGATCAGCGATCAGACCGCCCGGCGGTTCGGCCTTCATGTGGGCCAGGTACTGGCGGTCAACCTGTACACCCAGCAGCAGTTCGACGACCCGGACGCCAACCCGGAGACGGCGAAGCCGGTCCGCCAGGTCCGGCTGACCATAACCGGCATCGGCGTGTTCACCGACGAGGTCGTGCAGGACGACGTCGACCGGATCTACCGGGTGCTGGCCACCCCGGCGTTCACTCGCCAGGTGCTGTCCTGCTGCGCGAGCTACGCCTGGGCCGGGCTCCAGCTGGACCAGGGCGACCGGGCCGTGCCGGCCGTCCAGCGGGAGTTCGCCCGGCTGCTGCCGCCCGGCTCGCCGCTGGGCTTCCGTGTCACCTCGGTGGTCGAGGGCCAGGGCGAGCGGGCGATCCGGCCAGAATCCGTCGCCGCCGCGGTCTTCGGGCTGATCGCGGCGCTGGCTGCGGTCGTGCTGGCCGGGCAGGCCATCCGCCGGGTGCTGGCCGCCGGCCGCCGCGAGCGGTCAGTGCTGCGCGCCCTGGGCGCCAGCCCGCGGGTCATCGCAGTGGACCTGGGCCTGCCGGCGGCCGGCGCGGTCCTGGCCGGGACTGTGCTGGCCGGCCTGGTCGCGGTGGCGGTGTCGCCGGTGGCACCGCTCGGGCCGATGCACCGGCTGGACCCGCAGCCCGGATTCGCCGCGGACTGGACCGTGCTCGGCACCGGGGCCGCCGTGCTGCTGCTGGTACTCGGCGCGGCCACCGCCCTGTCCGCGGCGGGCGAGGCGGCGCGGACCGCAGGCCGCCGGGCCGACCGGGCGGCCCGGCGCGGCACCGCGAGCAGCGCGGCGGCCCGGCTGAACCTGCCGCCCGGCCCGGCCGTGGGTATCGGTTTCGCGTTCGGGCCGGCTGGCGACCGCAGCACACGGCCGGCCTGGGCAGCCATCACCGGCACGGTCGTAGCGCTGGTCATCCTGGTCGCCTCGGTGTCCTTCGGGGCCAGCCTCGGCAAGCTGGTCTCGCACCCGTCGCTGTACGGCTGGACCTGGGACCGGGAGATGCTGGCCGGCAGCGGGTACGGCGACATCCCGCCGGGCCGGCTCGCCCGCGCGCTGCGCGCCGACCCGGACGTGGCCGCGTGGGCCGGCGGCTACTTCGACTCGGTTGAGATCAACGGGCACAGCGTGCCCAGCATCGGGCTGACCAGCACTAAGCTCAGCCCGCCGGTGCTGGCCGGGCACCAGCTCACCGGTCCCGGGCAGATCGTGCTCGGTGCGGAGACCCTGGCCGAGGTGGGCGCCCGGATCGGCGGCACGGTCACCGTCTTCAACGGCCGGTCCACCACCCGGATGACGGTGGCCGGGACCACCACCCTGCCGGCCATCGGCATAGGGCACGGCATCCACCCATCCCTGGGCCGGGGCGCGCTCATGGACGCCGCCGACCTGCCCGTGGCCTTCCGCGACGGCCGGCCCGGCGGCACGCCAACAATCGGGCCCAATACCGTGCTGCTCCGGTTCCGGCCCGGGGCCGGCCAGGCCACCGCAACCCGGCGGCTGGCCGCGCTCAGCCTCCGGCTGTCCGGGGACCCGGCCACGCTGGGCGTGCAGGTGCTGCCGGTCCAGCGGCCCGCCGAGATCGTCAACTACCGGAGCATGGGCGCCGCGCCGGTGATCCTGGCCGCGCGGCTGGCCGCCGGGGCGGTGGTCGCGCGGGCGGGGACCGTGGCCACCGCGGCCCGGCGGCGGGCCCGCGACTTCGCGCTGCTGCGCACGCTCGGGTTCGTCCGGCGGCAGGTCGTGGCCGTCGTCATCTGGCAGGCCGGGGTGTGCGTGGCGGCCGGGACGCTGATCGGCCTGCCGCTGGGCGCCGCGGCCGGGCGGTTCCTCTGGTCCCGGTTCGCCGGGCAGCTGTACGTGGTGCCGCACCCAGCGGTCCCGGCCGGGACGATCGCCGCGGTCGGCCTGGGCGCGCTGCTGGCGGCCGTCCTTACCGCGGTCGGCCCGGGCTGGCTGGTGGCAAGGTCGCCGGCCGCCCAGGTGCTCCGCCGGTCCACCCTCGACGTCGTCTGACCGGCGGTCAGGAGCAGCCGGCCGCCGTGTGGTGTGATGATCACGTGAGATGGGACGGCCCGGACGGGTACTGGGCCAGCGACGACCCGGCGCTGATCGACGCGGCCCAGGTGCACCGCTGGATCAGCGAGGAGGCCTACTGGGCCAAGGGCCGGCCGCGCGCGACGATGGACGCCGCGATCCGCAACTCGCTGAGCATCGGCCTGTACCGGGCGGACAGCAGCCAGGCCGGGTACGCCCGGGTCGTCACCGACTACGCGACCTTCGGCTGGCTGTGCGACGTGTTCATCGCCGCGGGGGAGCGCGGCCGCGGACTCGGATCGTTCCTGGTCGGCGTCACCGTGCACCACCCCGGTGTGAGCAGCGTCCGGCAACTACTTGCCACGGCCCCCGAGCGGACCATGTACACCCAGTTCGGCTACACCGACCTGCCCCGCAGCCGGCGCTGGATGGAGCGGCCCGCTCAGCCGGGGTCAGTGTGACCCGCGCCCCGCAAACCGTAATCCATAAAACTGATCAGCTGCTCGAACGACTCCTCGACGTCCCCTGACCACTGGAAGGCGTTCGTGAGCTGCAGCATGCACCAGCCGTGCAGCACGCAGCGCACGGTGCGGATCGCGTGCACCAGGTCCGGCCCGGGGATGTCGTAGCCGCGCAGCACCGCGGCGATCAGCTCGATGACCCGGGCGCTGGCGGCCAGCAGCGGGTCGCCGGGGCCGGCGAACCCGGCGCCGACGGTGGCCGCGTAGCGGCCGGGATGGGCGACCACGTAATCCCGGCAGGCCCGCGCGAGCCCGGCCAGCGCGTCGCGGCCGGCCCGGCCGGCCACCGCGGTGGCGACCGCGTCGCCGAGCTCGGCCATGGCCCGGGTGGCGAGCTGGTGCTGGAGCTCGGCCAGCCCGCTGACGTGCTTGTACACCGACGGCGCGCGGATGCCGAGGCGCGCGGCGACCAGGCCGATGGTCAGCTGCTGGTAGCCGCGCTCGTCGGCAATGTCGGCGGCCGCCTGGACAACGTCCGCGGCGGTCAGGCCCGCTCTAGGCATCCAGCTGCCGCTGGAAAGCGATTACCACGTCGGCGATCTTCTCAGGGAACTCCACGTGCGGGTGATGGCCGGCCCCGTCCAGCAGGGTCAGGTCGGCGGACAGCCGGTCGCAGACCCAGCGGGCCTCGGCCACCGGGTCGGGCCAGTCCACGTCGCCGGTGCCCATGATGACCGTGACCGGCGCGCTGACCTTGCCCAGCCGGGCCTCGGCCTCGGCGTGCGACTGCTGCAGCAGGTAGGCCTTGACCACGCCCTCGCGGCCCGGCTCCTTCAGGTTGGCCGCCAGCCGGGCCTTGTGCTCAGCGAAGTCGGCCGGCTTGTTCGGCTCCCACTTCGGGAAGTACGACAGGTACAGCGGGGCGGCCAGCCCGGGGATCCGCATCAGGCTCATGGTCAGCCGCTGCACCGTGTTCATCTTGCCGTCCCGGACGAACGGCGCCACCAGCACCAGCCCGCGGACCAGCTCGGGCGCCTCGGCCGCGACGTAGACGCCGGCCGCCGCGCCGTTCGAGGTGCCGTAGATGATGGCCGGCCCGGCGTCCAGGTGCCGGATCAGCGCCATCAGGTCATGGGCCAGCGGCGTGCTGCCGTACTCCGGCCACGGCCCCGTGGTCTCGCCCATACCGCGCTGGTCCACGGTCACCACCCGGAAACCGGCGCGGACCAGCAGCGGGACCAGGAACCTCAGTTCCGAGCGCAGGTCGAGCATGGCCGGGGTGCAGACGATCAGCGGGCCCTCGCCGGTGTCGTCGTACGCGATCCGGCCGCCGGGGACATCGAGGAACTTCGTGACCGACATGTCCGCGGGCCTCCTTGGTGGAAAGGGCTTTCTACTGCAGTTGGCTAATCTTAGTAGCTAACAAGCTAATTTGTATAGCCAATTGGGCATCCTGTCAACTCCCGGGATCAGGGCCGCCTCCGGGACCGGCGCGGCCCAGGTGAGCGCGGTTCGCCAGGCTCAGTGACCTGGTCCGTCGCGATCCACGGCCCCATGGTCATAGGCAGGGCATAGCCCTGCTGGAAGAAACCAGCAGGTCAGGGGGTCACGTTGGGGGCAATGGCCGCCACGCTGGCGGCCATTGCCACAAGGAGGCCACATCATGAACAACTCGGCTAACGCCGGAGGGCGGAAGAGAAGGTGGGCTGGCGCCGCGGGCTTGCTGGCGGCGGGCGCAATCGGCGGGGGTGTCCTCGCCAGCGCGGTGAGCGCATCCGCTTCCAGCAGCGCGCCCACGGCCAGTGCCAGTGCCGCGCCGTCCGCGGGCAGCCATCCGGGGCGACCGGGACCGGGCGGCGCCCGGCCAGTCCGGCCGGACGAGAAAAGCGTCACGGCCGCGACGGCCGCGACGCTCCGTGCGGCGGCGCTCAGGGCCGTTCCCGGCGGCAGCGTGTACCGGATCGAGACCGATGCGGGTGACGGCGCGTACGAGGTGCACATGAAGAAGGCCGACGGCTCTCTCGTCACCGTGAAGTTCGACCGGAACCTGAAGGTCACGAAGGTGGAGAAGGGCATGGGCGCGGGTGATCCCGGCGCCTGGGGCCATGGTTCCGGCGTTCCCGGCCCGGGGCAGGGGGCGCCGGGTTCAGCTGCGTGAGTTAGCCACCGCATCCGGCGGCCGTGCCCTGGCGCGAGCGCGAGCCAGGGCACGGCCACCGCTTTCCCTGGCGCTCAGGGAGACCCGCAGGCCAGCCCGGTCGCGCGGCCCGTGGGCGGAAACCCCGGTGACCAGGTGACCCGGCTGCGGCGAATATAGGCAGGTAAGCGAAAGTAGAGGCAAGATCCCGGCGGCCGGCAGCCGGGTAATGAACGGGACGGAACGGAGCGGCATGGCACTGGCGAGGCTGCGGCTGGGCCTGGCCCGTCCGGTGCTGGCCCTGCTCGCGTTCGTGTGCGTGATCGTGCTGGTCGACACGGTGTTCTTCACCGCGCTCACCCCGCTCCTGCCGCACTACACCCACGTCGCCGGGCTTTCCAAGTCTGGTGCGGGCCTGCTGGTCGCCGCCTACCCGCTGGGCACGCTGATCGGCGCGCTGCCCGGCGGAGCGCTCACCGCCCGGCTCGGCTACCTGCGCATCGTGCTGCTCGGCCTGGGCCTGATGAGCGTGTCCACGCTGGTGTTCGCGTTCGGCACGACGGCGCTGGTGCTGGACATCGCCCGGTTCGTCCAGGGCATCGCCGGGGCGTGCACCTGGGGCGCCGGGATGGCCTGGCTGGCCTCGGCGGCGCCGCCGGAGCGGCGCGGTGAGCTGCTCGGCCTCGCGCTGGCCGCGGCCATCGTCGGGGCCCTGTTCGGCCCGGTCACCGGCGCGATCGCGGCCGTGGTGGGCACCCGGCCGGCGTTCGGCGCGGCCGCGGTCCTGGGCACGATCCTGATGGTGGTGGCGTTCTTCGTGCCGCGGCCGCCGCCCGAGCCCGTGCAGCCGCTGCGGGCCACACTGCCCGCGCTGCGGGACCGGCAGGTGGCCATGGGCATGTGGCTGACCACCGTGGCCGGCCTGGCGTTCGGCGTGATCGACGTGCTGCTCCCGCTGCGGCTGGCCCGGCTGGGCGCGCCCGCGGCGGCGATCGGCGCAATGTTCCTGGGCGCCGCCGCGGTGGAGACCTTCCTGTCCCCGGTGGCCGGGCGGCTGGCCGACCGGCGCGGCGCGATCGTGCCGGTGCGGATCTCGCTCGCGGTCGGCGTGGCGGTCAGCCTGCTGGCCCCGGTGCTCCGCCCGGCCGGCCTGCTGATCGGGTTCCTGATCCTCGGCGCGCCCGCGTTCGGCACCCTGTTCGCGCCGTCCTCGGCGGTCCTGTCCGCGGGCGCGGACCGGATCGAGCTGCACCAGGGCCTGGCGTTCGGGCTGGCCAACTTCGCCTGGGCCGGCGGCCAGGGCATCGCCGCCGCGGCCAGCGGCGCGATCGCCCAGGCCACCTCGGACCTGGTGCCCTACGCGGTGCTGGCCGCGGTCTGCGCGGGCAGCCTGCTCACGCTGCGGCTGATGAGCATTCCGGGGATGCGCACGCCGGCCGGCGCCGCGCACCACGCCCCGGTCTGCCCGCCAGGACGCCCCGGCCCGCCCGAGCCGGAGTTCGACGTCAGGCCGTGATCCGGCCCTCCTGCTGAAGCGGCCCGCCAGGTTCGTCCGGGCCGCCGTCGCCTGCGCCATCGCCTGATCCGTCGCCTGGTCCGCTGCCCGGCAGCCCCGGCAGCCCTGGCGGCTCCGGCAGCCCCGGCGGCTCCGGCAGCCCCGGCGGCTCCGCCGGGTCGAGCGTCGCCTTCCGCACCGCCGGGACCAGCGCGCCCAGCAGCAGCGCCCCGGCCACGCAGGCGATCCCGCCGCTGACCACGGAAACCGTCAGTGAGAACAGCTGCGCCACCGCGCCGGCCTCCACGTTGCCGATCGCCGGGGCGCTGGTTACCTGGGCGAGGTACAGGCTGCTGACCCGGCCGCGCAGCGCGTCGGGAGTGTAGTGCTGGAGCAGCGCGTTGCGGAGCACCTCGGAGATCAGGTCGCTCATCCCGGCCAGCGCCAGGAACAGGAGCGCCACCGCCAGGCTGGGGGCCAGGCCGAAGCCGATCACCGCGCCGCCCCACGCCGTCCCGGCGCCGATCACGACCAGACCGGGCCGGCGCAGGTGGCTGGTCCAGCCGCTGGTCAGCGCGCCGAGCACGGCCCCGGCCGCGGGCGCCGCGGTGAGCAGACCGAACGTCGACGGGCCGCCGTGGAAGTGCTCGGTGGCGATGGCCGGGAACAGCCCGGCGGGCATGCCGAAGATCATCGCGCTGGTGTCGACCAGCAGGATGCCGCCGAGCACGCCGCTGTGGCTGACGAACCGGAACCCCTCGCCCAGCGACCGCAGCCCCGGCCGGCTGGTCACCCCCTGCGGGGGCAGCGGCCGGATGAACCGGGTCGCGATGCCGAACGCGATGAAGCCCACCGTGTCGGTTGCGTAGCAGGCCGCCACCCCGGGCCCGGCGATCAGCCAGCCCGCTATCGCGGGCCCGGCCAGCGTGGCCAGCTGCCGGCTCATCGAGTTCAGCGCGGTCGCCGCGGCCAGCCGGCGGGTGCCGACCAGAGCGGGCAGCGCGGCCGACGAGGCGGGTGACGCCAGCCCGGCGGTCAGCCCGATGGCCAGGGTCACCGCGTAGATCAGCCAGAGCAGCGGGTGCGGCACCAGGCTGTTGACCATCAGCCCGGCGGCGAGCAAGGCTTGCGGCACCCGGACCGCGGAAAGTAGTTGCCGCCGGTCCCTGTGGTCGGCCAGGACGCCGCCGGCCAGCAGGCCGATCAGCATCCCGGTGCTGTCCGCCAGGGTGACCAGGCCGACCGCCAGCGGCGACCGCGTCAGGGTGTAGACCTGCCAGTTCGCCGCGGTCGTGGCCAGCATGTTGCCCGCCAGAGAGGCCATCTGCCCGGAGTACAGCCAGCGGAAATCCCGGCTCTCCCGCAGCGGTGCCACGTCGATGGCGATCTGCCCGATCCGCATGCTCCTCCGAACGCTTCCCGGCCAGCGGTCATCCGGCGGCCTGCCGAACGGTGATCACCAGCCCGGTGATCACAGCACGGTGATCACAGCACGGTGATCACCAGCACCAACCCTCCAGCCTGGCGGTGCAATCCCGGTCTGCGAGGATCGTGGCTGTGCCGACGATCCTGCTGCTCTCCACCGCCGACACCGAACTCCTCGCTGCCCGCGCCTCAGGCGCCGACTACCGGGTGGCCAACCCCGCCCGCACCCCGCCGGACGCGGTCGCCGGCCTGGCCCGCGGCGCGGACCTGGCCGTGCTGCGCCTGCTCGGCGGCCGCGAGGCGTGGCCGGGCGGGATCGAGGCGCTGCGCGCCACCGGTCTCCCTTTGATCATCCTTGGTGGTGAGGCGGCGCCCGACGCCGGCCTGATGGCGCAGTCCACGGTCGCCGCGGGCACGGTCACCGAAGCGCTCGGCTACCTGCGCGAAGGCGGCCCGGCCAACCTGCGCGAGCTGGCCGCCTTCCTGTCCGACACGGTCCTGCTGACCGGCGAGGGCTTCGCCCCGCCCACGGCCATGCCGCAGCACGGCGTGCACGTCCTGCCCGGCGCGCCGCCGCGGTCTGCCGCGCCGCCGCAATCTGCCGCGCCGCCCGAGTTGCCGCTGGCGCCGGAGCCGGCGCCGGCTCCTGGCGGGGGAGCAGCCCCGCGCCCGGTCGTGGCTGTCGTCTACTACCGGGCGCACGAGCTGTCCGGCAACACCGCGTTCGTGGACACGCTGTGCGCGGCGATCAGCGAGCAGGGCGGAAAGCCCTTGCCGGTGTTCTGCGCCTCGCTGCGGCACCCGGACCCGGAGCTAATCGGCCTGCTCGGCCAGGCGGACACGGTCATCACCACGGTCCTGGCCGCGGGCGGGTCGAACGCGGCTGGCGCGGCGGACGGCGACTGGGACGCCGGCGCGCTGGCCGCCCTGGGCGTCCCGGTCCTGCAGGGGCTGTGCCTGACCAGCTCCCGCGAGCAGTGGGCGGCCTCGTCCGCGGCGCTGACCCCGATGGACGCGGCCATGCAGGTGGCAATCCCGGAATTCGACGGCCGGCTGATCACCGTGCCCTTCTCGTTCAAGGAGGAGGGCCCGGACGGCATCCCGGTGTACCGCGCGGATCCTGAGCGCGCGGAGCGGCTGGCCGGGCTGGCCGTCCGGCACGCCCGGCTGCGTAATAAACCAAACCCGGCCAAGCGAATCGCGATCGTGCTGTCGTCGTACCCGACCAAGCACGCACGCGTCGGGAATGCCGTCGGCCTGGACACGCCGGCGTCGGCCGTCCGGCTGCTCCGGCGCCTCCGGGAGGAGGGCTACGACCTCGGGAAGGGCTTTCCGGAGGACGGCGACGAGCTCATCCACACGCTCATCGCGGCCGGCGGGCACGACACCGAGTGGCTCACCGAAGAGCAGCTCCGCGCCGCCGACGTGCGCATACCGGTGCCGTCCCTGCTCCGCTGGCGAAAGACGATGGATTACGGGATCTGCGCGGCGATTGACTCTCACTGGGGCCCGCCGCCCGGTGAGCTGTACACCGACGACGGCCACATCGTGCTGGCCGCGCTGAGGTTCGGCAACGTGCTGCTGATGATCCAGCCGCCGCGGGGCTTCGGGGAGAACCCGGTCGCCATCTACCACGACCCGGAGCTGCCGCCGTCGCACCATTACCTGGCCGCGTACCGCTGGCTGGAGGAGGAGTTCGGCGCGGACGCGATCGTGCACCTGGGCAAGCACGGCACGGTGGAATGGCTGCCGGGCAAGGGCCTGGGGCTGTCCGCGGGATGCGCGCCGGACGCGGTGCTCGGCCACGTGCCGCTGATCTACCCGTTCATCGTCAACGACCCGGGGGAGGGCACCCAGGCCAAGCGCCGCGGCCACGCGGTGATCATCGACCACCTGGTGCCGCCGATGGCCCGCGCGGACACCTACGGTGACCTGGCCCGGCTCGAGCAGCTGCTGGACGAGTACGCCGCGGTGGCGGCCTTGGACCCGGACAAGCTTCCCGCGGTGCGGGCGCAGATCTGGTCCCTGGTCCGGACCGCCCAGCTGCACCACGACCTGGGTGTGGAGCAGGCCCCGGAGGCGGCGGAGTTCGACGACTTCGTGCTGCACATCGACGGCTACCTGTGCGAGGTGAAGGACGCCGCGATCCGGGACGGGCTGCATATCCTGGGCGCCGCGCCGGAGGGGGAAGCGCTGGTCAATCTGGTGCTGGTGATCCTCCGGTCGGCGCAGGTGTGGGGCGGCACGTCCGGGGCGCTGCCCGGGCTGCGGACCGCGCTGGGCCTGGACGTGGCGGGCGGGTCGCGCGGGGACACCGACGCGTACGAGGGGACGGCGCGGGCGCTGGTGGAAGGGCTTGCCGCGGTGGGCTGGGACGCGGGCGCGGCCGGCGAGGTGTGCGACGCGGTGCTCGGCGCAGGCGCGAGCGCGGGCCCTGGCGCCGGTGCGGGCGCGGGGCTTGGCGCCGACGGGGCTGATGCGGGCGGGACTGGCGCCGACGGGGCTGGCGCGGGCCGCGCGGTGGACGAAACGGTACGGCGGAACGTCACCTCCGTGCTGGAGTTCGCGGCGCGGGAGGTGGTGCCGCGGCTGGCCGCCACGTCGGGGGAGATCGACGCGGTGCTGACAGCGCTTTCCGGCGGGTACATCCCGGCCGGGCCGTCCGGGTCGCCGACCCGCGGGCTGGTCAACGTGCTGCCCACCGGGCGGAACTTCTACTCGGTCGACCCGAAGGCGATCCCGTCGCGCAACTCGTGGGACACCGGGCGGGCGCTGGCCGATTCGCTGCTGGCCCGGCACCTGGCGGACGAGGGGTCGTATCCGCGGTGCGTCGGGCTGACCGTGTGGGGCACGTCGGCGATGCGGACCCAGGGCGACGACATCGCCGAGGTGCTCGCGCTGATCGGCTGCCGCCCGGTGTGGGACGACGCGTCGCGGCGGGTGACCGGATTCGGGGTGATACCGCTTTCCGAGCTGGGCCGGCCGCGGATCGACGTGACGCTGCGCATCTCCGGGTTCTTCCGGGACGCGTTCCCGCACGTGATCGCCCTGCTGGACGACGCGATCTCCACGGTGGCGGGGCTGGACGAGCCGCCGGGGGACAACTACCTGCGCGCGCACGCGACGGCCGACGTGGCCGGCCACGGCGACTGGCGGCGGGCCACGACGCGGATCTTCGGCTCCAAGCCGGGCGCCTACGGCGCCGGGCTCCTGCCGCTGATCGACGCCCGCAACTGGCGGGACGACGGCGACCTGGCCGAGGTGTACGCGGTCTGGGGCGGCTACGCCTACGGCGCCGGCCTGGACGGCCGGGAAGCGCGCCGGGACATGGAAGGCGCTTTCCGCCGGATCGCGGTGGCGGCGAAGAACACCGACACGCGCGAGCACGACATCGCCGACTCCGATGACTACTTCCAGTACCACGGCGGGATGGTCGCCATGGTCCGCTCGCTGACCGGCCGCAGCCCGGCGGCCTACATCGGCGACTCGGCCGTGCCCGACGCGGTCAAGACCCGGACACTGGCCGAGGAGACCCGCCGGGTGTTCCGCTCGCGGGTGGTCAACCCGCGGTGGATCGCGGCCATGCAGCGGCACGGCTACAAGGGCGCGTTCGAGCTCGCGGCGACCGTGGACTACCTGTTCGGCTACGACGCCACCGCGGGCGTGGTCGAGGACTGGATGTACGAGCAGCTGGCCGCGTCGTACGTGTTCGACGAGACCAACCGGGCGTTCCTGGCGCAGGCCAACCCGTGGGCGCTGCACGGCATCGCCGAGCGGCTGCTCGAGGCCGCCCAGCGCGGCCTGTGGGCCAAGCCCGACCCGGCCACGCTCGACCAGCTCCAGCAGGCCTTCCTGGCCACAGAAGGCACAATCGAAGGCGGCGAAGCAGGCTGACCGCGGCCCGGGGTCAGGTCCCGCGGTCAGCCTGCCGCGCTGAGCGGCTGGATCTCGTCGAGCGCGTCGCCGAGCCGGTCCTTCTCGACCTCGAGGTCGTACCGGGCCTGGAGGTTCATCCAGAACCGCTCCGAGGTGCCGAAGTAGCGGGCCAGGCACAGCGCGGTGGCCGCAGAGATGCGGCGCTGGCCGTGCATGATCTCGTTGATCCGCCGTGGCGGCTTCTCCAGGCGGTTCCCGGGCGGAATGAGCAGATCCGTCAGGGTCTCCGCGGCGTCAAGCATGGCCAGCTTGCGCCCGGCCACGCGCTGAGTGGGGCCATCTAACCGCCGTGATCTCTGCCGGTGCCAGATCGCCTCGGGGTCCTTGTCCCGGAGAGAGCGCAGCACACAGCCCTTGATAACGCGTCGCGTTATTAACGCGACGCGTTATCCCTGGTGTGCCGGTCCGCTGTGGGCGGAATTGCCTGCGGGGACCAGATGGCCGGGCCGGCGCTGCTTAGACTTGAGCGCATGGCGGTGCTTTCCGGGCTGCTGACGCTGATCGGGCAGCTCACCGGGGTGTGGCAGAGCGTGGTCACGCCGTCCGGGCTGCTCGCTGTGGGCGCCCTGGTGCTGGCCGGGCTGCTGGCCCTGGCCGTGGCCAGGGTGGCCGCCACCGCCGCGGCGCTGACCGTGGCGCCGATGCGGCGGCGGGCCGCAGCCATCCGGCAGAAGTCCTGGTCAGCGCGATTCCAGCGGTTGACCGACCCCGATGCGGCGGGCCGGGCGCGGCCCCGGGCCCCGGGCGCGGTCCCGGCGGCCGCCTGACTCCGCTTTTCCTCACCCGTCCGGTCCTGATGGCCGGGGCGCGGCCATAGTGCTGTGCGCCCGGTCCTGACGGCCGGCGTGCGGCCATGGTGCCGTGCGCCCGGCCGGGGCCCGGCGCGTGGCGGGCCATGCGGCCGTCTCCAGCTGTCATCCATGTCCTGACCCGCTGGAGGGGTTCCTGTCATGTTCGCTTTGCTCGACGCCGCCGTCCGGGCCGGCTATCACGTCCTGACTTCCGTTATCTCTGTCCTCAGCCCGCTGGCCGGCAGCCTGGCCGGGGCGGCCGCGATCGTCGCCGTCACGATCGCGCTGCGGGTGGCCCTGCTCCCGCTCAGCTACTACGCGGTCCGCGGCCAGGCCGCGCAGGCCCGGCTGCTGCCGCAGCTGGCCGAGCTGCAGCGCAGGTACAAGAACCAGCCGGAACGGCTGCGCCGCGAGCTGACCGCGGTGCAGCAGCGGGAGGGCACCAGCCTGTTCGCCGGGCTGCTGCCGCTGCTGGCCCAGTGGCCGTTCTTCAGCGTGCTGTACCGCCTCTTCCTCACCCCGGTGATCAGCGGGCACCCCAACGCCCTGCTGTCGGATCAGCTGCTCGGCGTTCCGCTGGGCAGCCGGTGGCTGGCGGGGGCGGGCCCGTGGAGCGCGCACGGCGCGGTGTTCCTCGGCTTGTTCGCGCTGCTCGCGCTGGTGAGCTGGGCCGCGGTGCGGCTGGCCCGGCGGTTCACCGCCGCGGCCGGGGTGGCTGGGGCGGCTGGGGCGGCGGCACCCGGGGCGGCCGCGGCGGTCCGGCCGGGCGGCGCGGCGGGCTGGCTGACCCGCGTTCTGCCGTACCTGACGATCGTGATCGCGGCCTTCGTGCCGCTCGCGGCCGGGCTGTACCTGCTGACCACGACAGCATGGACGGCGGCCGAGCGGACCGCGCTGATGCGGCGGATCCAGGCCCGGCAGCAGCCGCGGCTGGCCGCGGCTTAGGTCTCAGCTGGTCTCGGGGGGCGGCAGGCCCAGCAGCTCGCGGATCAGGCGGACCTGCCGCTCCACCGCCTCGTCGGCGGCCGCGTGCCGCTTGCGGAACGTGGCCAGCCCGGCCACGGAGGTGGCCTTCGCCTCCTGCAGGGTCAGCGCGATCCGCTGCCGGTTGGCCAGGACCAGCAGGTGCGCGATCACGTCGACCGGCGGTGGGAAAGTGATTTCCCCCAGTTTCCGGTCGAAGCTGCGCTCGATCCTGACCTGGCCGTGCAGCGCGGCGATCGCCTTGGCCAGGTCGTCGTGCTGGGCGTCGTCGAACGCGTCGACCTCGTGGTCCAGCGCCTTGTTGGCGGGTTCGGCCACAGCCAGGTACAGCCGGGCCAGCTTCCGCCGCTGCGCACTGGTCAGCGGCGGGGGCGAGGACGGGGCGGACGGGCTGGCGGACGCCGCCGCGGCGGCCGCCGGCGGAGCCGGGGACGGCGCCGGCGACGGCGTGGACGCCCCGCCGGAGCTGCACCCGGCCAGCGTCATCGCCAGCACCGCGGCCACGGCTCCAGCGACGGGCCCGGCGAGGGACCCAGCCGCGGCCCGGCGGCGGCACGCCACGGTCATCAGCGCTCGCCACCCTTCGCCCGCGTCCAGGCTGACCCTGCCGGTACCCGGCTTTGCCCACCGCCACTGTAGGGCCCGGGACGGCCAGCTGTGGTACGCGGTCCGCGGGCCGCGCGGGATCTGGTACCGGCCCGCCCGGCCGGGATTTCCCGGGTCCGCAGCGGGCCGGCGGTGGCCGCCGGGCCGTCCGGGCGGCTGGCCGTGTTCTGCCGCGGCCGCGGCCAGCACCCGTGGTTCAGCTCGCAATCCGGGGGTACGGACTGGGATGCGCCACGCAACCTCGGGGGCCGCGTCGCCTGACGGGCTTGCCGGCACATGCCCCGACCTCACGGCGGCGGCCGGCGAGTTCCCGTACTGTATACGTGTCCTACCGACGCATAATGTCCCAGCGGCTGGTGCCCTTCCTGGCCCGCCGGCTCCCCGAAGCTAGGAAAACAATGGCCCTGATTCGGTCTGTCCCCGCCAAGCTGAGCACCTTCGTCCGATCTCAGTTCGGCAAGCGGTTCAGCCGGTTCGTGCTCGCCGCCCTGGTTTCCGCCGGCACCAGCGAGCTGACCCTGCTGGCCTGCTACGGGATCTTCAAGCTGGCGCCCGGCCGGTCCTCGGTCGCGGCGTGGTTTGCCGGCGCCCTCGTCAGCTACTTCATGACGCGCTGGACCTGGGAGCGCAAGGGCCGCCCGAACCTGCTCAAGGAGACGCTGCCGTTCTGGGCCATCTCCGTCTTCACGATCATCATCCTGGTCACCGCGACGAAGATCGCGCACGAGGCTGCCAGGGACTGGCACCTGGGCAACCTCGAGCGCGTGATCTTCGTGGCGGGCGCCTACTTCGCCGCGAACTGCCTAACGTTCCTGACCCGGTTCGTGATCTTCCACTACGTGCTCTTCGCCGACCGCCGCGGGCCGCGCGCCGCGAGGCTGGCGGCGCCGCTGACCGACGAGTCCGGCTCGGAGCTCCCGCTAGCGGAGGACGTCGCGGCCGCCGTGGACCCGGCCCCGTTCGCGCTGGCCACCGGCTCGGCGGCGGGCGGCCCGGCCGCGGCCGGCGCGGCCGCGGAGACCGAGCCCCGGCGCTGACGCTCGCGCCACCAGGTGGTGCCGACCACCTTGGCGAACTGCAGCGCGTAGAACGCGTTGTTGCCCTTCTTGGACTTGCCGACCTGGCGCTTGTGGATCGTCGCGGGCCGCTCGACGACACGGTAGCCGTGCGTGATAACCCCGATCAGCAGCTCGGACGCCTGGTACTGGGGCTGCTCGAGCAGAACCGCGCCGGTCACCTCGGAGCGCATTGCGCGCAGGCCGAACGTGGTGTCGCTGATCTTCTGGCCGGTGAGCACGCTGATGGCCAGGGCGAAGAACCGCACGCCGGCCTTGCGCACCGGGTCCTTGGTCTCCTCGCTGCCCAGCCGGCGTGAGCCGGTCACGAAGTCAGCCTCGCCGGCCAGGATCGGCTCCATCAGCAGCTCGATCTCGTCCGGGTTGTACTGCCCGTCCGCGTCGGTGGTGACGATGTACTCCGCGCCGCCCTCGCGGGCCAGCCGGTAGCCGAGCCGCAGCGCGGCGCCCTGGCCCCGGTTGACCTTCGGGTCGCAGACCAGCGCCCCGGCCGCGGACGCCTCGGCCACGGTGCCGTCCTTCGACCCGTCGGACACCACGATCACCGCGGTGGCCTGGCCCAGCACCTCCTTGGGCAGCGCCTCGACGACCGGGCCGATCGCGCCCTGCTCGTTGTAGGCCGCGATCACGATCGCCAGCGGCGGCAGCGCCGTGGCGCGCTCACCGTACTCGGCGACGAACGCGGCGACCGCCTTTGTGTCGATCGCGGCGTTGTCCACCTGCGCGCTGGTCACTGTCCTGCCTCCACTCCGGAGAACTCTGGCCACACCGTGGCCAGGCCCGACTTCAGGTCATGCGTGGGCTGGTAGCCCGCCGCCCGGGCGACCGAGATGTCGACGATCACCGCGGGCATCTCGCCGGCCTTGGCCGGGATGTGCTCGGCGGGGAGCTCGGCCCCGGTCACGCTGCGCGCGGCGGCCAGCATGTCGTTGACGGACACCGACTCACCGGCCCCCAGGATCATGGGACCGGTCACTCCGCCCCGCCATGCCGCGAAGATACCGGCGACGATGTCGTCCACGTGCACCAGATCGCGCAGTTGGGTGCCGTCGCCGTAAACCTGGACACCGCCCCCGGACGCCGCGGCCCGCATGATCCGCGGGATGAAGCTGTCCTTCTCGGCCATGCCCGGGCCATACACGTTGGAGAACCGCAGCGCGCAGCCCTTGATGCCGTAGCAGGCGCTGTACGCGCCGAGCAGCATCTCGCCGGCCGCCTTGGTCGCGCCGTACGGGGTGAGCGGGCGGAGCGCGATGTCCTCGGTGATCGTGTCCCGGCCCACATCGCCGGTCACCGCGTTGGTGGAGGCGAGGATGAACGTGCCCACGCCCTTGAGCCTGGCCTGCTCCAGGAGCGCGGCGGTGGCCGTCACGTTCAGCGCGTGCGTGCCGACCGGGTCCTCGACCGAGAGCAGCACCCGGGTGATGGCGGCGAGGTGGAAGATGGCCTCGGTGCCCGGCGCCACCGACTTCTCCACCACGGCCTGGTCGAGCAGATCGCCCTGGACCATGTGGATCGCGTCGTCGCCGGGGAAGGGCCGCTTGTCCACCACCGTGACGTCGTGGCCGGCCGCCAGCAGCGCGCGGACCAGCCGCCGCCCGATGAAGCCGGAACCGCCCGTCACCAGTACCCGGGAACCCGTGTCCCCCATCAATGCTCCATTCACGTGTATTGACCTGTGTCCATCGGTTGGTTGTACCGGGTTTGAACGGGTTTCGCTATCGGATCAGCGCAGGACAAACCCGGTTCTGGTGAGCTGTGCCGCCGGGCGCTCGCACGGCCCGCAGCCTGGGCAGGTTGGCAGGCGACGGCGGCCGGGCCTGATTGCGCCCGGCTCGCGTCACTCGCGCAGCAGGCACCCGGTGGCCCGGCAGCCCCGGCTGCGCGCCGCCCAGTGTATCGGCGCGGGGCGGCGCGCCCGGCCAGATAGCGGCCTGTGCGATGCTGAGGCCACGATGGCGCAGGCGGAGGAACCCGGTGCGAGCCCGGGGCTGTCCCGCAACTGTGACCGGGGAGCGAGCCCCGCGGCTACTGCCGTGGCCAGGGCAAGCGCTGTCCCGGGAGCCAGGAACTCCGGCCATCGCAGGCCGGCTTCGGGCGCGGAACCCGGGAAGGGCGACGGTTGAGGATGGCGGCACAGACCACGTGGCACTACGGCGGCGGCACGGCGTTCCCGTTCGCCGCGATCGCCGGGATGGACGACCTCAAGCTGGCGCTGCTGCTCAACGCGGTGTCCCCGGCGATCGGCGGGGTCCTGGTCCGCGGCGAGAAGGGCACCGCCAAGTCGACGCTGGTCCGCGGGCTGGCCGGGCTGCTGCCGTCGGTGGACGTGGCGGAGGGCTGCCGGTTCAGCTGTGACCCCGATGCCCCGGACCCGGGCTGCCCGGACGGCCCGCATCCGGCCCAGTCAGATAAGGACGGCGCAGGCGCTGGCCGGGACCGCCGCCCGGCCCGGCTGGCCGAGCTGCCGGTCGGCGCCACCGAGGACCGGCTGTCCGGGTCGCTGGACATCGAGCGGGCGCTGACCGCCGGGGTGGCCGCGTTCGAGCCCGGCCTGCTGGCCGCCGCGCATCGCGGCATTCTCTACGTCGACGAGGTCAACCTGCTGCACGACCACCTGGTCGACCTGCTGCTCGACGCGGCCGCGCTGGGCGTCAACTACGTCGAGCGGGAGGGCGTCTCGGTCCGGCACGCGGCCCGGTTCCTGCTGGTCGGCACGATGAACCCGGAGGAAGGCGAGCTGCGCCCGCAGCTGCTCGACCGGTTCGGGCTGACCGTCGAGGCGGCGGCCAGCCGGGACCCCGCGCAGCGCGCCGAGGTGGTCCGCCGCCGCCTGGCCTACGAGGCGGATCCGGCCGGGTTCGCCGCGCGGTGGGCCGGCGAGACCGCGCGGCTGGCCGCCCAGGTGGCGCAGGCCCGGGAACGGCTGGGCTCGGTCCGGCTGCCGGACGCCGCGCTGGACCAGATCTGCGCGGTGTGCGCGTCCTTCGAGGTAGACGGCCTGCGCGCGGACCTGGTCACCGCGCGGACCGCGATCGCGCTGGCCGCCTGGCACGGCCGGGCCGAGGTCGGCCCGGACGACATCCGGCAGGCGGCAAGGCTGGCGCTGCCGCACCGCCGCCGCCGCGACCCGTTCGACGCCCCCGGCCTGGACGAGAAGGCCCTCGACGAGGCGCTCGAGGAAGCCCTTTCCAGCCCGCCGGACGGCCCGGACGACGACGGCAGCCCGCCGTCCACGCCACCCCCGCCGCCCGGTGGCGGCGCGCCCCCGCCCGGCCAGGACGACGGCGGCCCGCCGCCCGGTAACGCGGCCGCGCCGCCGGCTGCCCCGCCCTCGGCTGCGCCGCCCCCGGCCGATCCGCAGCCGGACCCGTCCGCTCCGGCGCCCGCGGCCCAGACCGTCCCGCCCAGCGAGGCCTACCGCACCCGGCTGCTGGCCGTCAGCGGCATCGGCCAGGGCGCGCCCGGCCGCCGCTCGGCCGCGCGCACCCCGCTGGGCCGCCAGGCCGGTGCCCGCCGCCCGGTGGGCCGCGCGCACTCGGTCCACCTGCCCGCCACCCTCCGCGCGGCCGCGCACCGCCTCGCGGGCGAGGCCGCCGGCAGAAAGTTCATTACGCGAAGCGCCGACGCGGCCCAGGGCCGTATAGCGACGCAAGGTCCCGAAGCGGTGCGGGGGTATCCTGCGGCGCCGGGCGAGGCTGTCACGGGAAGCGGTCGAGGTGCAGCGGGGGAGGCAGGCGTGACCCGCCGCGAGAAAGCGATGCCGACTGCAGCGCCGGACGGCCCGGCAGTCGCGGGCAGCGCCGGTGCGGCAGGGGATGCAGGCAGGGCACGCCGCGGGGTGGGCAGCGCCGGGTCCGGGGAAAGGGGCCAGGGCGCCTGGAGCCCGGGGGCGGGCCGGGACGGGATGGCTGGCCGCGGGGTGGGCAGCCCGGGGTCCGGGGACAGGGGCCAAGGCGCCAGGAATCTGGGGGCGGGCCGGGATGGGATGGCTGGCCGCGGGGTGAGCAGCTCCGGGTCCGGGGACACGGCCCAGCCCGCCAGGAGCCTGGCGGCGGGCCGGGACCGGACGGTGGGCCGTGACGGCCCGGCCCGGCCGCGGCTGCGGGCTGCTGATCTGCGGGAGAGCGTGCGGATCGGGCGGGAGGGAAACCTCGTTCTGTTCGCGGTCGACGCGAGCGGGTCGATGGCCGCCGGGCAGCGGATGCGCGCGGTCAAGGGCGCGGTCGGGTCGTTGCTGCGGGACGCCTACCAGCGG